>NZ_ANBD01000144.1 GCF_000341005.1 Nocardiopsis alkaliphila YIM 80379 | reverse complement strand
GCGCCCCCCCGCCGGCCCCGCCTCGTACTCGATCCTGCTGCGCGCTCGCGATGTCTTGGCCCGAACCCGACCCGAGGACCGCGGCCTGGTCGAGGTCGAACTGTCAGCGCTGTTCGCCGAGGAGTCTGCGATCGCCGACGGGATGGTCGAGGTGTGGGCCGACGACGTTCGGGTCGAATTGGAGGATCAGGACGCCGAACGTCTGCGCCGCGTCGTCGACCTGCGCAAGGATCGGGCGCTGTGGGAGGCCGAGCACGAGGCCGACGTGGTGCGTGCGACCCTGCGTGGGGCCCCGGCCCCGGCGGCCTCCTCAAGGCGGCCATCGAGCCCCGGTGCGGACATCGGCGAGGAACTGTCCGGCCAGATCATCGAGCACGTCCATGAAACCGTCATGACCGGCCCCGGCAGCGGGGTCGATGATGAGGGATACGAGAGCTACTGGTGGCCCGCCGAGCATGAGGACGACGAGGAGGCCGCGCGCCAGGACGTTCAGGTGGCCATCCTGCGCGGGCTGATCGATTCGGTCGAGGAGGGGCAGGAGCGCACCGCGTTCGTTCGTGAACAGGTGCGCCTGCTGGAGGCGAAAGGGTTCGGGTACGTGGCCGAACGGATCCAGGCCGCCTACCCCGAACACTGAGCCGCGTGTTCGGTCGGGACGCGAGAACGGAGCCTTTCCATGGGCCTGGGACCCGGCCCCCTCAGGTGCTCGCTGACGTTGGGCGTACCGGCGGACCTCGACGAGGAAGGTGGAGCCGGCCTCCGCCCTACCCGAGGTCACCGGGGTAGGGCGGAGGGACTCGGGTGGGCTCTTCAGCACACCTGTCGGTCGATCCTCAGCGGGTCGTCGTGCGCAGGCGTTCGACGGCCGAGGCCACCAGCTCCCCACGTGTCAGCTCTCGGTGGTCCAAGGGCAGCATCTCTCGGAGGGATTCCTCGAGGTCTTCGCTCTTCAAGTGCGCCTGAAGGACGTCCCGCCAGGTACGGGGTTTGATCGCGAAGGACAAGTGCAAGGAGACCTCTTCCGTCGCGGTGCCGGCGTGCGGGTGTCCCCTGGGGATGTACAACGTCTCGCCGGAGCGGAGCACCGTCTCCAGCACGGGCTCGAACTCCGGCCTGCTGTCTCCGCTCGGCACAAGGGGCCAGACCGTCTCGGGGAGTCCCACTCTCCACGCCTTGGATCCGTGAATCTGGCACAGTAGCCCACTGGCCAGGTCGAAATGCGGCCTGACCCCCGCGTTTCCCGCCGGAGTCAGGAAAGCCGCGCAGTACACCCCGAACCCGAGCTCCTCCTCCAGCCCGCAGGCGAGCGCATCCACTTCGGGGACCAGTAGGCGCAGCTCCTCGAAGATGACCGTCGCCCCTTGTTCGTAGGCGTTGAGGAGCGCGCGCCCATTGGCGATGGGCTCTCGACCGGGGCCGGGGCGGCCCCGGGGCGTCGCGAATTCCTCCTGAGGGACCGGCTCGCCATCACGGAACAGACGAAAGGAGGAAACGGGCAGTCCAGGGGCCCTGAGCAGTGAGAAGGCGCGTTCGAGGTCGAACGCCTCACCCACGGTCGTGTCCGCTGCGGTCACGACGGATTCGAGTTCCCAGTGCTTGAGGAAGGTTTCGGTGTCTCCCACCAACCGACTCAGCACCTCGTTTCGTGCGCTGGGCGAAGGCTGGTTCGTGCTCGTGGTCCTCATGTGGTCTCCATGGTCGGTAGCGAGTTCGACACCGCGTCGATCTCGCTGTCCCTCAGCACGGCCAGACGGGGTTCGTCGGCCACCGATCGCAGGGGCGGCATGCCCGTTTTGGTGCGGACGAACGCGTATCCGCTGTCGGAGGCGATCCTTCGGGCTTCGTCGACCGCACCTGAATCCGGGTCGAGACGTCCCAATGCCATGAGAGCCGTGAACAGTTCGGCCTCGTCCTCGATGTCGTGGCAGAGGGTGATGACCGAACGCAGGAATCGACAGGCCTCACCCACGCGGTCGTGACCGGCCAAGACCTCGGCACCGGCCCGCAACACCGTCACCAGGTCGGCGTCGCCGGGACGAGAGGTGAGGAGTTCGAGGCGTTCGACGAGGGAACCGGAGCGGTTCGGGTCGACCATCGTCGCGTGCACCTCGATGGCGGCGTCCGCCAGGGAGGTGGTGTTCCTTCCGGAAAAGGAAGGGACGGTGCGACCATCGCGCAGAGCGAGCAGAGCAGCGGCCTCACGTAGGTGGGGCGGCTTTTCGTCCAGGTCGTGCCACCGTCGGACGTGTTCGGCCAACAGGTCGACTCGCCCGGCCCGCGCGTGGGCCTTTGCCGTCTCCACCACGTGGGTGTTGGTCACGAAGGCTCTGCCCTCGGTGGAACCGAGGATGAGATCGCACTCCTCGTGCGTCAGACCCCAGGCCTGATCCAACCACCCGTCGAACACCCCGGCCCGGTGGAGGGCCTCGGGAGAGGGGAAATGGGCGCGAGCCTCCTCGCAACGACCCTGGATGACGCGAAGACGACCGATGTTGATCCAGGGTTGGAGGACCCGGGGGAGTTCCCGTTGGGGCAGGGAACCGGAGCGGATGAGGGTGAGCAGGAGTTGCGCCTGTCGTCGGCAGGAACGTTCGCTTTCTTCCATGTCGCCCGCCATCGCCATGGCCAGGGCGCCACGGTTGGCCGCGCGACAGTAGGCCTGGGTGTCGAAGGGGCGGTGCCCGGAGGTCGCCTCCCGGATCTGCCGGGCGCACACCTGGGCACGTTTCCACAGCGATACCTTGGCCGGCCGGTTCTCCGGGGAAAGGAAGCGTAGGGGAAGGTCGTCATGGCTCGTGGGCATACGCGATCACCTGCTCTTCTCCGCGGCCACGGACTTTCTTTTGCTCAGAGCGGCTCGATGCATCCGGGGCGGCGCCGTCCAGAAGGCGTCGGTGGGGAGGTGGCCATCTCGGGAACGGACGTCGGCCCTCGCCGGTACCGGAAGTGTTTCGAAAACGTCCCCCTCCACACTGACCAGGCGGTTGTCGTAGGAGAAGACGCCAGGCACACCACGGGAGGCGAGTTCTCCGGGGGCGTCGAACCCACGGTCGCTGTTGACGTTGAATAGGAGGGTGGGCCGGGTGTCGGAGGAACGAATGATGAGCCACTCACCGCTGTGCGAGGTACGGATCGTCTCCGGAACCACGTTCAGCTCCTTGCGGTAGATCCGGGTCGGTGGATCCGTCTCCAAACGGTCGAAGCAGGCCACGTCCGGGCTGTCCGTGGAGACGCTCCATATCCCCCCGAGAACCTCGTCGTAACAGGAGACGAACAGCTCTTTGTCGGACGCGATTCGGAAGGTGGTGATCCGCCCCGTCCTCGGATCGACCTTGTGTGTCGTTCCGTCCGTCAGTAGGCACAGGACGTTGCGTCGACGACGCTGCCAGGCCAGCAGTAGCGGAGGGGCCTGAAGCGGTTGGGAGAACAAGGTCTTGGCCCCCTCGAACAGCTCCAGTGAGGTCTTCGTGGCCGCGGCGATGGCCGTGCCATCATCACGCGGATACTCGAGTAGGAGCGCGCCAGGGTCGACCGTGCCCTTCTCCTCGGAGCCGGTCTCCGGGGACCAGACGTGAAGGCTGCGACCCTCCTGGATCAGAAACCGTCCTGTTCCGGCGCCGGCGTGGACTGCGTCCCCCCACCCGGCGTCGATGACCTCCTCAAAGCCCTCGTTCATCAGGTTCAGGACTTGGACGGAACCGGAGGCCGTGGTCCAGGCACACCAGGTACTGTCGACGTCGACGGCCACCTGAGCGGATCGGGAAACCTTCATCGCGCCCTCCCGATGCCGGCCGCCGTGGTGATGGTGGGCCCGATCCACACCTTCTGTGGTGGGCATGGGCGCTGACCCTCCTGGATCCGGACCAGCGGACAGTGCGCACCCTGGCAGGAGGGGCGGAAGAAGCAGGAATGGCAGCCGGAGTCCTTGGCGTCGTCATTGTCGACCCACAGGCTCATCAGCTCGTCGTTCAGTCCAAGGTCCCCGTCCTCGGAGAGCAGACCCACCGCGTTGCGCGGATCCCTCAAAGCGACGGTGCACTTGTTGATGAGGCCGTTGGGGCGGATCACGAAGGACCAGGGAGAGGCCGCGTAACAGACCGAGCCGTTCGGTTTGAGGAACACGTCGTCGGCCAGACGCAGACCGGAGTCGGCGGCGCTCGAACACAGGTCGAGTTTGGTGAGCTCGGCCTGCTTGCCGGAGTAGGCCTCCGAATCCTCGCCCTGAGGGCCGCCCCAGTCTCCGACCGGACGGTAGATGACGCGGAAGCGCGGGTCATCGGCGTACAGCTCGCTGAGCTGGTCGATCAGCTCGGGCACGTGGACGCTATTGGCCTCGGTGAAGTTGGTGCGGATGAGCGCCTTGAACGCGGTGTCCGTTCGGGACATCGATGTCAGGTTGGCGACGATGTCGTCGAAGGTCTTTCCGCCACCCATGAGGTGCCGGGAGGAGTCGTGGGTGTGCGCCGGGCCGTCCAAGGTGATCTGGTAGTGACTGATTCCGAGTTCGGCGCAGCGGGCGGCCACCTCGGGTGTGAGCAGGAGTCCGTTGGTGGTGATTCCGGCGCTGTAGTCGATACCTTCCTCAGCGCAGAATTCCAGGAAGTAGGTGCTGAGCTCCTCGATGACGTCGAAGGCCACCAAGGGCTCTCCACCGAACCAGGAGACGGTCAACTTATCGATGTCATGGTCGCGCCGGTACTTCCTGACCAGGGCCTTGACCCCTTCCCGGACCTGCGTGAGCATGCGCCCGAGGGCGAAATCCTCGTAACAGTAGGTGCAGCGGAAGTTGCACGCCTCTGTCGGCATGATGATCAATTCGAGGCGGTCGGTGCGGTTCTTGCGGCGGTCGCGAAGTTCGTCGGCGTCGGCCAGCTCATCACGCTCGGTGCTCACTAGAAAACCCTTGTCGACCAGAGTGTCGAACAAGCGCAGTTCATTCTCTGCGGCGTGCTCGGTGCGGTTCAGCACACGCTTGCGGTTATGGAGCAGGGAGTGCACACGTTCGCTGACCGGGGGGCGGACCTTGAAGACACTCCCGCGCATGGAGTTGTAGAGGACGACGGCGTCCTCCTCGGTCCTGGTCATGACGTTGAACCGGGAAGGGCGGAAGGTATTGACGGCGGTGTCGGACATGCGGATTCCTCTGCGCAGAGAGACGAAAAGGGCGGCCCCGTGGGGAACCGGGATCATCCGATTCATCGCCACGGGGCCTTGAATACTTCTCCGCGGCCACCGGGACCGAGGTGGGTTCGGCCTACTTAGCAGCCGAAGTCGATGACCGAGACCTCGTCGCCGATGGTGGACTCGGTGATGATCTCTTCGAATTCCTGCATGGGAACCATTCCTTTCGGGATGCTCAATGGGTTCAAGTTTTCCGGAAACCCAGCCCTGCGTGGAGCGTGTTTTCCAGTGTGGACTGGGGTTCGATGTTCGCGAACGTGAGTAATGCTAGGCCCGCTTATTTTCTTCTGTCAACACGAGGGGGGAGATTTTTCCGGATTTTGCTTTCGGGGGTTTTTATTCCATCAGAAATAGCCGGAGGGGGTCCTCCGGTTGATGGGAAAAAGTGGGGCGAGCCTGCTCGGGTGGCTGGTCCTCGTCTTATTTATTCTTGTTTCTTATTGTGTTTATCCGATTACACTCCAAATGGCGAAGTGGTGTTCTCGATGGTTCTACGGGCTCCCCGGACCCACGACGCGGGCGCGCAGGGCGCGACGATCGGCCTTGTCGGTTCGTGTCCGAGGCATCTCGTTGATGAGGCGGATCTGGCGAGGCCTGAAACGAACGGCCAGTTGGTCGTTGAGGGCCGCGCGCATCTGTTCGAGGGCCTCTTCCTCTCGGCCTGGTTCCACCACGGCGAAGGCCACGAGACGATCCCCCCTGGCCTTGCCGGTCGGTACTCCTACCACGACCGCCTCGATCACCCGAGTGCAGGAGGTCAGGACGTCTTCGACGAATCGTGGGGGGAAGGTCTCACCGTGAACGACCAAGGACTCCTTGATTCGGCCTTCGATGACGAGGTGCCCGTCGTCGGTGAGTGATCCGCGATCACCGGTGCGTAACCATCCGTCCTCGGTGAAGGTCTCGGCGTTGGCGGCCGGCTCGTCCAGGTAGCCGTCCATGAGGCCGGGACCGTGCAGGTGCACCTCACCGGTGCGTGAGTCGATCCGGGCCGAGGACCCCTTGATGAGGGGGCCCACCGTTCCATACCGCCAATCGTGGGGAACCGACTGTGTGACCCAAGCGACCGTCTCCGAGAGGCCGTATCCGTCATGGATCGGTCCCCCCACCACCTCCACGTAGTCATGCACCAAGGAGACGGGGAGCATGTCCCCGCCACATCCGCGAAACCTGAGGGCGGACAGTGCCGATACCAGAGCCGGGTTCCCCTTCGCCGCGGCCAAGAGGCCGGCGTACATCGAACCCACACCATCAAGGGTGCTGTACGCACCCGTGGACAGTCTTTCGATCACCCGCTCCATGCTCAGCCGTGATTCGACGTGCATCTCGAACCCGTGTGAGAGCCAGTACTGGACCAGACCCCAACCGTAGGAGTTGAGCAACGACATGGGCACCAGCATGCGGTCCTGTCCACTCACCCCCGCGTGGGCGGCGACGTCGGTCCGGTGGTAGTCCATCGCCCCGCGCGACAACTCCACGGCCTTGGGCTCACCGCTACTCCCCGAGGTGTAGAGGATGGTGTGCGTCGTATCGGAGAAATCGGGACGGTCGGTGCCGGGTACCTCCCTGGACACGGGACCACCCGCGTCGCCGGGGGTGATCACGGCGACCACTCGTCGTGTGGAGGTCAGGGAGCGCCAGCGCTCCGCCTGGCAGAGGACGGGGGTGCCGATCTCTTCGGCGACGAGGGCCGTGACCACCGCCGGGTAAGGGTCGTCACGGCCCAGGATCACGCCCTTCCCGGGCCCCGCGCCCAAGGCCACCAAGGCACGGGCGAGGTCGCGCACGTCCGCCTGGAGCCGGGATCGGGGTATTTCTTCACCGTCGATGAAGAGTTTTCCCATCGTGTCCTTCACCTTTCACGACGAGCCGACAGGAGCACTGCTGAGGCGGGCAGGCCCACCCTCGGGCACGTTCAACCCTCGAGCACGAGCGTCCGGCGCGAGCACCGTGGTTCGGAAGTGTTCCTTGGTCAAGCGTTCGAACAGGTTGCCTGGTCCGATCACGTGAACCTCGCCCACACCAAGGCCCAAGAGCCGGTCCACGACCAGGGGGAAGTCGACCCGGGTGACGCAGTCGTCCTGGATCAGCGTCCGCAATTCCTCCGCCGAACGCAGCACCGCACCGTCCGAACCACGGACGAAGCCCACGTCGGCGGTGGTGAACCGGAAGGTCGCGGTGGCCATTGTCAGACGCTCGCGCAGTGGATGGTTGGCGGTGCTGTGTTCGGCCTGGGGGAAGGAAAGGACCGAGACTCCGCCCTGGGCACGGACCTCGCGTTCCAACAGGGGAAGGTGTTCGGCCGAAACATTGAGCAGGTGGATCTCTTCGCTGAAGTGCCCCGCCACCTCGGCCCAACCACCGACGGATTCGACCAGTGCGCACAATTCGGCCAACCGGGCGCGATCGACCCGGTACATGAAATGGGACGCGGTTCCGTGCTCGCGTGAGTTCCACTCGTTCTCACAGGTGGCCACTCTTTGACCGAGGCGCATCATGTCCTCGAACGAGAGCGCGCCCACATAGTGCAACGCCGGCAGGTGCCCGATGCTCGCCGCCGCGCAGTAAGCGGCCTCGCCTTCCTCCGCTTTGACTCGATCGGCCAGAGCGATACAGGTGACCAGATAGGCCTGCCTCGCCTCAGGGGAGTAGGATTCCGAGGTTCGGCTGAATTTCGGAAGGATGCGGGTGCCGAGTACCTCCTCGGCTTCCTCCAGGCGGGCCCGGGCGAACGGGTCCGTCTGGAGGAATTCACCGATCTTGGCATGCAGAGGCGGCACCGTGCCGCCGAAGAGAACAGCTTTCATATACCGCTCTCCGATCCTTGGAGGAAAGAGGAGGCCTGGTCGAAGCGGACCACCTCGGCTTTCTTCGCCAGGGACATGAAGCGGAAGGATTTGGCGATGAAGTGGCCAGGGCCGACCACGACGAACCGATCGGTCCCCATCTCCATGAGGTTTTCGATTCCTTTCGCCCAGTAGACGGTCCGGGTGTATTGGGTGATGATCGCCTCCCGTACTTCCTCCGCCGTGGACAAAGAAGTGGAGCGCATGTTGCAGATCAGTGGCACCCGCGGATCGACCACACGAGATGCTTCGGCCCATTCAGCGCCGAAACGGCGCTCGGCCTCCGCCAACATGGGCGAGTGCCCGGGAGGGCCGTGCGGGATCCGCACGCCGACGCCTCCTCTGGCCGCGGCGAACTCATTGATGGAGGTCAGGGCCGTGCCCTCACCCGAGACCACCATCTGGTCATCACCGGTGACGGCGCACGGGGCCACCTCCAGCCCCTGTTCGGTCAACTCGTCGATCTTGGAGTGGATGGCCGCCAGGTCGACGCAGTAGCAGAAGGTGCTTCCGTAGTCCCGCCCCGCGAACACCTCGTCCTCGATGGTGGCCATCGTGCGTACGGTCCGTACCGCGTCGGCGAAATCGAGGGCTCCAGCGGCCGCCGCCGCGGTGATCTGTCCCAGGCTCAACCCCGCGACGTACTCCACGTTCTCACGGTGTTCTGCGGGAAGTGACTCGTACAGGGCGATGGCGAGCGCCACCGACATGGGTCTGATCAGCGGACCCTGGTTGACCAGGTCGGCGTCCGCGGAGTGGAAGGCCTCCGTCAGATCGACGTCGATCGCGCAGGAGGCGTCCTTCAGGAGTCGCGGGACCAGAGGTAGCGTCTCGAAGAGGTCTCGATAGTCCCCGGGCCTCATCGCCACTTGCGGGTTGAAGAGAATCGCCGTCCCAGAGCTCATCGGGTCTTCGCCATCCCTCGGATCACGGAGGTCAGACCGCCGTCCACGACCATCGTCTGCCCGGTCATGTAGCTGGAGGAGTCACCGGCCAAGAAGACGATGGCCTCGGCGATCTCCTCGGGTTCGGCCGGCCGTTGCAAGGGGATGCGCTCGTTGATGATGACCTCCTTCTGCTCGATCGGGAATTGCTGGATCATCCCCGTGTCGTCGGAATAGCCGGGGGCCACGGCGTTGACCCGGACCCCGTGCATGGCGAACTCGGCGGAAAGGGAGGCAGTGAGTCCGGACAGTCCGGCCTTACTGGCGCAGTAAGCGCTCAGCCCGCCCTTGCCGACCAGACCGAGGATGGACGAAACGTTCACGATCGCTCCGGAGCGCTGGAGCATCATCGGAAGGGAACAGGCCTTGATGCAGTGGTAGGCGCCGACCAGGTTCGTCTGGATGACGTCGGTCCAGCCTTCGGTGGAGTCGGTCGAGACGATCGTGCCGGCCGTGCAGATGCCCGCGTTGTTGACCAGGACGTCGATCCGCTTGTGTTCGCGGGTGATCCTCTGTACGGCCTGGGAGACCGACTCGTAGTCGCGCACGTCGATGTTGAGCGCGATGGCGGTGCCGCCCGCGCCGCGGATCTCCTCGACGGTCTTGTTCGCCACCTCGGCACGGGACAGATAGCCGACCGCCACGGTAGCCCCGCGCTCGGCGAGCCGCAGGGCTACCGCACGGCCGATGCCGCTACCGCCACCGGTGACCAGAGCGACCTTCGATTCGAGTTCCAATGTTGACTCACTCTCCCAATGTGTAAGATCTCTTGATGGCGTCTAGCCAATGGTTCTGCATATAGTCGCTAAGAAGTGCTCGTGCCTCGGCTTTGTCCGAAGCGGGGATCGTGTCCCCGTAGAAACCGTCGCCGGTCATTCCCGAGGCGTCCGCACTGTAGTACTCTTCGCGCAGATATGATGTGACGATCGCGTCATGATATTCACCATCGAGGAAGAAGTAGTCGCGCAGAATTCCTTCGATGACCATTCCGGATTTGATCAACATCCGGATGACCCGGACGTTGAAGGAGGCCGTCACGAATTCAACCCGATGGGCGTTGTGGGCGTGGAACAGTTCATGGACCAGTAGCCAGGAGGCCTCCCCGCCGCAGCCCGAGTCCCACAGTTCGCTGTCACCGATGACCCCACCGACGGTGTAGCTGCCCGGATACTTGCGCTGACGCCACTGCACCAGGCCGACCGGCACACCGTCGTGTGTCCTGACCATGGCGAACTTCTCGGGGCCCTTCTCGACGGCCGCGCGTATGTCGGTGGTACTGGTGAACCCCGCGGTGCCGCCGGTGCTCAGGGCACCGACCACACCGCGGCGAAACCACTGTGCCACCAACGGGTACTCGTCCTCCTCGATCGCGGAGACGGTGACGAGCGCGCCCTTCATCGGGAGTCCGCCGTGGTGGAACCCGCCTCGCGCTCACTGAGGAAGTTCGCGATGGAGCCGGCCGTACGGAAGGTCTCCGTGGCGATCTCGGAGACGTCCAGGTCGTAACGGCTGCGGAGCTCGGCGAGAAAGCGCAGAACGTCCATCGAGTCGATCCCGTAGTCACACTGAGGGCCGAACAACTCCTCGTCCGTGGTGATGGATCCGGGGTCGGTGTCGAGTTCGAACAACTCGACATAGATCTTCTTGACTTCGCCTTCAAAAGCGGAACCGGAGGCCATGTATTGCTCCAATCAACGTAGATGATGTCGAAATTATTGTGTACTATGGCCGCGCCATGGAAAGTGAATAGACCACAGCGGGAGCCCATAATGATGGAGACCATCGATACGGAAGACATCCTCAACGTCATTCGGAAGTCGATTGACGACGAGAATGCGATGCTCCGCAGAGATGATTTTTTGGAGGATGTGGGCGTGGATTCGATCGCGGGATTCGAGATCCGTCTACTGGTCAAAGAACGGTGGGGGGTGGAGTTGTCGGAGGAGGCCTTCGACGATCTGTACAGGGTGGGCGACCTCGTCGACCTGGTGAGGGGTCAGGCCGCCGGTTCCTGTTGACGAAGACACATGCTTCCCCAAAGGAAACCGGCCCCGATCACGGAGATGAGGACATGCTCTCCCGGACGGGGCCGGTCGACCTCTCGGAGTCGTCTCAACACCGTGAAGATGGTCGCCGCGCCGGTGTTACCGAGTGTCTCGATGGTGGTCGTCGCCTTTTCCCGTTTCTGGCCCAACATGTCCATGAGACGCTCCACCAGGTTCTTGTTGGCCTGGTGGAAAACGTAGTGATCGACCTCGTCCGCGGTGAGGGAGACCAGCTTCAACGCCTCCTCCACGCTCGGAGGGAGCCGGGTCAGTACCTGTTCCCACACCTCGGGGCCGTTCATCTTCAAGTACTGGCGCCCGGTGCCGACTACCTCCGGTCCGAACGGTTCGCGTGTGCCTCCGGCGGGAACCTCCACCCCGTACGACAATGCTCCGCCCAGGCTCCAGGAGAGGACACCGGCGCCCTCCTCGACCGGTCCCAAGACGGCGGCCCCTGCCGCATCGCCGAAGAACACCCGGGTGCTCCGGTCCATGGGGTCGGTGATTCGGGACAGAGCCTCCGCCCCGATCACCAATACGCGCCGGAAGTGAGCGTTCTGAAGCAGGTGCACCCCGGTCCAGATGCCGTACAGACCACCGGAACAGGCCGCCTGGTTGAGATCGAGCGCCACCGCTTGAGGGGCGCCCAGGCGCTCGGCCACCGTCAATGCGGTGGAGGGGAGCAATTGGTCGAAGGTGAAGGTCGCGATGATGATGGCGTTGAGTTCTCGGGCCTGTGTGCCCGACTCCTCCAGGGCCTGCCTGGCCGCCTGTACGCACATGTCGGTGGTGTTCTCCCCTTCGGGGAGGAACCTGCGTTCTCGGATTCCCGTGCGAGCGACGATCCACTCGTCGGTGGTATCGAGATGCCGGGTGAGCTCCTCGTTGGTGACCACCTCCGAGGGAGCGTACGCCCCCACACCCAAGATCCCGACGGGAACCTTGTTGGAGAGCGTGTCGCCTGACATGGATGGCGCTGGTGATAGGGGCGGCGATGAACTCATGGGACATCCTTCGCGCTGGGGGGAGTTTGCTGGGGGGGCTCTCCCGTCGGGGCGACGGCGGCCCGGGGGAGGCTGGACAGGCGTCGTGTGCTCGGCAGGAGCGTGATCAACAGTGCGACGCCGAGCATGAGCATGGCGAAGCCGAAGAACAGGGGCATGGTCCCCGAGTACTGCAGTCCGAAGCCGGCGATCAGGGGGCCGAGTGGGGCCGCGATCCCGGTGATGAAGGTGCAGGTACTGGCGACACGTGCCTGGAGACGGTCCGGTGTGGTGAGCAACTGGTAGGTGGCCAAGATGATGGACAGTAGCGGTGCCATGGCCACGGCCATGGCGAGGGGGAACAACACGGTCCAGTGGTCGATGAGGGAGCCGGTGGCCAGGACCATCACGGGAAGGAGCCACAGCACGGCCAGGAGGATGGCCCTGGGCGAGAAACGCCGTAGCAGGGTGGAGGCGCAGAGTGCTCCGGCGATCCCCCCCATGGCCGCGACCCCGAACACGGTGCCGATCTGGCCGGTACCGACACCGGCCTCATTGCCCGCCATCACGATGGTGAGCATGACACCGCTGATGACCAGGTTCGGTGGCACACAACCGATGAGGAGTACGCGCACCGCGGGGTTGGCGCGGATCCATGAGAACGCCTCCGTCCATCCCCGAGGCCGGGGACCCCCTCGGGGGGGCGCGGTCTCGCGCTCGTTCTGAAGACGTTCCTTGACGAACACCAACCCGAGCGCGGCCCCCGCCTGCCCCAAGGCGACCACGCCGATGGGAAGGGCACGAGAGAGCAACATCAACCAGCCGCCCACCACGGGACCGATCATGGAGATGATCTGGTTGCGCGCTTCGTGTTGTCCGACGGCCTGTGACAGCTGGGAGGGGTGAACGATGTGACGCAACGCGGCTCGTTCGGCGAACCGATAGGCCTCGTTGCCCAGTACGTCCACCAAGGCCACGCACATCACCAGCCAGAGCAACCAAGAGGTGCCGGTGAACAACCCGAAACACAACAGTCCCATGCCCAGGGCCCGTGTCCCCTGGGCCACGAGCATGACTCCACGCCGATCGAACCGGTCGGCCAAGGCGCCACCGGGTAGCCGGGCGGCGATCGCCGCCACCCCCAAGCCGAAGGTCAACGTTCCGATGAGCGCGGGGCTCGCCCCCTCGTCCATGAGGACGATCGGGTAGAGCACGGCTCCGACACCGGGCCCCAACTGCGCCGCGAACTGCCCACCCCACAAGATCTTGAAGGAGGTGTTGCGCCACAGCGGCGTGGGTGTGACCGCCTCATGTTCGATCACGAAGCGCCTCCGCGGGTGGTACGTCCCCGGCTCTTCTCGAGGTGAGCAGTGAGACAACGGTGGAGAAGACCAGGGTGACACCGATGATCCCCACGAGCACGGTGGAGGGGACCACGTAGGTCACTCCGGGCAGATCGACACGGAGGGAGTCGACGAGGCCGGGGGAGACCACGAAAGACAATCCCACACCCAACGCGATCCCGCTCACGGTGACCAGCAAGGACTCGATGAGGAACAGGCGGCGCACCCCGCTCCGCTGCATTCCGACCGCCCTGAGGACTCCGATCTGGTTTCGGCGTTCGGTGATCGAGCGAATGCTGACCACGCCCAGGGCCGCGCAACCCACCACCAGGCCGAACCCCATGAAGGCCATGAGCAACCACTGCACCACGCCGTTGGAGTCGGCCCGGAAGGCCACCTCCTCACCCAATGGGGTGGTGGTGACGGAGTGCTCCATCAGGGCGCGTTGGGCGGCGAGTTCGAGTTCGTCGATCTCGTCCCTGTCCTTCGCGGTGAGGAACCACGCCGTGGCGGGGGAGTCCTCGCCCGTCACCTTCGACAATCCCTGGGTGGAGGTGATGACGTCTCCGAGGTACTCCGCGCTGCGGTCCACCACGCCGATCACACGCAGTGTGGTCGTTTTCTCGCCATCGGGGTCCTCCACCTTCAACCGGAGGTTGTTCGGCAGGCTCTCGTCCAGGACGTCGACACCCTCGAGTTCCAAGTCACTTCCGCCACCGACGAAGGCGGCCGAGTCGCTCGGGACCGCGGAGCCCGACACGACCGCGGTGTTCGGGGAACGCCGCAATTCGTCCCAGACCTCCTCGGAGGAGTCGAAACCGGGGGCTCGCAGATACACGGGGTAGCGATTGCTCAGGAGGTAGTCCTCGTCCACTCCCCAGACCCGGACCTCCTCGGCCTCGGAGTCGGCGTCCACCTGGCTCGCCAGGGTGGTCACCTCCGCGTAGCCGCCCAGACGCGCTACCTCGGCGTTATCGATACGTTCGCTCTCGTCGAGGATTCGGCGCAGCTCGGGCGGGGAGCCTTCCCCGGCGACCCATTCGGCCCGTACGTCGAAGCCTCCCGTGACCGATCGGTGATCGGAATAGATCTCGTTGACCGCCGCGGTCACGAAGCCGCTGAGGGTGATGGTGAGGACCACGATGCTCAGCATCGCGATGGTCATTCCGGCCTGGACCCGGTTACGGATCGAGTAGGCCACGGAGATGGGCACGACCGACGCCATCGCGGGAAGGGGACCCAACACTCGACGCAGCAGCCGCTGCACCAGATCGCTGTTGACCACGAACAGCCACACGCCGGCCGCGACCAACGACATCCCGGCCAGGAAGAAGAGGGTGATACCGGATCCGGTGTCACCGAACAGATCCCCGGGCAAAGACCACAGGGCGATGATCCCCACCGCTCCCAGCGAGTGGGCCAGACGCGCCGGTACGCGAAGCCGGGGCAGGATCGCGCCCAAGGAACCGAACACGAGGGTGAGCCCGGTCAGGGTTTCCAGGGCGGTACCCTCCTGGAACCCCAAGGCGGTGGACGCGGCCCCGAGCAACAACAGTAGTGACCACAACGGCAGGGTCCAGCGTCGACGCTTCGTGGGTTCCTCGGCGCCGCGCAAGGCCGCGACGATGTGGACCTTGGAGGCGCGCAGGGCGGCGACGGTGAAGATCACCGCGATCACTCCGACCCCGATGAGGTAGGCGGTGGCCATGGCCGCGGGATCGAAGCCGAATTCCAACGGAGGCGGGGGCAACGCGGGATCGGTGACACGGTCGCTCAGGATCTTGGAGGCGCCCAGTCCCGCGACCCACCCCGCCAGGGTTCCGATGACCGAGGCCAGGATCGCATATCCCAGGCCTTCGATGACCAGGATGAGGGCGAGCCTGCCGCGCTTCATCCCCATGGCTCGGGAGACACCGAACTCCTGTCGGCGCTCACCGGCCAGCATCGTCACGACCAGGACGATGAGGAGGACTCCCGCCACCATCGATAGCTGGCTGAAGAGCAAGAACATGGTGGCCAGCTCGTTGGTGAGCCGGTCGGCGCTTTCGTAGGCGGAGGCGCGAAGGGCCTCGCTCTCCCAGCCGCCGGAGGTGGCCAGGCCGGAGAGTTCGGTGTTGACCGGGTCGTCGTCCTCGCCCCAGGTCACCTCCTCGCCGTAGGAGAGGGTGATGATGTTGACCTGGCCGGACAGGTCGGAGATCTCCTGGAGCACGCCCAAGGGGACCACGGCCGCGGACGGCGGAGCCAGGGGAGCCCCGGAGTCGTACACGTTGATAACGCGCATTCGGCGGTCGGCCACGGTGAGGAGGTCACCTCGGTCGGCCTGTAGTTCCTCGGCCGCCGTTCGGCTCAGCACGATGTCGTCGCGGCTCAGATCGTGGGTGACGGGTTCTCCCTGCTCGTCCATGAGCTCGACCGAGTCGTCACCGGGAACACCGATCACGGTCATTCCGGGATCGCCGCGATCGGTGCGCTCGTGCTCCACCGGCAAGCGGAGTCTCAGGAGTGAGGAGACCTCGGTCTGCGGGGTCTCAAGGGCGTTCTCGACGGAGCGAACGTCCGCCTGATCGAGGACGGGCGGGCCCTCATCCTGTTCGTCACGTTCATCACCCCCGGCTTCGGAGTCCGCGCCCTCGCCCGGGGTGACGACCGCGTCGACCTTTCCCAAGTCCGCGGTCTGCTGGGCGCGCATCGCGTGGTGGAGCGCGGACTCCAGGCTGAAGGAGGCGGAGAAGAGGAGCGCCGCCAAGGACAGGCCCATCACCACGAGCAGGGTCTGCGCGGGCCGTCGCGTGACGTTGCGCGTGGCGATGCGTACGCTCAGACGTCCTCGTGCGGTAAGGGCCGGCAGCGCGAGCAGCGCCAGCGGTGCCAGGACCGCGATGACCAGTATGGTTTCCTCGTTCATCTAGCGCTCTCCCGCAGTGGCCTCGTCGGGAGTGTTCGTGGCCGTGTCTTCGGTGTCCGTTCGGTCGACGACACGGTCGATGAGTCCGTCGAGCATGTGGATCTCCCGGTCGCCGTAGGCGGCGACACCCGGGTCGTGGGTCACCATGATCATGGTGAGTCCATCTCCGTGGAGCTCTCGCAAAAGCCCCAATACCTCCTCCGTGGAGGTCGAGTCCAACGCACCCGTGGGCTCATCCGCCCACACGATGGCGGGTTCGTGCACGATTCCGCGAGCGATCGCGACCCTCTGTTGCTGGCCGCCGCTCAACTGGGCCGGCAGGTGGTCGGCACGATCGGCCAGACCGACGCGGTCCAACGCGGCACGTGCCTTGCGCCGGGCGGGACCTGGGCGGACTCCGCCGAGCAGCAGCGGCATCTCCGCGTTCTCCACCGCGGACAGGACGGGGATGAGGTTGTAGCCCTGAAAGACGAAGCCCATCTTGCGCGCGCGCCAGGCGGTCCTTTTGCGCTCGGACATGGCGTGGATGTCCTCACCCTCGACGAGCACGCTCCCCGAGTCGATCCGGTCGAGGCCGGAGAGACAGTTCAGCAGGGTGGACTTACCACAGCCGGAGGGCCCCATGACCGAAACCCACTCGCCCGCGGAAACCGTGAGCGACGTTCCCCTCAACACGGGGACGGAAACCTGGGAATCCCCATAAGTCTTTTTTATATTGTTCGCGAGTACGACGGCCTGGGTCACGGCTCTCCTAGATGTATCGACATACGCCTATAGCTGACACACGATCACTCCCGAGAGCGTTCCCGTGGATCGGATTGGATGAGACCCGTGTCTTTCGGTGCAATACCAAAGCAGGGCTCCGGTCGGGTTGTCAATGCCGGTCGGGGATTATTTCCAGGAGATCCGGTGGTCGGTGCAGTGGGATCTTCTCGCGGGCGATCAAACCATAGGTCAATCTCTGGTCACAAGTGAAGAAGTCCCACCGGTTCTTCATGATCGAGCTTTGGTATGCGTTGTGAACTGCGGTTATCGTGATGTGGTTCGTTCAAGGCGGACTAGATCGGTGAGTGGTTCGCGGGGTTGCTCCAAAGTTGGGATCGCGGGTCATCAGTGCTGGTCAGAGCCCTTTTTGTGCAAGCTTCGCTCTGGAAGATCCGGCCTCGCCGCGCCTACGGTCCCTGATGCCCTTGGGCTGTTGTGCTTAGGTCACCTCGCCTGATGTCGTTCTGTGGTGACGTATGAGGAGTTCGCCCCTCCATCGAATGCAATAGGACTCCCGTGACCAGCAAGAATGTCACCTCTCACCAAGAATGAAGCGGCTCTGGTCGGCTTGAGGTCTTTGGTCGTTAACGTCGGGTTCCGATTTTGGAAACGCAGGGGTTCGGGTTTCGGATGGGATGGACTCTTAAGGTTCATTTAAGGAATACATTCAGTGTTCGATTGAATCCAAAGAGCAATCGCTGGTGTGCGCGAAAGAACCCGGACCGACCCTGTTCGAAGATCAGGGTCTGAAAAGGAGAATGCCTCATGAGGTGAGGGCATGGGGCATGGTCGGAGATGGTCGATGTCCGCTCTTGTCTCGACCGTTTCCGGTGTGTCTTCCTGGGGGCGGCTAGGGCGTGGGGGTAGCGGGTTCGCCTATGGCGTGGTGCGACCGCGGCTCCGGGGTCATGATCGCGACCCGAGAGGCTCTGGCGCACCTTCAAAGGGGCAGGGGGCCGTGTCCCGTGCCCGTGACGGGTGTAAGGGCTCTCGCTCGTACCCCTGGGGGAAGGGTGGTGGTCGGCGCTCGCGAAGGGCCACCGGCGGGTGTCCGATGTGGTGCCTGGCTGAAGGGGTGTGTCCTTGCTCGGGGGTGCGGGGGCTCGAGGTGCCTGCGTGGTGGAGCGCTGGATGGCATGAGCACGGAGTAGGGGGACCCTGGGGGAGGGACGAGGCTACTTCGGTCATGCGGGTACACCTTCCAGAACCTATTCGATACGAACGTATCAGCTTCGGGCGAAGTATGCCAGAATGTGGCCCGTGCCAAAGGTTGTGAACAAGTTGGGCCGCCGTCGGCTGATCGCGGAGGCGTTACACCGGATCGCCGCCCGCGATGGACTCGAAGGTGTCAGTGTTCGTTCCGTGGCCGCCGAGGCCACGGTTTCCGCCGGTGCGGTGCAGCGGGAATTCGGTACGAAGGACAAGCTGTTGCGCTTCGCACTGCAGGTGAGCGTGGAAGAGGTCGTGGGGCAGTTCGGGAGGATCCGGGTCGGCCCTGGCCGCATGGCCTTCACCGACGCGCTGCACCAGGTGCTCGTGGATCTTCTTCCCACCGACGAGCGTCGCTTGGCTCGGGCTCGGATCTGGACCGCCTTCTATGCGCGTGCCGCGGTGGACGCAGCCTTCTCGGACACCATCGCGGAACTGAACGTCCGGACGCGGTCCAGTCTCATCGCTCTCTTGGACTACGCGCGTCGGCAAGGCGAACTCGCCCCCGAGGTCGATGTCGAGAAGGTATCGGAGCTCTTGTTGGTATTGATCGACGGGCTGTGGATGGCCGGCGCCAGACTCCCCGAGGAGGCCGAGCTGGACGGGCCGATGGCCGCCATCGAGTCGCTGCTCACGCTCCTTCGTGCGTCGCCCGCCCCCAAGGAGTCGGGCGCCGGGGCGTCCGTGCGTCGCTGACCCCGTATCCGAGGCTCCCACGGCGGATCTGAAACCCGACCTTCGCTCATGAGCGAAGGTGTGTCCCCACGCCTTGAACTCTTCTCGAACGTGCGTACATCGAAGAAGAAGTCACTCCGTTGGTGATTGAACTCTCAACTGTCTAGCGAATATCTTCCCAGGAAGGTATGTTGTGAGCAGATGAGTGGCGCGATGACGTGTCACACCGATCTCGTGGAAGGGAACCGGTCATGGCCGACAACGTGACGACTCAGCACGACACCGACATCACGCGCGTGCTCAACCCGCACACCGGGATGGACGCGGTCACCCTGCACGTGGGCGACCTCGAACTGATGAGCTCCTACTACTCCCAGGCCCTCGCGCTCGAACCTGTCGAGGAGCGTGCGCACGGCCGCCAGGTCCACCGGGTCCTCGGTCGCGGAACCACCCCGATGGTCCGGCTCATCTCCACCCCGGACCTGCCCGCCGTGGACCCACGCGAGGCCGGCCTGTTCCACACCGCCTTCCTCTTCGAGGACCGTCAGAGCCTGGCCGCCACCGTTTACCGCGCCGCCAAGGACAGCCGTAGTCGCTTCGTCGGATCCTCGGACCACCTCGTGAGTGAGGCCTTCTACTTCACCGACCCCGAGGGCAACGGCATCGAGCTCTACATCGACCGTGCGCGCTCGGAGTGGACCTACGCCCCGGATGGTGAGCTGCGCATGGCCACCGAGTACCTGGACCCCAACGCCTTCCTGCGTGAGCACCTGGACCAGGCCGCCGTGGACACCGCGCCCCGCCTACCCGGCAAGGTCGGCCACGTCCACCTCCAGGTCGGCGACATCGCCCAGGCCCAGGACTTCTACGTGGACACCCTGGGCTTCGAGACCACGGTGCGCAGCTACCCCGGCGCCCTGTTCGCCGCCGCCGGCGGATACCACCACCACGTCGCGATGAACACCTGGAACAGCAGGGGCGTGGGACCCCGCGCCTCGCGTTTGGGCCTGGGCGACGTGGCGGTGACCGTGCCCGCCCGTGAGGACCTGGACGCCCTGGTCGCCCGCCTCAAGGACAAGGGTGTGGGCTACGCGGACACCGGCCGGTCCGTATCGGCCAAGGACCCGTGGGGCACGCAGGTCACCGTGAGCCTTCCGGGTACCGGTGTGGAGGACCTCCTCAAGATCTGAGGCGAACGCCGACCCCGGTCGGGGGCGAGTCAGGACGGGCGTTCCCGCGCGGCGAGAATTCGGGCGATGCGGGAGTGGGCCATGAAACTCGCGTTCATCTGACGGGTGGAGTGGAAGTTGAGTACCACGTGGGCGTCCTGGTCCGGGTAGTAGAACATGTGCGTCGCCCAGAACCCGTTGTGTCCCACCGGCTCGGGCAGCCCCCGCATCAACGGTGGAAGGAACTCGCCGAACCTCAGGGTCATGGTGCCCGCGCCGTAGTGGATCCCGCGCCGGAAGCGACGGCGCGGCCGCGCCAGGTACTCCAAGTGGAACCGGGAGATGAGTCGACCGCCGTGCAGCGCCCGCTGAAAGTTCACCAGGTCCTCGGCGGTGCTGACGATGTTCCCGCCCGCCCAGTCGAGACTGACGCTGCGGGCCCTACTGAGTTCGCGACCGTCGATCCAGCACGGGGCGACATCGAGTTCGGCCAGGTCCTCGGGCTCGTCGTCGGGGTCGTAGGGCGTGGAAGCGTTCACCATTCCACCGGGGACGAAGATCCGTTCCCGCATAAGCGTGGAAAAGCGTTCCCCGGTGGCCTCCTCGGCGATCCGCCCCAA
Source organism: Nocardiopsis alkaliphila YIM 80379 (assembly GCF_000341005.1). Classification (GTDB taxonomy): domain Bacteria; phylum Actinomycetota; class Actinomycetes; order Streptosporangiales; family Streptosporangiaceae; genus Nocardiopsis; species Nocardiopsis alkaliphila. The sequence continues at coordinate 41,331 of NZ_ANBD01000144.1, read as the reverse complement.
CAGGACGTAGCCGGTATCGGCGTAGTGGAAGTGCTCTCCCGGCCGACCGACGGGCGGTAGAAGGCGCGCCTGGTCGAGGAGTTCGGCGGGACGCCAGAGGCGGTCGCGTTCGGTGGTGATGGTCCTGAACGAGGCGGCGGTCTCCGTGCCGCGTGGCGGTTCGAAGAAGTCGGGGACACCGCTGGTGTGCGTCAGCAAGTGCTCGACGGTCACGTCGGTGCCCACGTCCACACCGGAAGCGGCGGGCAGACCGGTGACGTCGCTCGCGGGCAACAGGGACCCGATCGGGTCGGTGAAGGAGAACCGACCCTGTTCCACGAGCGTGACGATGAGCGTGGCCGTCATGAGCTTGCCCACGCTGGCGGAGTGGAAGGGCCGGTCCAAGTCGCCGAAACCGAATTCGAGACCGGGCGCTTGGACGAGGACCTGGGGCGCGGGCATGTCGCCACGGCGGCGGGTGGCGCGTTCGAGCCAGGAGCGCAGACGTCGCACGTCGCGGTGTTCGAGTGCGGGGGAGGCCATGGGCGAGTCACCTCATCGAGGGGAGCGGAAACGTCCGGTTACTAATATGTCTATTAGACATGTCTTTGAGAGTCAATGTCCTAGGCTTCCCCCATGGCCCACGTGATCCTTGGACTGCTCCTGATCCGCCGGCAGTCCCTCTACGACCTCATCAAAGCGTTCGAGTCCGGTGTCTCGCTCTTCTACAGCGCCAGTTCGGGCAGCATCAAACGCGCCTTGGACGGCCTGCTCGCACGAGGCCTGATCGATGTCGCCCACGTCGAACCCGGGGCGCGCGGCCGGAAGGTGTACCGGGTCACCGACGCCGGCCGCGCCGAGTTCCGGACGTGGATGACCGGCGAACCGACCGGGGCCGACCCCGAAGCCGCCGCGCTACCCAGGCTGTACTTCCTCGGTCTGCTGGAGCCGCACGAACGCGTCCCGGTACTGCGCAGACTCACCGAACGCTTCGAGGAGGATCTGGCCCGGCTCACCGCGCTCGAGGAGAAGGTCGACGCCCAGGACGTCCCCGAGGAACAACGCGACCTCTACACCCACCAGCGCGCGACCCTCGACTACGGCATCGCCACCCACCGCTTCGCGATCGACTGGTTCCGCGCGCACGCCGACGAGCACGAGCGCCCCGATCACTGACCGCCGACTCTGGTGGAAACGGACGGACAGGAGCAGGATGGAGGCCATGCGAGCGCGGACGCCAGACGGGTTCATCCCCGAAGCCGGTACCCGGTGGGACCCCCGCTCGGCCCTGCCTCCACCCCTGCCGGGCCCGGCCCTGTTGCGCCAGACGTGGGTGGACGTGAGCTTCGTGCACTGGGCCGTGGACCCCGCCGCCGTGGCGCCGCTGCTGCCCGAGGGCACTCGACCGGACACCCTCCACGGCCGCACCTACGTGGGGCTGGTCGCGTTCGGCGTGCCGAGCACCCTGGCACTGAACGCGATCCCCGTGGGCGCGTTCGGAGAGGTGAACGTGCGCTTGTACTCGGTCGACGAACACGGCCGGCGCGGGGTGGTGTTCTTGACGATGGACACCGACGCCGCGCACGTCGTAGCGGCGGCTCGCTCCCTGACCGGGCTCTCCTACACCTGGGCCGACGTGGCCCTGCGTCAAGGCCCCGACGGGCGACGCGCCGGGGCGGTCCGGCGCCGCTTCCCCGGCACCGCCCAAGGGTCGTGGTCGTTGCGCGTCACCGAGCCGATCAGCGAACCGAACGATCTGGAGCGGTTCGTCACCGCGCGCTGGGGCCTGCACACCCGCCACCTGGGACGTACGTGGTGGCTACGGGTCGGGCACCGCCCCTGGCCGCTGCATCGGGCCGAGCTGTCGCACGTGGACGGGAACCTGTTGCCGGTGGCGGGAATCGAACCGCTCGACGAACGCCCCGTCTCCGTCCTGTGGTCACCCGGAGTCTCCTGCCTTTTCACTCCGAGTCTGGTGTGAGCGCCCGTTCGTGCCGGCGCTCGTGAAATGTCGGTGCCCCCTGCTCTCCTGGGAGAAGGCCACCCCATCCGCGATCGGCCGGCAAGGAGCGAAGGTGATGAGCGGCGAGAACACGAGCGGGTTCTTTGAGACGGAGCGCACCGCGATGAAGGAGCGGGCCGCCGAGCTGAAGAAGGAAGCCGGGCGCGGTGGCCGTGGCGACAAGGCCGCCAGAGAGGAACGCGATCTTCTGGCCAAGATCGAGGCGATGGAACCCGCCGACCGCGCCTTGGCCGAACGCGTCCACGCCCTGGTCACCGCCACGGCCCCCGATCTGAAGCCGAAGCTGTGGTACGGGCAGCCGGCCTACGCCAGGAAGGACAAGGTCGTGTGCTTCTTCCGCAGCGGCCATGACGACAAGGAGCGCTACTCCACCTTCGGGTTCACGCCCGAGGCGGGCCTGGATGACCACGGAGGGCTGTGGGCGACCTCCTTCGCCGTGCGCGAGCTGAGCGAGGAGGCCGAGAAGACGATCGTCTCGCTGCTGGAAAGAGCCGTCGCCTGAAGACCGGACGCCGACCGAGCGGTGGTCACAGGGCCTGTCGAGGATCGGTGGGCACCGGGTGGTCCCCGAGGATCTGCGGATAGAGTCCCTCGGCCGCGCGCAGGGCCTCGGCCGCCCTGCGTTTGAGCGGATCGTCGGCGTCCACGTTCGTCAGGATCGCGTTCGCCCTGGTCACTCGCGGTACACCTTTCTCGCCGGCGCCCAACAGCATCTCCAGGTGCCCCAGGGAGACCAGCGCCCCGGCCAACCCGGGCCAGGTTCGGGGCGAGTCCCGATCGAGCAGGAGGTTGCGCACCGTCAAAGCCGCGTTCGCGTGCAGGAGGGTCTCCTCCAACAGCTCGGCGTCGGCCCGCTCCTCCTGCGCCGCCCGCACCGTGGCGTTGACCCGGGCCACGACCACGTCGTCCAGCGTCGAGGCGTAGTTGTCGGCGAGCTCGGGGGCCTCCCGGACCAGGGCCTCGAAGTCCTGGCCGGGAATGAACTGCTGGAGGAGGGCGAGCGCTTCGGCCCCCGCGCCGACGGCGTCGTCGAAACGGCCCAGTTCGGTGAGGACCTTGCCGCGCATCCGCAGCGCCATGGCGATCTTCAGGACGACCTCGCCCGACGCCTGGCTCGTGCCCAGGGACTCGGTGACTCGGCGGTACTCGGTGGCGGCCGCGTCGAAGAGGATCTCGGCCCGCGCGGATTCGCCCTGCCCGAAGTGGGTTTGGGCCCGGGCCATCAGCTGGTCGGCCCCGTCGTAGAAGTCCGGTGGCGTCGACGCGACCTCCGGGTCCTCCTTGGGCCGCCCCGCTTCCTCGGCCGGCGCGGACCCTGGCCCTCTCGGGGCCTTCGCCGACCCGGCCTTCTTCCTGCGTCCGCCGAACCAGCGAGCCACCCCGCCACCTCGCTTTCCGTGTTCTTCTCGTCCCGTGCCATCGGGGTCGGCGCGCGGCGCGAACCCGCCGCCACACCCTACGCCAGTGCCCTACGACGGCATGGACGGCCAGACCCCTCAGGCCGGCCAGTAGTGCGAATCGGGGCCGGTGGACTCGGCCGTGCGCGGTCCATCCCCATGGCCGGTCGACTCTCGGACGAAACGGTCGGTCAGCGGGGTACCGAGACCGTTGATGAGTGTCGCCAGATGGGCCGGTGCTTCGAGATGAGCCAGGTGACCTTGCCCGCCGAGTTCGTGCACCGTCGCATCGAACACATGGCGTGCGACGTCATCGAACGAGGTCCCGTACGGTGCCCGGCCCCGGTTGAGCTCGCCGATGATCAGGTCGACCCGTTCGGCTCCCGTCGCGAGCTCGGCGGGCTGGGGAGCCTCGTCGATCGCTACCGTTTCGGCATGGACCGGTCTGCCAAGGCGCCGCAATTCGCCCCATACCGAGTCATTGCCTCGCAGCGCCCCGACCGTGTCCTCGTCCATGCCGGCGATCCGGCCAAGTACGAGCTCGACGACGGCGTCGAAATCGGCGTCATCGTGCGCCCGCCGCAGTAGCGGTAGCGCGTGCGCCCCGAACGGGTGCATGACCGGTTCGTAAGCGATCACGTGCGGAACCGTTCGAGTGTTCGCCAGGTGCAGGGCGATCAGACCTCCATAACTCCAGCCGAAGAGCACCCGAACGTCGGAGAAGTCACGCAGAACCATCGCGACGTCGTCGAGTTCCGTTCGAAGGGAGTAGGTCGGGGCCAACGGTGCCGAAGGCCACCGGCCTCGACGGTTGACGATCGCGACCGTGCGCCACGCGCCGAGGTGTCGAGCCACGTCCGCCCAGGCGGCGGCATCGGCCATCACGCCGGGGACCATGATGAGCGCCGGCCCATCGGGATCACCGTAGATGTCCACGGTGATCCAACCGTCATCGACCTCGACACGTTTTTGAATCGTTCGCTCCACAACTCCATTATGGGGCGTTTGCTCTAGAATTGGCAACATGGTGAAGAAGACCGCGGGGCGTCCGCGATTGTTCGACCGTGAGCTCGCACTGAGACGAGCCGCGTGCCTGTTCTGGCGGCATGGCTTCTCGGGGACCTCCACACGGATGCTCGTGGCATCCCTGGGCATCTCCAATTCGAGCCTGTACGCAGCGTTCGGCACCAAGGCGGACCTGTTCGACGAAGCGGTGCGCACGTACGCGCTGCGGTACAGCGCCATCTATGAACGTGCGGTGGGTGAGACCACGCTCGAGCGGGTCATCGAGCGGGTGTTGATCGACTCCGTGTATGAGTTCGGCCGAGTCGAGGAAGGACATCCGGGCTGCCTGACCAGTAGCGCCGCCATGGCGGACACTTCCGCCACGTTCGATGTCCGCGGGTATGTCGCCGATCTGCAACGTTTCGACGAAGACCGACTCCGGGCGCGCATCGAGCGAGCGGTGATCGAGGGGGACGCCGCGCCGACGACGGATCCCACCGTGCTCACGGGACTGGTGCAAACGGTGTGGCAGGGCCTGTCCGCCCGGTCCGATCTGGGTGCGGGTAGGGAAGAACTACTGGCCGTGGCTCACCTGGGTCTGGAACTCATCGGCCGAACATGCCTCACCGAGGTGCCTCGGTGACCCACTGGTCATGAACGTCGACGAGATCGCCTTGGAGGTCGATGCCCTCGGTGACGTGGTGGACGATGACCAGGAGTGAGACGCCAGAGTGAAGGGTCCGAGTACGAGGTGCGGAGCAGTGCGTCCATGTCGATCCGGTCAGCGGGGTCGTTCTAGGCGTGGCCACCGCCCCCCCATCCCGATGGGAGGGACACCGGTCGATCCACTGGTTCATCGCCTCAGGCCCGTGGGCCACTACAAACGTGGGTGCCGCTCATCGAGATCCTGCGCTGCTCCGCGTCGGGATGGACTCAGGCGTCAAGCCCCAGCTCCTCGACCACGGCGACCACCTTCGCGCGGTCCTCGCCGGACAGGCCACGGATCGGGGTGGGAAGACTCGGCGTGGACACCAGGCCCAGGTGCTCGGCGATCACCGCGACCACGCGCAGGCTGCCGTGCTCGGCGAACAGGTCCCACAGCGGGCGCAGCCGATCGGAGGCTTCGATCGCGCCCGTCGCGTCGCCTTCGCGCGCGGCACGGCTGATAGCCAACGTCGTCTCGGGCAGGGTGCCGCCGATCACCGAGTACCAGGCGTCACAGCCGGCGTTCAGACCGGTCGCACCGAACACGTCCCCGGAGACCCCGAGGGTGAGGTGTTCGGGAAGAAGTCTGCGCAGCGCGGCGACGTGCGCGGCTGCCTCGGACGGGTCGGCGGGCACACCGGGGATCTTGATCGAGGAGACCCCAGGGAGCTCCGCCACCGCCCGATACAGCTCATCGGTGAAGGTGAAACGGGTGGTGCCAGGGTTGTCGTAGACCACCAGCGGTACCGAGAGTTCGCGGGTCACGTCCTCGTACAACCCGAACACGTCGTCGGGCGTGAGCGGCTGGTAGGACATCGGGGCGAGCAGCACGGCCGACGCACCCGCGCTTTGGGCGTCCTCGGCGTGGGCGAGGACGTCGCGGGTACGCAGAGCCCCGATGCCCACGATCACCGGGATACCGGCCGCGTGTTCAACGGCCAGCCGGGCCACCCGAGCGCGCTCGTCCCGATGCAGGTAGGCGTAGGAACCGGTCGATCCCAGTGGGGAGATGGAATCGACCTCGGCCGCGGTGAGGCGATCCACCAGGCCGACGAAGGCCGCCTCGTCGACCTCCCCCGTAGAGGTGAGTGGGGTGAGCGGGAAGGCACTGAGGCCGGTGAGCGCCATGGGGCTCCTTCAACGAAAGCAGTGGAAAAGCGGGTGAACGCGAACACTTGGCCGGGAGCGACTCGCGAGGTGCCCCACTCCGGCGTCCACAACGCGCCCCTCAATGTGTACCGTGTCGCCCGCCCCAGCCCTGGGATCAGGTCCGTTGGTTCAACCATTCCAGACAGCGCTCACGGAACCACAGCGATACTTCGAGCACCCGCTGACCTCCATCGCCCAAGAGCACCTGGAGTGGGAAACCCGGACGCCGGTTCAGCGAATCCTCGGGCAGGTCGACACCAGGGACCGCGTTGAACCTGTGCAGCAGCTCCCTACGCAACGCCACGTCGTCGAACGGCGGACGGCGCGCCATGTGCTGGAAGACCACCTCGGCACGGCCCGACATCGGATACAGCACGAGCGCCCAACGCCAGTCGGCGTCCACACCCTCGTCCCAGGCGAGAAGGAAACAGCTGGTGTCGGTACCTCCGCCCCACACCAGACCACCATCGGCCCTGGTCCACTCATCGATCAGTGCCTGAGTCGCTCGCACGACGTCGGGCCGTTGGTTCTCCAGGAGAAGCGCGTGAAAGCGCCGCTCTCGTTCGACGAACTCGTCCACTTCCAGACCCACCAGCTCGGCCAGCGTGGCCGCCGGTGCGAACCCCTCAGGGGCCGCTCCCGCTTCCTCGGCGGCTCTGGTGTCCTTGAAGATCCGTTCCCTGCGCGCGACGTCGGTGGCCTCTCGCAGGTGCTGAGACACCGTCTCGGTTTTCGCCCCCACCAGTACGGCCAGTTCCCGGTGCGTGGTCCAACGGTCGGTGGCCAACATCGCCAGAGCGTGTTCGAGTTGTTGGGCGAGGTCTTGCCCGATCCTCTCCGGAGTCTGAGCCCCGGAAGTGGCCGGGGCCGGCCACAGAGCGCAAGCGTGGTCCGCGAGAAGGGCCGCCCGGGCCTCGATTTCCGGCCTGCCCCAGCTGGGAGCGTCGGCGATCTGGCGGTTCATACTCAGACCGCTGGACTGGAAGATCTTCTGTTTGCGCTCGAACATGTGGTTGGACAGCTTCGAGTTCTGCGCGGTCAGCGTCAGGTTGCCCAGGGTGTGCAGCAGACGCCCGTGCAGTTCGCTCTCGGTCTCGTCCGGGTCGGTCTGCTTGCGCAAGACCTCGTACCACTCCTCGGTCATGCTCTGTGGCATGACGTGCTCGATGCTCACCTTGGCCTTGCCGAAGTCCACCGGCTCGGGGGAGTCGAAGGCCTCCTCCAAACGGCGTAGGACGAATGTGCGCTGCAAAGCCTGGCCCGACCTTGCTACCGGGGGCAAGGAGTGCGCTTTCCTTGCTTTTGGTAGCAGGATCACGCCGGAGGAGCACCCACCGGCCACACCGGTAACGTTTCCGGGCGGCTCAGGAGGTAGGTGAACGGCCCACGGCTCCGACACCTACAGCCGGGCGGACCATCAGGCCTGGGGGTTCAGCATGGCCGCCGCCGTGGCCATGTCGGTCTGGGCACCGGTGGTCAGCGCGTACAGGCCGTACCCGATGGGGGAGGCGTCCCACAGGTGCCTGGCCTGGGCGGCCAGGCCGGGGTGGGCGTGCCCGCCCGCCTCCTCGTACGCGGTCAGGGTGGCCCGCAACATCTCCTCGCCGGCGGCGCCGTACTGGAAGGACAGGTCCCGGGCGGGATCGTCCACGCGGGCCGTGGTCCAGTCCAAGACCCCGGTGATAGCGCCCTGCTCATCGAGCAGCACGTGCGCGGGGTAGATCTCGCCGTGGGTCATCACGGCCTGTTCGGGCCAGCAGGTGTCGTCCTCGAGCCAGGCCCGCCAGGCCTCGGTCAGGGCGGGGGAGACGGTGAAGGCCTCGCTCACGCGGGCGATGTCGTCCCGCCAGGCCTGACGCACCCGGTTCGGGGTGCGGACCTCCACGTCCGCGGCCTGGGCCTGCTCCGGGGTGATGGAGTGCAAACGGGCCAGCAGGCGCCCCAAGCGCTCGGCGTAGTCCGGGCTTGCCGGATCCATGTGCCAGTCGGGCTCCCCGGCCTCGGTCAGGGTCAGGCCCGGGGCGCCGGGCAGGGCCGGATAGGCGATCAGCTCGGGGGAGCGGACCCGCCAGTCGGGGACCGCGACACCCTCCTGGGCCAGGGCGGGGGCGACCAGGTCGAGGATGCGCGTCTCGGCGGCCATGCCCTCACAGACGTCGGCGCGGCGCGGTAGGCGTAGCACCCACCTCTGGCCGGTCGCGTCGAAGGCCATGACCACGCGGTAGTCCAGGCCCGCCTCGTTCACGGTGGCGCCCCGCGCGGACAGGTGCAGGCCGTGGGTGGCGGCCAAGGCGATCACGTCATCGATCGTGCTCATGGGACCATGCTCCCACCCGGGCCCGCGCCGGCTCCAGTTCTTTTCTCGCAGGCTCCGCAACCGAATGGCGCTTTCGGAGAAGGGCGGCTCATGTCCCGAACCGGTACGGCCGCCTTGGAGCCCGGCCACTCAGGAGAGGAAGGGGCCCTGCGGTCAGCCCCGGCTCGCGGCCCGCCACACCCCTCATTTCCCCCGGTCAGGGGCCCGACGTCAATAGGCTTGGCACCTATGTGTTGGTACCGGTCGTCATAGGAAGGCTGGGGCGGCGTAGCTGATGGACAACGACGAGGCGGTCTACGGCGGTTCCACACGGCCGCCGAACCCCGAGAACCCGCCCCTGTCGGAGCGCATCGGCCTGGACGCCGAGCCGGACGAGAGCATGGAGTGCTTCGCGAGCCTGGCCACGTACCTGCTCCAAGCCCCGGTGGCGGTCTCCCTGGCGGAGGAGGACCGCCACATCCTTCCCGGCCTGGCGGGGTTGGGGGAACCATGGGCCTCCGCCCGACAGGTGCCGTTGCCACACACGGAGGTCTCGGACACCCCATCCCTCGACGGCTTGGCCCAGGATCCCTTCGCTTCCGTGGCACACGTGGCCCGAGCCCTTGGGGCGCACACCTGGATAGCGGCACCGCTCACCGATGTGGACGGAACCATCCTGGGTTTCGTCCTCGCGATCGACACCGCCACACGCATCTGGGGGGAAAGAGAACGCGAAGCCCTGGGCGAACTGGCACATCTGTGTGCGGCCGAATTGATCCTGCGTCTTCGTGTGGAGGAGAACGCGAAGGCCCGGACGCAGGCACGGAGGGCCTACGACCGTTCCCTGCTGCTGATGCGCACCGCCGAGGAGTTGGCCGGGACCACGGACCTGACCCTGATACGGCGCGCGGCCAAGACGCTGATCACCCGCGACCTGGGAACCGTCCTCGTGGAGTTGATGCTGGTGGAGGGCAAATTGCTGCGCCGCGTCAGTGACCCCGAGGACCCTTCGCACGCGGCGGCGACCGATGCCGAATGCGCGCTGAACAGCGATCGGCCCGAGGCGTACGCGGCCCGCACCGGGACCATCGTGGAAGTGCCCGACGCCGCCGCCATCGAGGGTCTGCCGCCCGAGGTACGGTCGGCGTTCCATCGAACGGGACTGGCCGGCGCGGTCTTCCTCCCCCTGCCCGTCGGTCCCGCCCCCGTGGCCACGCTCGTACTGGGGTGGGACGTGCCGCACGAGATGGACGTCGCCGAACGTGCTTTGCTCCGCTCCCTGGCCGAATACGCGGCCCGCGCCGTGGAACGGGTGTCCTACGTGGCCGGCCGGGTGCAGGCCGCGCACGCGATGCAAAAGGCCATGTTGCCCGAGATCCCTCACATCGAGGGCTTGGAGATCGAGGCCCTCTACCGACCCGCGGCCCTGGGAGCCACGGTCGGTGGCGACTGGTACGACGTCTATCCCCTGATCGACGATGAGAGCGGGACCCTGGCGATCACGGTCGGCGACATCACCGGCCACGACCTCCAAGCGGCCATCTTCATGGGGCAGGTGCGCACCATGTTGCGGCAGGCCGATCTGGACCACCCCGGGCACGGGCCCGCACGGGTGCTGGCGGCCCTGGAGCGCGCCAATCGTGACCTGGATCTTGGTGCCAGTGGCACGCTGGTGCACGCCCACCTGAAGCCGCTAACCGAAGGGTGGTTGTTGACATGGACCAACGCGGGCCACATGTGGCCCTTGGTCGCTTCGGCCGATGGGCGGATCGAGCGGTTGAACGAGCACGACCCGCTCTTCCACCCCGATCTCCCGGTACCACCGCGCACCGAGCACCGTCTCCTCCTGGAACCGGGCAGCACGTTGCTGATGTTCACCGACGGGCTGGTCGAACACCGTGATCAGGACATGGACACGTTCCTCGCCCACACCGAACACATGCTCTCGGCCGGCCGTGACCGGCCGCTGACGGAACTGTTGCGGTGGATCATCGAGGAGAACGTCTCCGAGGTACGCGAGGACGACGTCGCGCTGCTGGCGGTACGGCTGAAGGACGAGGACCCGGCCGCCGAGCGGCACGTGCGCGTCGCCGGTTCGGACCATCGGTCTCAGTACGTGACGGCGCCCAGGGAGGCGGAGCGGACGAGTTTCGCGTACTTGCCCAGGACACCCTCCGCAGGCTCCTCCGGCAAGGGCTTCCACCGGGCCCGGCGTTCCTGAAGCTCCTTTGCGTCGACGTGCAGATCGATGGTGCGCCGTGCGATGTCGACGGTGATGCCATCCCCCTCCTGGACGAAGGCGATGGGTCCCCCGTCGACCGCCTCCGGGGCGATGTGGCCCACGCACAGACCCGTGGTGCCGCCGGAGAAACGCCCGTCGGTCAAAAGCAGGACGTCCCGGCCCAGGCCGGCCCCCTTGATAGCGGCGGTGATGGCCAACATCTCCCGCATCCCGGGACCGCCCTTGGGCCCTTCATCGCGGATCACCACGACGTCCCCCTGACGAATGTCCCCGGCACCGAGCGCTTCCAGTGCCGCCTGCTCGCGGTCGAACACACGCGCGGGACCGGTGAAGACCTCGGCGTCAAAGCCGGCGCTCTTGACCACGGCGCCTTCCGGAGCGAGTGATCCACGAAGGATGGAGATGCCCCCGGTGGGATGGAGAGGGTCCTCGAGGCGACGCAGGACGGTCCCGTCGAGGGGCTCGGGCGCGAGGGCCTGGAGATTGTCCGCGACCGTTCCACCCGTGACGGTGAGGGCGTCACCATGCAGGAGCCCCGCGTCCAGGAGCGCCTTCATCAGTACGGGAACACCACCCACACGGTCGACGTCGTTCATGACGTAGGCGCCGAACGGCTTGAGGTCGCCGATGTGGGGGACTCGGTCGCCGATGCGGTTGAAGTCGTCGAGTTCGAGGTGGACCTGGGCCTCATGGGCGATGGCGAGCAGGTGCAGGACGGCGTTGGTGGAGCCACCGAGCGCCATGGCCACGGTGATGGCGTTCTCGAACGCCTTCTTCGTCATGATGTCGCGCGGTCGAACGCCTTGTTCGAGCATGGCCACCACCGCCTCACCGGAGCGGTGCGCGTAGTCGTCGCGGCGCCGGTCCGCGGACGGGGGAGAGGTGGATCCGGGCAGGCTCATCCCCAACGCCTCGGCGATCGAGGCCATGGTGTTGGCCGTGTACATCCCACCACAGGCGCCCTCACCAGGGCAGACGGCACGTTCGATCCGGTCGAGGTCGGCGGTGCCCATCCGGCCGGCCTTACAGGCCCCCACACCCTCGAAGGCGTCGATGAGGGTCACGTCCTTCTCGGTGCCGTCGGACAACCTCACCCACCCGGGCGCGATGGTGCCCGCGTAGACGAAGACGGAGGCCAGGTTCAGGCGTGCGGCGGCCATGAGCATGCCGGGCAGCGACTTGTCGCAGCCGGCGAGCAGCACCGACCCGTCCAAGCGCTGCGCGCGCATGACCGTCTCGACGGAATCGGCGATCACCTCGCGGGAGACGAGGGAGAAGTGCATGCCGTCGTGGCCCATGGAGATGCCGTCGGAGACGGAGATCGTGCAGAACTCCAAGGGATAGCCACCACCTGCGTGCACACCCCCCTTGGAAGCACGGGCCAGACGATCCAGGGAGAGGTTGCACGGGGTGATCTCGTTCCATGAACCGGCCACACCGATGAGTGGTTTGTGCCAGTCGCCGTCGCCCATGCCGAGCGCGCGGAGCATGCCGCGGGCCGGCGCCGCTTCGATGCCGTCGGTGACGGTACGGCTACGGGGTTTGGGGTCGATGTCCATCCGGGTGCCCCTCCTGAAGTGGTGGTGGACTGAAAGGGTCGTGCCTGGCCCTGGGAGCCCCGGGGCGCAGAGCCCGCCGCCCTCGGCTCGTGTTCCTCGTGGGCGAGGTGCCAAGACACCGAGGACGATCCCGGTGGGCACCGGGATCGCCCTCGGGTGTTCAGGGACGGGGCGGGAGAGCGGGCCTCAGCCACGCTCCTTCTGGATCCGCTCGATCAGCATCTGCTTGCCCTGGTCGCCGGCCTTCTTGTTGTTCTCCTGGATCCGACGGAACCACTTCGCGAGCTCGTCGTCGCCTTGGCTCTCCGCGTCCTTGATGTAGCCCTCCAGACGCCAGACGTTCTCCAACGACTGATGAACGGCCCAGATCAGGTTGTAGTTCTTGTCCTTGAGCGGGCTCGACGGTTCGGCCATGACAACCTCCTCGATGTCACGATTTTCCCCTTCGCAACCCCGCCTGCCCGAACCCGCCGGCCGTTACACGTGGTCACGGTAAATGACTTTTGGTTCCTTCCTCCGCCCGGTGTTCCGGCTTCGAGACGGATGATGGGAAGGGCCGAAGGCGTCATGACCTCCGACTCGCAGGGTCTGGCGGGTACAAGGTGCTGAGAGGCGGGCATGACCGCAGCGAGACCGGGGAGCTCCCGCAGGAGCCTCACCTGCTCCGTGGACACCGACCGAGATCTCGTGCGGGAGAAGGTCACCGGCAGGCCCGCGGTGCTCGGTCGGTTCCTCGCACCAGAGGAAGGGGACGGGAATGGACGCGGCCTTCGACACCACCCACTGGAGCGACTTCGGAGTCGCGGTCACCGGAGCCAGCGCCGCGCTGGCCGGTCTGCTCATCGTGGCGGTGTCCATCAACCTGCAACCGATCCTGGCCAACAGGGGCCTGCCCCGCCGGGTCTTCATCGCCCTGGTGTTGTTGACGACACCGCTTCTCTTCTCCGTGGTGTTGTTGATCCCCGAGGAGTCGCCCAGGTTCGTGGGTTCGGCGTTGTCGGCCATCGGTCTGGCCAGTGGGGTCATCCTGGGAGTGGCCGCGTCTCCCTCCTCTCGGCCGGTGGAACGCTCGCTGCTCCAATGGTTGATCGCCCCCGTCATGCCCGCGATGTCGCTGTCGGTCTCGATCGTGCTGGCCGGGATCGGGGTCCTCACCGGAACGATCGGGGGGCTCTATTGGCTGCCCGTCGCCTTCGTCGCCTCGGTGCTCGGCGGCCTCGTGCAGATGTGGGTGCTGCTCATCGAGATCCTGCGCTGATCCGTGTGGGCAAGGCCTGGGCAGCGGTGCCCGCGGACACGCCCATGGCCCGAGCGAGATGGAATCGGTCAGGTGGGACGTTCGAGACGCTTTCGCGCCTCATGGCCCGCTACGCCGGCCTCACGTGGGAAACACCGGGTTACCCACTGGTACGCGAGGTCGGTCCGGGTACATGGAGGGTTTCGGTGCGCCCACGCACGCCTGTCGGTGCCCGTGGGCGCACCCGAATCCATCGGACCTGGTCCAAGGCGGCCGGAGCAGGCCGAACAAAGAGCCCGCTCCCCGGACCGGCGTCTCGGGAACGAACACCATGATCCGCCTTGGAATCAAGAGACCAGGTTCTAGGGGCGGACGAAACGTCAGCCCAGGTCGGCGTTGAGGTCGTCCTCGCCGAGGGCGGGGCCGTGTTCATAGGCCCTGAGGGGCTCGTTGGCGGGGACCTGGGGGTAGGGAGGCACCTCGGAACCCGTCAGTCCTGTGGCCGGCAGCGACAGACTGTGGTTGGCGAGGTAGTTGGCGACGTCGCTGCGCAGGATGGGCAGCAGGCTGTACAGCTGGTCACCGGGGCACTGGGTGGAGTTGAGGTCCCGATGGCCGATGATCGCGCTGGTCGGGCGATTGTAGAAGTAGCACAGCCAGGCGCAGGTCTGGATGAGGGAGCTCCAGAGCGCGCTGGTGGGGCCCACCGAGGTGTAGGTGCCTTCGTTCTCGATGCCGACGGCGACACCGTTGTAGTTGGCGACGTGCGTGCCGACCAGGTGGTAGCCGCGATCGACCGCGAGTAGCGAGCCGGCACGGCCTTCCATGATGTGTCCGCCTCGGCTGATGGTGAACTGCTGGCCGCTGTCGATCCAGCCGTTGTTGTCCATGTGCCAGTTCTGGATGCCACGGGACAGTGAGTAGGCACGTGCCAAGGAGTAGTCGGTCTGGTTGGCGGTCGCGGTGTGGTGCACCACGATGTAGGTGGGGGCTCCGGGAACCGTCTGCGGGGTGCTGCGCGGGGCTCGGGCGTTCCAGGCGGAACGGTTGCGGATGGTGGGGTAGGGCGCGTTGGCGAGTGAGGTCTCCGCCTGGGCCGGGGCCGCGAGTCCGCCGAGGGCCGCGGTCCCCGCGGCCGCCGCGGAGGTGAGGAGCATGGAACGCCGGGAGATGATTCTGGGACGGAAGTCATGAGAGCGGGTCATTTCGCCATCCGAGTATCAGGGGGTTTCGGGCGTGGCGAACGTAACATATTTTCGCGTACATGTCTGGAGGTGAAAGTAAACTTCGTAGTTCGAGGAGAGGGCTTCCGGTCACTGTCCGGATCCGTTGACTTTACGCCCAATGATCCGATGATGGGATTTTAAGTGTCCAGCCGAAAGGAAACGATTCGAAAGTCTTCCTGGTGAGGTATTCGGTGGTCGGCGCGGGTCGGCCTTCCTTGGTCACGATCGACCTCGCCCTCTTCCGTAGCGCCACCGGAGCCAATGGAATCCGGCCCAATAAGGGGTCTTTCCATTGTCGAAGTGTGTGTTTATGGTGGAAAACCGTTTGCCGGACGTTCCGGTGAACTTCGTGAATCTGATCGACTCCGGGTCACGAAAAGGACTTCCCGCACCCACCGGAGCGGGAGTCCTCCTCCCCCGCCAATCCCCCTTTGGAGAATCAGGGACATGAGACCCTCCCCCGTCGTCTCCGCCATCGGCTCAGCGACCCTGGCCTTCGGCTTGGCGTTGTCCATGGCCCCGGGGGCCCTCGCGGCCCCCGGCCCGATACCCCGCGATCCCGTCGCCGACGACCACACCACCGACATGATGGACGCGCTCAAGCGCGACCTCGACCTGACCCAGGCCGAAGCCGAATCACTGCTGGAAGTCCAAGAAGCCGCCCTGGACACCGACGCCGAGGCGACCGAGGCCGCCGGTGACGCCTACGCCGGCTCCCTGTTCGACACCGACACCGAGGAACTCACCGTCCTGGTGACCGACACCGCGGCCGTCGACGCGGTCGAGGCCACCGGTGCCGAGGCCACCGTGGTCTCCTACGGCACCGAGGGTCTGGCCGAGGTCGTGGAGGACCTCAACGAGGCCTCCGCCCAGGAGGGCGTGCTGGGCTGGTACCCGGACGTGGCCGGCGACACGGTCGTGATCGAGGTCCTGGAGGGCTCCGGCGCCGACGTCGACGCCATGGTCGCCGAGGCCGGCGTGGAGGCCTCCGTCATCCAGGTCGTGGAGACCGAGCAGGCCCCGCAGGTCTACGCCGACATCATCGGTGGCACACCCTTCTATACCGACAGTGGCCGCTGCTCGATCGGGTTCGCAGCGACCAACGGTGCCGGGCAGCCCGGTTTCGTGACCGCGGGCCACTGTGGCGGTGTCGGTACCCAGGTCACCGTCCCTCCCGACGGGGTGGGAGTCTTCCAGTACTCGAGCTTTCACAGTGGAGACATCGCTTTCGTCCGTGGTATCTCCAACTTCACCCTGCGCAACCTGGTGTCGCGCTACGGCTCCGGTGGCCCTCAGGCCGTGACCGGCGCCAACCAGGCGCCCATCGGCTCGGTGGTGTGCCGCTCCGGCTCCACCACCGGCTGGCACTGCGGCACCATCCAGGCCCGCAACCAGACGGTGCGCTACCCACAGGGCACCGTCCATGGGCTCACCCGCACCAACGTGTGCGCCGAGCCCGGTGACTCCGGCGGCCCCTTCGTCTCCGGTACCCAGGCCCAGGGCGTCACCTCCGGTGGCTCGGGCAACTGCCGCACCGGTGGCGCGACCTACTACGCGGAGCTCACGCCGATGGTGAACTCCTGGGGCGTGAGCATCTACACCGGCTGACAGGTTCCGCCCACGGTGTCCCCGGCCACGAGAAGGGGTGGGGACACCGGACTTCGCGGAGCCGTCCGACCATCGCCCGCTGGGCCGTCCGATCACCGGAGGCGCCCCCGGCCCGGCGCTGGTGTGGTCACCAGGACCTCGTGGTCCGACGAGACCCCTCCCAAGGTCGAGAAAGCGGTCGATGATGTCCCCGGGAGGGGGTCGCGTCGGGAGAACACCGATCCGGGCCGGAAGGGTCCGGCGGGTGTGTGCGGCTTCGGGGCGGGTCCGGCTCGGGGGCGCACGGCCGTGCGCCCCCGCGATATCGGTGAGTGACGGGATGGGCGGTGCGCACTCACGGGCCCGGGATCGCGGCCGGTGCGCCCCCGACAACGCAAAAACCCCTGACCTTGCGACGTTGTCGCTGGTCAGGGGCCTTTGCCTCTGGGGTGAGTGACGGGACTTGAACCCGCGACATCTTGGACCACAACCAAGTGCTCTGCCAGCTGAGCTACACCCACCATGTTCGCCCGGCCTCTCGGCCGTGCGTACATAAGAGATCCTAGCCGATCCCAAGGAGTGCTTCGATCAGTTTTCCGGTGCGGGTTCGACGAGAGCCGCGTCACGTGCCTTCACGCCGGTGCCGCCCTCGACGGTCTCGGCGGCGATGGCACGGGCCAGGGAGGAGTCGGGGCCGGGCTGGGGCACGAACGCGGCGGCGCGGAAGTAGCGCAACTCGCGGATGCTCTCGGTGATGTCGGCCAGGGCTCGGTGCCCTCCGTTCTTCTCCGGGCTCGCGTAGTACACACGCGGGTACCAACGACGCAGCAGTTCCTTGATGGAGGACACGTCGACCATCCGGTAGTGCAGGTACTGGTCGATCTGCTTCATGTCGCGCGCCAGGAAGGTGCGGTCGGTGGCGATGGAGTTGCCGCACAGCGGGGCCTTGCCGGGTTCGGGCACGTACCGGCGGATGTGTTCCAGCACGCGCTCCTCGGCCTCCTGGAGGGTCACTCCCTTGTCCAACTCTTCCAACAGACCCGAAGTGGTGTGCATGTCCCGGACGAAGTCGCCCATCTGGTCCAGGGCCGCCTGCGGAGGCTTGATGACGACGTCGACGCCCTCGTCGAGGACGTTGAGCTCGCTGTCGGTGATCAGACAGGCCACCTCGATCAGCGCGTCGTTCTCGAAGTCGAGGCCGGTCATCTCACAGTCGATCCACACCAAGCTGTCGTTCATACCGGTCAGCTTATGGGTTTCGGACGGTGAAACGGACAGCGGGCGGGCCGTGGGTTCGTGACCCACCGCCCGCCCTGCGGTCCTTTAGTCCCAAACGAACGGGTCGCTCATGCCTTGGGGAAGACCGACACCGAAGATGTCGTACATCCAGTCCCACACGTCCCAGAACTGCAGGTAGGCCAGGACGAGGACGACCAGGAAGATCAGGGCGAAGGTCAGGCAGCCGCAACCGCAGCCACCCTTCTTCTTCTTGGGCTGCTGGTGGGGCGGCCGACCGTAGGGTCCCGCCGGCGGCTGACCGTACGGCCCGGGAGGCCCGCCCGGTCCCGGGCCCCACTGGGGACCGCCCGGGGGAGGCCCACCCATGGGGTTGGGGCCGGGATGCCCGGAAGGCCCGCCCATGGGTGGGGCGCCCGGGGGCGGACCGAAACCCCTTGGGGGGTGAGCGGGTGGTGGTCCGGGAGGACGCCCGCTCATCGGCGGCTGACCGAACTGGCCGGGAGGTGCGCCGTACTGCTGCGGAGGTGCTCCCGGGGGAGGGGCCTGAGGCGGCGTTCCGGGCGGTGGGAAGCCGGATGGCTGACCATAAGGCCCTGGCGGTGGCTGTTGGTGGCCGAAGGAGGGGGCCTGCTGTGGTCCGGAAGGCGGTTGCTGTGGTCCCGAGGGCGGTTGCTGGGGTCCGGGGGGCGGCTGGGCGGGATACGACGCGCCCGGTCGCTGCCCGGTGGGGGCCTGGCCCGACTGTGGTCCCGAGGGCGGCCGGTTCGGGCCCGAACGCGCCTGACCCGGGTTCTGTGGGGTCCACTCCGCGGGCGGTTCAGGGGCCTGGGGCGCGGCGGGAGCTTGCTCGGCGGCCTCTTCTGCGCGCTTGCGCTCCTCTTCGGCCTGCCTTCGCGCCTCGGCCTCCTTGCGGAGCCGCTCCTCCTCGCGCTTTTGCGCGGCTTCCTCCTCGGCCTGGCGGCGCTGTTCCTTGCGCTCTTCGGACAGGTCCGCCCAGCCCTCCTTGAGGTCGCCGAGGAACTTGTTGAACTTGCCGCCTTTCTTGTCCTGCTCGTCCTCGGTGCCCCCGGAGAACATCGGGTCGTCGGGATCGAAGACGGCGGTGCCTGCGGGCCCCTGGTCGGCGGCGTTGGGGTCGAAGACGGCGGTGCGCGGGGTGTCGCCGATCTGGTTCGGGTCGAATACGGCGGTGCGCGGGGTCTGGCCGATGTTCTCCTCGGTGAGATCGGCCGTGGGCATCTCATCGCCGCCCAGGTCCCTGGTGGGGACCTCATCGGTGCTATGTCCGGGCAGGTCGGAGGGATCGACCCGGATGGTCGCGCCGGTTTTTCCGTCTCCGGGTCGCCCCCCGCCGTTCAGGTCGGTGGTGGCCTCGTCGTCATCGGAGTCCTGGCCCCAGGAAGAGGGGCTGATGCGTACGGTGTCGGGCTCTTCGTCCATCGGCAGGGCGGTCGCGCCCGTGTTCGCCTGGGACGGGTCGGTCCGCGTGGTGTTCGACTCGTCGTCGATGGGGGGATCGGCCGGGGGACGCTGGGCGGCGGGATCGCTTTGCCAGGAAGGATCGATCCGAACCGTGCCCTCCTCGTCCGAGGGGGGCGAAGGGGCGGAGGAGGTGGTCTGCCGGGACCAGGAGGGGTCGAGGCGCACGGTGCTCGGCTCATCGTCGATCGGGGCCGGTTCAGGGGGCGTGGGGCCCAATCTGACCGTACCCTCGTCGTCATCGGAGGAGGTGTCCTCCGTCCGTCCACCCAGGTAGGTGGTGGCGGCTTCCTCGTCGGAGCCACCGGCGCCGCCTTGGAGTTCGCTCAGTGAACGGGTATGCCGCGTCCACTCGTCACCGTTCCACCATCTGAGCGTCTGTGCGTCGCCCTGCGGGTCGGCGTACCAACCCGGCTCGATAGATCCACCCATGGCCGACAGACTAGAGGGTTTTGGGGCAGTACTTAACCAGTGGTGTCCGTTTCTTCGCGAAGGTGATGTTTCAGGAAGGGGTGTCAGCACTCTTGGTGGTCATGTCATGACCGATGGTCGCCATTCGGGGTGCTCATCCGATGTCGACGAATCGCCCGAAGGTGCTTTGACCTCTTGTTCTTTCGCCAGACCGGAGAATTCGGCCAGCACGCGCTCCGGGTGGATGTGGCCAGGAGCGGTCGAGGTCGACCCTGGCACCTGGTCGTGGCCGAAGTGCCCGCCGCGGGACCAGGTCCGCCTGGCCTGCTCGGGTCCCATGTTCTTGAACCCGGGTGGGCCGGCCGGCCAGGTGCGCGGCACTCCCCAAGAGTCCAGCCACTCCAAGAGGCCGAACAGTCCCACCATGGGACCTTCGGTGAACGGTTCCCCTTCCGTGGCGACCACGGCCACCACGAGGCATACGCGCCCCTCGTCGCCATGGTCCACGTGATGTTCGCCCATCGAGGCACCGCCAAGGGCGATCCCGGCGCGGTGGGTGGCGGCCAATGATTGGGCGACCTTCCCGTTCACCGGATTCCACACCAGATGCGCGGCTGCGCCCTCGTGGATCAGACGCCGGGCCTCCTCCCGCGCCGACCACGCGTTCGGATCCGTCCCGGTCACCGTCCAGACCGCGCGTGGGGCCCCGATTCCGTTGATGGTACGGACGAGCCCACCATCGATCCTCTCGGCGCCGGGCATCCACGCCTTCGCCATGCGATTCCCCCTCCGGTCGTACCGGTGTCCAGGTTCAGGATCCGAGCCGGAAGGCAGCAGGCGGATCCGGGTCCCTCTCGTAGTACGCCACCCGGGATGAGAAGTCCATAGCCCTTCGACGGATGGTCAGATTCATGTCACCTTCCGTTCCGTGGAGCCGGCGAAAAGGACAGTCCCGTCTTGGCCGGCGCCGGCCCTCGAGAACGACCGAAGGCCGGGCCGTGGTCTCGTCCACGGCCCGGCCTCCGATACTGCTCGGCCTGTGCGCGCCCCTTGATGCCCTTGGGGCAGGCGATCAGTTCTCCTCTTCCTCCTCGGTGGCGATCCGCAGGGAGAAGGCCTGGAGGAAGATGTCACCGATCTCGGTGGGGTCCTCCGTCATGTAGGCCGCGCCACCGGTGGCCGCGGCGATCTGCTGCAGCGGTTCCAGGTTCTGTACGTCCGGCCCGAAGGCGATCGTGATGATCGGGATGGGGCGGGAGGGGCTGGCCAGCTCCTCGATCTGCTCCATCAGCTCCTCCAGCTCCATGCCGCCGGGGTTGTCGTTGTCCCCGTCGGTGAGCATCAGGATCACGTTGGTGCGGTCGGGGCGGTAGGTCCGCGACATCTCCTGGTAGGCGGCCAGGTAGGTCTCGTACAACGCCGTGTCGCCCTGCGGCAACGGCGTCAGGGCCTGCAACGCGGACGCGATCACGTTCCGCTGTTCGTTGCCGGCCTCGTCGATGGCCTGCAACTCCCTTATCGGCACGATCTCCTGGTGGTGGACGTCGCCGTTGACGTTGGTGGAGAACTCCCACAGTCCCAGCTCGGAGGTCTCGGAGAACATCTGCAGACCCTCGGCGGAGGCGGCACCGGCCACCTGCATGCGGGTCAGGCCGGTGCCCGGGACCTCGGCCAGCATCGACCCGGAGATGTCCACGATGGTCAACACTCGCGAGTCCATCTTCATCTGGTTCCAGGAACGGGTGAGGTCGGTGATGGAACCCTCCGAGGGTGCGGGCAATTCGTCGGGTTGTTCGGCGACGAATCCGGCCTCCCCGGTCAGCACGGAGGTATCGGCCTCGCCCTCGGGGCCTCGGAAGCCTTCCTCGAGCAAGCGCTGAAGGGCCTCGTCGGAACGCACCGCGCTGCGGAACACCTCGGCCGCGCGGGTGATGTCGCTTTCCTCGCTGCGCACGATGTACGGGTAGTCGAGGAAGTAGGTGCCGTCGTCCAGGTAGCCGGGCCGGGCGGGGTTGTCGCCGTGGGCGGAGTTGTAACGCCACACGGCCTGCTCGGACATCACCATGACGGGCGGGGCGGAGGCGTCACCGCCACTGAGCGCGAGGAAGGCCGCGTCCTCGTCGGCGGAGGCACCCTGGTGCAAGGATTGCAGGGCGGCGGTCATGTGCGCGTTGAAGGTATCGGCGTCGGGGCTGGCCTCCTCCAAGGCGCCGTGCAGCAGATAGAGGGTGCCCAGGCCACTGGAGCTGCGGGCCGGGTCGACCACGCGTACGGTGCGCCCGCTCTCCTCCCCAGGGGCCGCGGTCGGGACCACGTCCATCCAGGTGGTGGGGTCGTCGTCGGCCTCGGAGTACTCGGCGAGCTCGGCCAGGACCAGCGGGGTGCGGGCCACCGAGGTGCCGGTCTCGGTGATGACGGCGTCGCCGCTCTGGCTCTGCACCAGGCGGGTCCACACGGAAGAGTCCGGGATCCAGACGTCGGAGTCGGTGTCACCCATGGTGGCGCCGGAACCGGTGATGCCGTAGGCGACGTTGGCCGAATCGACCTGACGGACGTCGGCGCGCACACAGCTACCGTCGACGGCGTGTTCCTCGGCGTTGAAGTCACTGGCCACGTCGGTCAGCGCGGGGCCCAGTTCGGGGCTGACCGCGATGTCGAGTTCGATGTCGGAGCCGCCGCAGCCGTCGGCCTGACCGAACATGTACACGCCCGCCACGGCGAGACCGACCACGATCACCATGGCGGCGGCGAGAGCGGCGATCGCCCCACCACGGCCGCGACGACGCTTGCGTCGGCCGGAGGGTTCTTCTGCGTATTTTCCGCGGTGACGTCCCACAGCTTTCCTCACGGGGTGGTGTACGGACGGATCTCGTACAGGGGGATGAGCAGGTACAGGGGGTGAGTGGTACGGGTGAATCCGTACGTACCGGTTCGACTCAGGAGTGAGACGAACGCGAGTCTGTTACTGCTGGGAACGGTACTCAACGCCTCAAGCAGAGTGAATGGGGGTCGAAACGGTCGGATACGGGTGGTGTCCCGGGTAAGCGGGGGCAAACCTGAGCGGACCAGCGCTCACCTTGGGGAATCCGGTCGACACGGACACGTTCAGACCCGGAGAAGCGGTCTGACCGAAACCCGATTCCGATATCCAATCGAGACCAGTGGGGGCGAGAGTCCTGTCCTTGGATCCCCCCGAGGCCGACCGGTTCGCGTTCGGTCGGCCCCGGAGAAGACCCACCGCCGTTCAGTTGTCGCAGTTGGGTACGCACAGGCGACGGGAGATCGAGCTGAGGAAGAAGTCGCCGATCTCCGCGGGCTCCTCGGTGACGAACGACGAACCGCTCGTGGCCCGGGCGATCTGCGCCAGTTCCTGCTCCTTTGCCTGGTCACCGAAACCGATGATGAACATAGTGACCGGCCGCTGTGGATCGAAACGGTCCTGTAGGGCCGCGACCAGTTCGTCGTGCGAGATATCGCTGGATCCCTCGTCCTGGCCGGCGGTCAACAGGATGACGCTGTTGATCTTGTCCTCGTCGTAGTTCTTCTGGACCTCGTCGTAGGCGGCCAGGATGTTGTCGAACAGGCGAGAGCCACCGCCCTGGACCTCCAGCTCGTTGGCGACCTCGGTCATCTCCTGTCGGCGAGTGACGTCGCGGGCGTCGGCCTCGCCCAACGGGTGCATGTCGGCGGCTTCGTCCCGGCCGATCTCGCCGTACTCGTCCGACATCAGCCATAGGCCCATGTCGGTCTCGTCCGGAAACATCGACAACCCGAGTAGGGCGGCCTGCTTGGCGACCTCGATCCGCGCCGGGCCGCCGTCGAGGTGCTCGGACATGTTCGCGGAGGCGTCGGCCAGCACCAACGTGCGGCTGGGCATCGACAATCGGTTCCAGTCGGTGACCGAGGCCAACAGCGCGTCCCCGGTCAGACGTTCGTGGGTGGGCGGGGGCTCCTCGAGGATGCCGGACTGGTCGGCGAGTACGGAGGCCGCTTCGCCGCTCGGGTCGCGAAAGCCCAGTTCGCGCAGGTGTCCGCGGTGGGGGTTGGTACGCACGATCTCGTACAGGTCGGCGGCGGCGTTCCGTAGCGCGGGGTCCTCGGTGACGGTCACGTACGGGTAGTCCAGGCTGACGGTGCCGTCACTGACGTAGTGCGCCTGGAGGGCGGGCGCGGAGTCCGCTCGGCGCTGGTTGTAGGACACCACGGCCTGTTCGGGAACGGCGATCACCGGGGCCACTCGCTCCTGGGAGGCGGCCGAACCGGTGAAGACGGTGGTCAGGTCGATCTCGCCGAAGGTCGAGTCGAGTTGGACGTCGCGCACGAAGTCGGTCATGGCGGTGTCGGCGTCGTCGCCGCTGCCCAGGTGTTCGCGGATCGCGTGCATGACCGTCATGCCGTCGGCGCCACGGTTGGGGTCGACCATCACCACCGGGCGGTCGGGGTCGCGTGCATCGGGCAGCAGCATGGTCCAGTCGGCGTCGTCCTGGTCCGGCATGCCCTCGGTGCCGGGTGGTGCGGCCAACACCACGGGGGAGGCGGCCAGGGAGGGCGGGTCGGTTTCCAGGCCTTGAGCCCCACCCGAGGAGACGCGGGCCAGCTCCACCCAGGCGGAGGACTCGGGGACCCACACGTGCGGGCTCAGGGTCGAATCCCCCAGTTGGTTGCCGGACAGTGAGTCCATGACCCGGTGCGGGGCGATCTCGTCGACCTGTGCGTACACGCACGCACCGCCGTAACTGGGGCGGTCCTCGTTGAATTCGGTGGCGGCCTCGCGCATCACCGGGGCGATGCTCTGGGTGGTGGACACGCGCAGGTAGCGGGTGTCGCCACAGCCGAGGGCGTTCATGCCGACCGGAACGGCGATGGCCGCGAGGGCGATGACGGCGACGATGACCGCGGTGACCCCCAGGGGCGACCGCGCCACCTTGCGGGTGGTGACGACGGTCGATGAGGGAAGTCGGTGGCGTCCAGCGGACACGGTTACTCCGGGGGTATGACTGGCTCCGGCCCCCGGTTTTCCGGGGCCGGGGTTCGTGGCGCGGAGGCCGGGCGTGGCACCCGGCACCCGTGGAAGATGGTGAAGAGGTGAACCGTTGGCGCGCGGGTGGCGTCCTATAGGACATCAAGGACGATCCGACCTGAACACGAACGATTCCTCACCGGGACCTTACTGGTTGGTAATGGGAGAGTGGAAGAGCGGAGATGCCGTGGCTCACAGTATTGTCACCACATTGTCGCAGTGGGTGCCCGTTGACCGCTTTGTTACGGCATATGCCGGGTAACACTCCCTACGCCGGGCTAGCATTGGCCCTCGGTAGTGACTTGACCGATGCTTGACGACCGCTTGGAGAACACCCCGTGAGGGCGGGGCGTGGCCCGCGCGGACGCCCCCACGATCAATCGACCCCCGAGGGTTTTGGCATGTCCCCTTCGCACAGTGACCGACGGAGCCGAGGCGGCCTCGGCACCATGCTGCTGGCCGGCGCCTGTTGTTGTGGCGCGGCGGCCTACGCGGTGTTCGTCGGGCCGTCGATGTTGCCGCCCCAGGGAGCGGAGACCGCGAACGCGGTCGGACCCGAGGTGTTGAGCAGCGTCATCGAGCAGCCCACCGAGGAGACCGAGCCGGTCGGACCGGTCGGCGAACTGCGTATCCAGGTCACCGACCGCCACCGTGCCTGGGTCCAAAACCTTGAGTGTGGGGGGAACCTGGACGAGGACCCGGCCGCGTGCGGGGCGATGGCCGAGATCGCGGCCGACATGGCCGACGAGCCCACCGCCCACGAGGGCACGTCCACCACCGAGGGCGAGCAGAGCATTCCGGGGGCGGAGATCGTGTTCGCCGAGATCCGTGATGGAACCGTGTGCACCGACAAGATGTACGGACCACAGCAGGCCGTCATCGTGGGCACCTGGGACGGTCAGGAGATCGACACCTCCCTGAGCCGAAGGGGCTCCTGTGAGGAGGCCCGCTGGCAGCGCCTGGCCCCCCTCACCGAGAGGTTCGCCGGCCAGTGACCGACGGGTGATCCGCGCAACGGCCCCAGGAGGGCCACAGGTTCGGTGGGCCCGCCAGGGCACGGGATAATGGCCGACCATGGACGTCATCAGGGTCAATGACCCCACGGATCCGCGTTTGGCCGACTACACCCGCCTGCGGGACGTCAACCTGCGCCGTCATCTGGAGGCCGAACACGGCCTGTTCATGGCCGAGGGCGACAAGGTGATCCGTCGCGCCGCCACCGCCGGATACACACCCCGCAGCTTCCTGCTCACCGAACGGCGCGCCGAGGCGCTGGACGACGTGGTGGCCACCACCGACGCGCCGCTGTACGTCGTCAGCGAGGAGACCGCCGAACGCCTCGTCGGGTTCGACCTGCACCGTGGCGCGCTGGCCGCCTACCATCGCAAGCCGCTACCGAGCCTGCCCGAGGTGCTCGAAGGGGCGCGCGCCATCGTGGTGTTGGAGGACCTGGTCGACCACACCAACGTCGGCGCGATCTTCCGCAGCGCCGCCGGGCTGGGGGTGGACGCGGTCGTCCTCGCACCGCGCTGCGCCGATCCGCTCTACCGGCGTTCGGTGAAGGTGTCCATGGGCGCGGTCTTCACCTTGCCCCACACCCGACTGGACGATTGGTACGGCGGGCTCGACACCCTGCGCCAGGCCGGATTCGAGCTCATGGCGCTCACCCCGGGCAGGGGGTCGCTGCCCTTGCGCGAGGCCATGGACCGAATCGAGGCCGAGGCCCGGGTGGGATTGTTGCTGGGCGCCGAGGGCGACGGGTTGTCCTCACGGTGGCTGGAACAGGCCACGACGCGGGTGCACATCCCGATGGCCGACCGCGACGTGGACTCTTTGAACGTCACCGCGGCCGCCGCGGTGGCCTGCTACGAGCTCGGGCGCGCCCGGTGAGGAAACACCCAGCCGCCTGAGGCCCCGACGATGTCGTCACCGGTCGTGACCACGGTGTTCCGTCGGGGCTCATCCCTGCCGGGCGGGTCCGACCTTGGTTGGAGCATCTATGGTGGCGCCTGAGACGGACAGCCACAGCGGGGAGGACGCACGACATGGGCGGCCGAGCACTGGTGCAGTGGGAGCAGAATCGGGACAACGCGCCCGCGCCCCTGCACGTCGACCTCTACGCCGGGGGACCGGCTCCGGAGGAATTGGACGAGGTCACCTTCTATCAGGTGCCCTACATGCCCTCCACCCAGGGCGTGGACGAACGCCTGGAGATCATCGACCGGATGCCCTCGCTACGGGTCCTCCAGTTGGTCTCCGCCGGCTACGAGCAGGTACTCGGACTGATCCCGGAGCACGTCACCCTCTGCAACGGTCGTGGACTGCACGACGCCAGTACCGCCGAGCACACGCTCGCGCTCATCCTCGCCGCCCAACGTGAACTGCCCCGGTGGGCGATCGACCAGCGTGAACGCCGGTGGGCACCCACACCGCAGCGTTCCCTGGCCGACTCCCGGGTGATGATCATCGGCTACGGCAGCATAGGGGAGGCCATCGAACGCCGGTTGCTGCCCTTTGAGACCGACGTGGTGCGGGTGGCGAGCCGCGCCCGACCGGGGCAGAACGTGCACGGTGTCGACGACCTGCACGCACTGCTCCCAGAGGTCGACATCGTCGTCCTGGTCACCCCGCTCACCGACGCCACCCGTGGCCTGCTCGGCGCACGCGAGTTCGCTCTGTTGCGCGATGACGCCCTGGTGGTCAACGTCGGCCGCGGCGCGGTCCTGGACACCGATGCCCTACTCGCCCAGAACGGTCGGATCCGAGCGGCCCTGGACGTGACCGACCCGGAGCCATTGCCGCTGGAGCACCCGCTCTGGGAGGCCCCCGGCGTGTACTTCACCCCGCACGTGGCGGGGGGTTCGACGGCCTTCTACCCCAGGGCCAAGGCGTTCATGGACGCCCAGTTGGCCCGTTGGGCCGCGGGGAAGCCCTTGGCCAACGTCGTCCGTCCGGGCCGCTGAGGAGACCGATACGCCTCCGCCCGGTGCCCGATGGCGGTGACCAAGGTTCTCGACGTCGTCGACGGATTCGGACGGTCGGTCGCGCGCTCCGGTCGATGGCACCGTCGTCATGAGCGGGGGACACGCTGGAGCCGACGCGAAGTCTGCGCGGAAGTCGAAGTAGGCCGATTGTCACCCCTTGGGGGCAGACTGGGTGGTATGCGCATCGCGGTGGTCGCCGACGGGGAGGGCGGCGGTTGGTTGAGGGAGTTGGACGGAGCCTCACCGACCGGGCCGGCCCGACGCGTGGACGACCTCGTGGCCGCCGTCCGCGAGATCGAGTACGGCTCGGGTGAGGCGGATCCGCCACGGTGGGTCTGGGCGGTCACCGAGGAGGTCTATCCGGGGTTGGTCCGGGCCGGGGTACGGGTGCGACGCTGTCACGACGTCGAACACACCGAGGCGTTGTTGCTGGGTCACGCGGCCCGACACTACGAACCCCACTCGCTGGGGGCCGCTTGGGCGCGGCTGCACGACCTCCCCGTTCCCGACGATCCGGTCCGACCGCTGGGGGAGGGCACCACCGCTCAGCCCGCCCTGTTCGAGGCCGATCGCTCCACGCTGCCACCGGGGACCGACCGACTCCAAGCCCTGGTGGAGGTCCACCGGGACCAGGGGGAGCGCATCGCCGCGCTCTTGGCTCCGGAACGCTTCGCGCTGTTGGTAGCGGTGGAATCGGCCGGGGCGTTGGCCGCTGTGGAGATGAGTCACGACGGTCTGCCCTGGCGCCTGGACGATCACGACCGCATCCTCACCGAACTGCTCGGCCCGCGCCCGACCGGTGGGCAGCGTCCTCGGGTGTTGGCCGAGTTGGTCGCGCGGATCGGTGAGGTGGTCGGGCACGAGGTCAACCCCGATTCCCCCGCCCAGGTCCTGCGGGCCATGGCCTGGGTCGGACACCCGGTGGAGTCCACCCGATCCTGGGTGCTGGAGCGGATCGATCATCCCGTCGTGCCCCTGCTGTTGCGCTACAAGGAACTCGCCCGCCTGTATTCGGCCAATGGTTGGTCCTGGTCGGAGACCTGGGTTCGGGAGGTGGAACCGGGCGGAGGGGAGACGGAACGCCCTCGGTTGGGGCGCTTCCAGCCCGACTACGTTGTGGGCGGGGTCGTCTCGGGGCGTTGGGCCACCCGCGGCGGGGGTGCCCTCCAGATCCCCAAGGCGGTTCGCGGCGCGGTGCGCTCCGACCCCGGGTGGGTGCTGGTCCGCGCCGACGCCGGGCAACTCGAACCCCGCGTGCTCGCCGCGGTCTCCGGTGACGACACCCTCGCGGCGGCCGCCGCCGAGGACGATTTGTACACCCGACTGGCGACACACGTGGGCGGTGACCGGGACCGGGCCAAGATCGGGATGCTCGCCGCGATGTACGGGCAGACCTCCGGTGACGCGGCGCCCCTGCTCGCCACCATGCGCAGGCTCTACCCACGTGCCCTGGACTACGTGGACGCGGCGGCTCGGACCGGGGAAAGCGGTGGCATCGTCCGCTCCTGGCTGGGCCGCACCTCGCCGCCGCCGCGCGGTTGGGCGGCCACCATCGCGGCCCCGGACGCGGATCGTCGTCGCCGCGCGCATGGCCGCTTCACCCGCAACTTCGTCGTACAGGCCACCGCCGCCGAGTGGGCGCTGGTGTTCTTGGCCGCGTTGCGTCAGGAATTGCCGGTGATGCCCCAGGGGGGCGGAATCGTCTTCTTCGTGCACGACGAGGTGGTCCTGCACGTCCCCGAGGAGCTCGCCCAGGAGGGAGTTCGGGCGATCCACCGGGCCCGGGACCGCACCGGAAGGATCCTCTTCAAAGACACTCCGGTCCGGTTCCCCATCGATCTTTCGGTCACCGATTGCTACGCAAAATAGTAACTATTGGTAGAAATCGGACACATATCCTCTTCGTGGTCATTCCGTCGAAAGGTAGACGTCCGGTATCGGACGGCGCGGGCTTCTTGCAAAGCGGGCCGGCTACGCCCATTCTTGAACGCGGACATTTCAATCGAAGGCCGTGTGCCGCTGTGGTCCCCCTCCGCCGCGGTCACAGAAAGGGTGATCGACCCCCGTGCGGAATCGTCTCAGAACTTGTGCGGGAACCACGGCCGCGTTCGCGGTCGTCTTCACGGCTTTCGGCGTGTCCCCCGCCCTGGCCGAACCCGCGATCGAGGAACGCCCCCCGCTCTTTGACCAACTCTCCTCGGACAACGCTCGCCCCAGCGGTTCTCACCCGGCCGAATCCCGTGTCCGAGAAGGGGAGGAACCGGCCGAGACCGTCGCCTCCCCCGATGTCGCCGACGTCGACGAACTCCGTCGCGACACCTACGTGGCCCCCTTCCGACAGGCGCGTTCGATCGAGTACTTCGCCGTTTCGGCCCAGCCCTTGCCCCGCGAACTCGTTCGACGGGTGCGCGGGATCGACGGGGTCGACCACGTCTTGAACGTCGACGCCGCACGGGTGAAGGTCGATGGGAAGGCGACCTCCATCCTGGGCGTGCACCCCTCCTCCTTCCGTAACCACGCACCCGAACCCTCCGCCACGTCCGACGAGATCTGGCAGGGCGTGGCCGAGGGGCACATCGCCCTGTCCAAGGACGTGGGCACCGAACGCGAACTCGAGATCGGCGGTCAGGTCACCCTCGCCGGTGGGCATGGTGAGGTCCCCATGGAGGTGTGGACCCACGCCACCTCCGGGATCGCCGGCATCGACGCCCTCGTCTCTCGTGATCGTGCCCGAGACCTCGCGATGCCCGAGGGCAACGCCCTGGTGATCTCCGCTTCCGAGGCCGACCTGTGGGAACTGCACGAGGCCTTGGAGGAGGTCCTCGGCGAGGACGCTCAGCTTCAGCTCGTCGCGGACGCCCCCGAATCCCTGGTCGAGGGCGACGCCGTCCCGAACACCGTGATCGAGCAGGTCATCGCCAACGCCGAAACCCAACTCGGCGTCCCCTACGTGTGGGGCGGTACCACCCCCAACGTCGGTTTCGACTGCTCGGGCCTGCTCCAGTGGGCCTTCCGGGAGGCGGGAGTGTCCATCCCGCGCGTCACCCACGATCAATGGAACGCGGGCACCCGGGTGGAATGGGACGACCTACGGCGCGGGGACCTGCTCTTTTGGCGCTCAGACCCGACAGCGCCCGACTACATCTCCCACGTGGCCATCTACCTGGGCGACGGACAGATGCTGGAGGCCCCGCGAACGGGGCTGAACGTGCGGGTCACCTCGGTGCGGACCGATAAGTACGCGGGCGCCGTGCGCGTTCACGCCTGAACCCGGTGGCGGTGAGTCGGTCGGTGGGTTCGACGCGGCCGGACATGAGCGCGACGTGACTCGCCGCGTTCGGACGCCGGCTCGATCACGGGGGTCGTCTCAGAGCTGGGAAGCGCTTTCGCGGGCACGGCGATGGGCCGTGATGTCACCGCGCCGGTGGTATCACGGCCCATCGTTTCTCCTTGCCGGAAAACCGCCGGGAGGGGAAGGCAGGTCTCGGCAGGGAGGGGGACAGGGCGGCCACTGAGGGAGGGGGAGACAGCGGCCATCGACCCTGTGTGGTGGTATGGAATTGTGGTGGCGCGATCGACCGGAGCACACCCGGGAGCCACCGCACAGGGTCTAGGTAAGCAGTGACCGGACGATTTGGCAAGAGGTCGGAACAAGGCAGGCAAGGAGTGACAAGCCCTCCCGGCTCCCATTCCGTTCACCCTCGCTCGTGTCCCGTTCCCTTTTGTCTGCCCGCTTGCGGTCGCTCCCCACCGCCATGAGGCCAAGGGCTCGGGTATGGACGATCGTGGGGTCCGCACACGGGCTCGAACAGGTCAACGCCCGGCCGCGTACCCTTGGGCACCTCGGGCGTCGGCCGCGGCACGCAGTTCCCCGCTCTCGGGATCACGGGCCACGGCGGCCAACCGACCCAGTGACCACGGCCGGGCGACCCGTACCCGATGACCGCGTCGGCGCAGTTCCTCGATGGTCCGCTCACCCACACCCGGCTCGACGACCAGGTCACCGGGGACCGTCTCCCTCGGGTGGAAGGAACTCGGGAAGGCGTTGGTGTGGAACATCGGGGCGTCCAAGGCCTGCTGAAGGTCCGTCACACCGTTGAGGATGCGCAGCAACGCCGTGGTCGTCCACTGATCCTGCTGGTCGCCGCCGGGGGTACCGATGGCCAGTACGGCCTGGCCGTCCTCGCGGGTCACGAGGGTGGGAGACAGGGTGGTGCGGGGGCGGCGACGCGGAGCGAGCGCGTTGGGGGAGGCCGGGTCGAGCCAGAACATCTGGGCACGGGTTCCCAGCGGAAAACCGAGGTCGGGAATGACCGGTGAGCTGCTCAACCAGCCCCCGCTGGGTGTCGCCGAGACCATGTTCCCGTCTGCGTCCACCACGTCCACGTGACAGGTATCGCCACGATGGTCGGTGGGGGAGGTCCCCGCCGCGTTGCGCACCGTGGGTTCGCCGGTGGTGCGGTCGGCCGGGACGTCGTCGGCCAGGTACAGCGTGGGCTCGAAGGGTGTGCGCTCGTCGAGGGAACCGGGGCGCAGGCCCAGGGCGGCGTGGGCGTCATCGATCAGATGGGCGCGGTCGGCGGCGTAGGAGGTGCTCAGGAGTTTCTTGAGGGGGACGTCGGTGAAGTCGGGGTCGCCGTACCAGGCCTCACGGTCGGCGAAGGCCAACTTCGCGATCTCGGTGACCCGATGCACGAAGTCGGCGCTGATGCCCTGACGTGCCTCGTCATGGGTGCTCTGGCCGGGAGCCGCGTCGAGTCCGAGGGCTTGGGCCAGACGCAGTTGCTGAAGCATGACGGGGCCCTGGCCCCAAGGACCTGTCTTGTGCACGGTGTGGGCACCGTGGGTGATGCTCACGGGGTCCTCGTAGGAGGCACTCCAGTCGGCCATGTCCGCGGCGGTCAGCAGGGCCTGCTGGGGTTCTCCGCGTCCGTTGGGAACCGGGGAGGAGAGGAAGGCACCGACCGCTTCGGCGACGAACCCCTGGGACCAGGAACGACGGGCCGCCTCGATCTGGGCCTCACGGCCGGAGCCGGCGGCTTCGGCCTCGGTGATGATCCGCCGGTAGGTGGCGGCCAGAGCCGGGTTGCGCAATCGGGATCCGGTGGCCGGGACGGTGTTGTGCGGCAGGTAGACGGCGGCCGAACCCGTCCAGTGGTGGGCGAAGACGGGCTGGAGGTTTTCGATCGCCGCGGAGATCCGGTCGAGTACGGGATAGCCTCGTTCGGCCAGACCGACGGCGTGGTCCAGGACCTGGCGGACGGTCATGGTGCCGTGGTCGCGCAGGAGGAGCATCCAGGCGTCGAAGGAACCGGGGACGGTGGCGGCGAGGACCCCACTGCCGGGGACGCGATCCATGCCGGCGAAGGCCTCGATGGAGGCGTCGGCGGGGGAGACGCCTTGGCCGCAGAGCACGCGCGGGGCCCGGCCCGCCGCTTGGAAGATCACCGGGACCTCGCCACCGGGGCCGTTCAGGTGGGGTTCGACCACCTGGAGGGTGAATCCGGCGGCGACGGCGGCGTCGAAGGCGTTGCCGCCGCGTTCGAGGATCGACACGCCGGTGGCGCTGGCCAGCCAGTGGGTGGAGGCGACCATGCCGAAGTCGCCGCGCAGTTGGGGTCGTGTGGTGAAACCGGGCATGGGCTGGTCCTCCTGCGGGTGGGGGATGACGGGGCACCACCCGGATTCGGGTCGAATCGGGTGAGCAGGACAGGGCGTGCGCCGGGCGGCACGCTCAGGGGTGTGGCCGACCTGGTGCGCCGGCTGGTCGAGGGCGACGGTACAGCATGGTCTTGTTCGGTTGTAGGGCGATGGGGTGATTCGGGCTCAAGGCCCCGATTCCGCCTGTCTTGCGTTTCCGCCCTCTCGGCCAGGCGCGTCCACGCCATGGAGGGTCGGCTCGTTCGCGTCGGTTCGCCAAGGGGGGCCTTGGGCCTTGTCCGACGCTCGAGAGGAAGGGTGCGGCCGGGGGAGGAGAGCGTCGGGTGGTCGCGAGGGAACTTCCGGGGCGGGCTTTTCCCCCCGAACACGACCGGGGCCGGCGTGTGCGGGCCGACCCCGGTAGGCTGTTATTCGAGGGACCTTCGGTCCCGGTCACCGTGCGCCGTCCTGATCACGGACTCTCGGTCGAAACACTCCACGGCAGGGAGTCCCACAGCTTCCCCCACTCATCCTCGCCGATCGGGTCCTGCACGTCGGTGGAGACCTCCTCGAAGACCTGGTCGCCGCTCTCACCCTCGGCCGCATCGGCCGTCGTGTCGGCTTGGGCCCCATCGGCCTCCTGAACCAAGTCGGAGATCAGGCCGTCGACCTGGCCGATCACGTCCTCCACCTCGCCACGCTCCAGACCGAAGCGCTGTGCGCAGTCATCGACGGCCGCGACCTTGTCATCCTCGTGGCCGTAGTACCAGACGGTGGCGAGCAGGAGGTCGCGCTCGTCATCACCCAGGTCGTTCTGGCCCAGGGCCTGCGCGAGGAACTCCTCATCGGCCGGCGTCATCAGTTCATGGTCGAGCTTGCTCGAATCGGGGCCGGAGCCGAGGAGGTGCTCGGTCAGGCAGACCTTGATCTCTTGGGAGGGCACGCCCTCGGCGGGTTCGGCCTTGTCCGCGACGGTGGTCTGGTCCTTGGCACCGTCCTCGCCGGCGTCCTCTTCCCTGGGAGCCTCGGTGGTGCCTTCTTCCACGGCGGAGATCTCCTCGCCGGTGGTTTCCTCCCCCAGGGACCGTGGGGTCTCTTCCCCGGTCTCGATCGAGTCGGCCTCTTGGGGCACGACCTCCTCGGAGGAGTCCTCCTGAGCAGAGGGATCGGCCACCGGGGGCTCTTCCGCGGGCGTCTGGGCCGCCGGCTCCCCCTCGGTCGGAGTTTCCTCGGCGGGGGCCTCCTTCGCGGGCTTCTCGGCTTCCGACGCTTCCTCCGCGGGGGCTTCTTCGACCGGGGCTTCGATCGTCGGCGCCTCCTGGGCAGGGCCTTCCTCGGCCGCCTCGTCCTCGTGCTTTTCGACCGGGGCCTCTTCGGCCTCGCCCACGGCCTCCCCTTCCGGCTGCGTCTTGTGGGCCGGCGCCTGCTCGGTCACCTTGGTGATCGATTCGGCCAGACGCATCAGTTCGGCGCTGTCCCAACGATCCGGTTGGAGGTGGGTGGTCAGGGCGACTCCGGGCTCATCGACCCAGAACAGGTCGCCGGACTCCTCGGCCAGGTAGGCCCCGTGCTCGAAGACCTCACTCTCGGGCAGCCGTTCGAGGGAGGAGTCCGGCAGGTGGCCGTAACGGTTCTCCCTCAGGTCATCGATCCCCTGGAGACGTTCGGTGCGTAGGACGCCGACGCGTCCGTAGAGCTGGTCGGGTCCCTGCGTCCAGGAGAGCTGGGAGCGGCGGTCGCCCTGACCGTCCGTGGTGGAGGTGGCGTTGATTCCGTAGCGTTCCAACCCCGGTGGCAGGTAGGTGATCTCGTACCCGTCGAGGCTGTACGAGGAGATTCCCTGGCTGACCATGGGCCAGGCGAAAGTCCTCGTGTCCTGGGTGTCCGCGGACGCGGGCCCGGCGAGGCACACCGGCCCCGACGCGGAGATCGCGACAGCGCTGCAGAGCGCGACCCACCTTGTGTGGTGCTTGCGCATGAGCCTTCCTTCCCATCGACTACACATAGTGATGGTCGCAGGGCCCTATGTGATTCCCGAAGGGGATCGCAGTCAAAAAAGGGACATGAAGTGGCCAAATACATTCATGGGGTGAGATTCGTCGATTCGGCACTTCGGACCGCTGAAAGCGGACCGCCGGAAGGTGGGCACGGGGTCATCGGAAACTCTGCTCACGGTAACCACATGGTCACCGAAGGAGCTCACCCTGAGTAGGCAGTCGGCCGATCCACGCATCCATGGGAGGCCCGATGCACCAGCGCATCGGATTCATCGTCGGAGCCGTAACGTTCTCACTCTCCACCCTCGCCGGTCCCGTACTCGCCACTTCGCCCACGCTCATCCCCCAGGGGAACGAACCCGCCCAAGCGCGGAGGTCGGCCTTCGGATCCTCCGACTTACCAGAACAAGGCCGACCACTCGTGGCCGTCTCCCACCGAGGCGCCGCCGGTACCGCCCCGGAGAACACCCTCGCCGCCATCGACGAGGGGCACCGACTCGGCGCGGAATCGGTGGAGATAGACGTCCGACCCACCTCGGACGAAGAGCTCGTCCTCATGCACGACGCCACACTGGAGCGCACCACCGACGTCGCCGAGGTCTTCCCCGACCGGGCGCCCTACAACGTCGGTGACTTCACCCTGGAAGAGCTCGGTCGCCTGGACGCCGGTTCCTTCTTCGGACCCGAGTTCGAGGGGGAACCCGTCCCGAGCCTGAGCGAGGCCCTCGACCGTCTGCAAGAGCACGACATGAATCTCCTCTTGGAGGTCAAGGAGCCCGAGCTCTACCCGGGGATCGAGCGCCTGATCGCGGCGGAACTGAAGGGACGACCCCACTGGATGGAACCCAACGCCCCGGACGAACCGCACCGGCTGCTCGTCCAGAGCTTCGACTGGGAGTACACCGAACGCTCCAAGGAGTTGCTGCCCTCCCTGCCGCACGGTCTGCTCGGCCTGGTCCCCGAGAACGAGATCGACGACTACACCTGGGCGCAGCAGATCAATCCCGCTCACACCACCATCGACGCCGACTACGTGGCGGCCGTCCAGGACGCGGGCTTGGAGATCATGCCGTACACCGTCAACGAGGCCGACGGCATGTACCGGCTCCTGGGGATGGGGGTGGACGGCTTCATCACCGATTTCCCAGGGACCGGACAGCGGGTCATCCGAGAATTCCGCGAAGGCCGCGCGCGGCAGGTCGCCCGAGAAAGCGAGGGCGCCCAGACGGATGGGTGTACCGGGGAAGGCGAAGAGACGCGGGTGCTCACGTCCTGACGCTTCCCGGGTCGATGCGCCGATGGGATGATCGATGCCAAAACGAGCCCGTTCACCCGGCCCCTGGTGTGTCGCGCGCCTCGGCGTTCGACGATGGCCGGTGGTGTGGATCGGAGGCGGCACGAAGCGACGGAGAACGAGGTTCCCCGAAGCCTTCGTGTTCGCCCATCCTTGGCATCGGTGCCCGAACCCGCCCCAGGTGAGGCTTCCGGTCAGGCGTTGGAGTGGCCCTGTTCCGGGGTCTCACCTTCGTCGTACCCCCAGCCCCGCACACCCGGGCGGGTGTGCCAGGGGCGGGGCCCTTCCATCGGCCGGTACTCCACACCTGCGGCGTCCAGACGCCGCAGGTGGTGTAGCAGGCGCGGCTCGAACTCGGCGTAGTCGCGCTCGTGGGCGGACCACACCTTCTCCGCGAACGCCGAAAGTCGGGGGAAGGCCATGTAGTCCAGTTTGCGAGCGGTGTCGATGTGCTCGCTCCACAGGTTCACCTGGGCGCCCAGGACGTGTGCGGCCTCCTGCTCGGTGAGTGCGGCCGGGATCGGTTCGCCCGCGTACACGTCCTCCACCCGCAGCAGGGTGCCCACCCGCACCGGCTCGTCGGGGTGATCGGACTGCTTGTAGTCCAGATAGGAGGTGGCCGTGGGCGACATGACCACGTCGTGTCCGGCGCGGGCGGCGGCGACCCCGCCTTCCTCGCCTCGCCACGACATCACCGTCGCCCCCGGTGCGATCCCTCCTTCGAGGATCTCGTCCCAGCCGACCAGGCGACGGCCACGCTCGGTGATGTGTTCGTCCAGTCGCCGAATGAACCAGCTCTGTAGTTCGTCCTCGTCGGCCAGTCCTTCCGCACGGATCCGCTGCTGCGCGGACGCGCTGTTCTTCCACTGGGTCTTGGGGCATTCATCCCCGCCCACGTGTACGAAGGGGCCGGGGAACAGCTCCATGATCTCGTCGAAGACGTTCTTGTAGAACTCCACGACGTGGTCGGTGACGGCCAGGACCTCGTCGAAGATCCCCCACCGGGTACCGACCGGGATGCGTCCGACCTCGCCCAGTTCGGGGTAGGCGTGGATGGCGGCCTGGGAGTGGCCGGGTACGTCGATCTCCGGGACGAGGGTGATGTGTCGGGCGGTGGCGTAGGCGACGATCTCCCGGACGTCGTCCTGGGTGAGGAACCCGCCGTGCGGACGGTTGTCGAATACCGGGGGTTCGGTGGTGCCGAGCTGGCTCTCGGTACGCCAGGAGGCTTTCTCGGTCAGTTCGGGGTAACGACGGATCTCGACCCGCCACCCCTGGTCGTCGGTCAGGTGTAGGTGCAGCACGTTGAGTTTGTGCAGCGCCATCAGGTCGATGAACCGAAGAATCTCGCGTTTGGGCTGGAAATGTCGGGCGATGTCGAGCATCACCCCGCGCCAGCGAAAGCGTGGGGAGTCGGTGACGTGGACGGCGGGGAGTCGCCATTGGGCGGGTCGGGTGCCCAGGGGAGCGTCACGGTAGACC
Organism: Nocardiopsis alkaliphila YIM 80379; assembly: GCF_000341005.1. Classification (GTDB taxonomy): domain Bacteria; phylum Actinomycetota; class Actinomycetes; order Streptosporangiales; family Streptosporangiaceae; genus Nocardiopsis; species Nocardiopsis alkaliphila. The sequence continues at coordinate 3,380 of NZ_ANBD01000144.1, read as the reverse complement.
TCGGGGGGCAGGAGTTGGCGCAGGGTCTGGGCGCCATAGAAGGCGCCGGCTGGATCGTTGCCCACGATGATGGCGCCCTCGGAGTCGACGATCAGTCGGTAGCCCTCCTCGCCGAGTCCGGCACCGGGGTCCACACTCAACCGGATTCTCGCGTCCTCCTCCTCGCCGGTGGCCAAGGGCAGGCCGGTCGCCGCGCCGAGCTCGCGTTGAAGCCAGGCGAGGACCCCCTTGGCGGTGTGGTCGGCCGAGATCCGGGTGGAGGAGGTCAGGATCAACCCTTCGGTGTCGTCGGTGGTGATCTCGCGGGGGAGGGGGATCAGGGAGGAGGAAGGGGCGTCGGACACGGGAAACTGCTCCTATCCGGTCTAGACCAATTTTAGGCATAGTGTCATGATCACGAGGTTCGCCCCAAGGGTTCGTGGCAAACGGTTCTCAGGCCCGTGCCATTCGGGGCATCCGATATCCACTTTCGACTCGTGCTCGCTCTTGAGCCACTGGCTTTCGCGGCAGGTCCAGGAACGTCGGGGCCGCTCCCACCACCGCCGAAACCGTGCCGCACTCCGGTCGTCCTCGACCGAGCGGCGGGAGGCCCTCTCCTTGAGGCCGGATGGCACCGCCCGAAGACGGGGGTCGGCGTGCTCGACCGCTCCTCGTCCACCCTGGTCACGCCGTTGACTCGTGCTCTGGCCGAAAATGAGCGCTCCCCGGTCGCCTGAATGGGGCGGTTCGCTCGAAAGGGGCGAAAACTCCAAATGCCACTTTCCGTATTCTTTGCGTGGCCAACGGTGATCTCGGGGCACTTCAGGAAACACAAGAAGTTGTGTGGTTCCAAAGCATCAGCGGACAGACAGGCCTCGGCCGAAGTGCGCGGGGCCCGAACATGACCGAGAGTCTCACCGAGCGGTTGCTCAGTGCCGAACGTGAGGCCGGATTCCACGAACGCGACATGTCGTCGTTGGAACGGGAACGGATCGACCTGGAACATCGGGTGAACCGGATGGAGGCCGAACTGGACTCCCTGCGCAAACGAAGACTGGAGTCCTACGCGCGCTGGTGGAACGCCCGTGATGAACGTGACCGCGCCCGTCACCTCTGTCGCAGGCTCCGCCGCAAGATCGACAAGACGCGACGACGCGGAGGCGACGGTTGAGGGCGCCGTTCGACGGCGTGGGAACCGATCCGACGCGGCAAGGACACGACCGACCACGAAACGACGCGAGTACCGAACGCGGTCCGTCCCAGACGGGTCGCGTTCGACGTGTTCGGGCCCCTTCGGCCCTGGGGCCGGGTCCCCTTGCTCGGTGTCTTCCCTATCGCATGGGCCCTTCTCCCGTGGTGAGGGGACCGATCTCCTCCTCCACGCTCCGGGCCGCCTGCTCCAGGGCCTCCAGGGTCACCCGCACCGACGGACGGCGCAGTGAGGACGGGCGCAGCACCGCGTACACGTCACGCTCCGGTGGAGCGGGCAACCTCCGGTACGTCAGACCCGCCGGCGCCCCCACCATCGCCAGGGCCGGAACGGCCGCGATCCCGATCCCCTTGGACACCAGGCTGAGGATCGTGCCCAGCCCCTCGAACTCCCAGGTGGCGGAGGGAGGTCCGCCCACCTCCGAGAACAACGTGTCGGTGCCGTAACGTGAACGTTCCCCCTCGGGCGCCACGATCCATGATTCGTTCAACAACCGGTCCAACACGATAGGAACGCTCGACTCGGCCAGCCAGTGGTTCTGGGGGACCGCCAGCACCATCGGGTCCCGAAGCAGGTGCACGTGGTGCAGTGCGCTGTCCGCCCCTCGCGCCGGATGGCGCCCGCTCCAGTCGTCGACGATCGCGATGTCCACCTCACGTGCGCGCACCTTCTGGGTACCGGTGGCCAGAAGGGTCTGGCGCAGAACCAACTGCATGCCCTCATGGCGTCGTAGGGGTGGGGCCAACAGGGGCGCGAACGCCACCGCCGCGGTCGGAAAGGCCGTGACGGTGACCACGCCCAGGGCGATGTCGGCCTGTTCGGCCAAGACCGACTCGGTCGCCTCCACCATCGTCAGGATCTTCTCGGCCTGGCTCACCAGCAGTTGGCCGGCGTCGGTCAACTCGGCCCCACGCGGGGAGCGATCCAGCAGCGCGACGCCGGTTTCCCGTTCGAGAGCGGACAGTTGCTGGGAGACGGCCGAAGGCGTGTAACCCAGGGCGTTCGCGGTGGCGACGATCGTGCCCCGGAGGCTGAACTCACGGAGCAATTGCAGGCGACGAAGATCGAGCATAAGCGTATCTTACGCTCACCATCAAAAAGAGTCGCTTGTACTGATGTCACTTCGCGGGCAGTGTTGGGTGTGAGAGGACATCCAGCGGGTGGAACACCCGCTCAAGGATGCCGAGCGCCTAACGTCAAACCGGAGATGAGTCATCCATGACCGTCACTGTGTCCGCCACTCTTGCCGTCAACGAAGCCCTCAACGAAAAGCGTCGCCAGGGGGTGCGTGTGCTTCCGCTCGGCTTCGGTGAGGCCGGACTGCCGGTGCACCCGGTCATGCGGGACCGACTCTCAGCGGGCAACGGCGCCAACGCCTACGGGCCCGTCGCGGGATCGGCCGCACTACGCGAGGCCGCCGCCGGGTACTGGGGCCGCCGAGGTCTACCCACCGAGCCCGACATGGTCATCGCCGGCCCCGGCAGCAAGCCGCTTCTCTACAGCCTTCTTCTCGAAATCGGCGGCGACACCGCCATCGCGGCCCCCAGTTGGGTCAGCTACGCCGCGCAGAGCCGCCTGGTGGGGCAGCGCCCCATCATGGTGCCCACCGCCACCGGCCAGGGTGGCGTGCCTCAACCGGACCTGCTGCACGCCGCCGTCACCGACGCCCGGGAGCAGGGCCGTACCGTCAACGCGGTCGTCGTCACCGTCCCGGACAATCCGACCGGTACCGTCGCCGACGTCGAGACCGTGCGGCGCCTGGCAGAGGTGGCCCGCGAACTCGACCTGCTCATCATCTCCGATGAGATCTACCGCGACCTCGTCCATGTGGACGCCCAAGGCACCGAACGCACCGTCGTGCACAGCCCCGCCGAGTACGCGCCCGAGCGCACCGTGATCTCCACCGGGCTGAGCAAGAACCTGGCGTTGGGGGGTTGGCGGATCGGGGTCCTGCGCCTGCCCGACTCCGAGATCGGTCATCGATTGCGCGGAGGATTGCTCGGTGTGGCCAGCGAGATCTGGTCCAGCCCGGCCGCACCCGTTCAAGAAGCGGCCTCGTACGCCTTCACCGAACCGACCGAACTGGTCGACCACGTGGATCGCAGCCGCCGCCTGCACGGCATCGTGGCCCGCGCCGTCGCAGACGTCTTCACTCGGGCCGGAGCCACGGTCGCCAACCCATGCGCGGCCT
>NZ_ANBD01000143.1 GCF_000341005.1 Nocardiopsis alkaliphila YIM 80379 | reverse complement strand
CCGGTCCGTGAGCGGCTCGCCTCCTTGCACGGCCTCACCACGGGATCGGAGCTGACCGGGCTGCTGCTGGAAAAGCACGGCATGGGAGTGCTACCCGCGGTCGAGTTCGGGGAGGGGCCCGAGGCCCTGCGTATGCGGGTCGCCACCAGTCTTCTCTACGGAGACCGTGAAGAGCGCCGCTACGCCGCACTGTCCGCGCACGATCCGCTGGCCCTGCCCTGGATCCGTGCCCACTTGGACCGGCTCACCGAGGTGCTCGACAGCGTGCTCGACAAGGGCCCGGCTCCCGCCGCCACCGTCATCCCGGTCCGGCGGGCGGTGGTCCAACCGGTGAAGTGACGCCGGCCCCAAGGACTGTGTCCGCCACGTTTTAAGGGGGCGAGGCGGTCACACCCGACGGGTCCCTCCCCATCTCTCCCGGGGAGGGGCCCGTTTCGTCGTCTCGGTGGTCGGACTCGGAGTGCGTTCGGCATCGGCTCGGCCGGCGCACGGAGTCGGTGACTCCGTTGACCTGGGGAAGAAAGGACTCGGTCACGATGGCCACACGTAGAGGGCGACCCTGATCGGAGGCGGTTCGCGAAAGCGGGATCCTGGGGGACATGCGAACGGACTCCCAACGCCGGGTTATCGCTACCTCCGACGCTAGGCTCGGAGGGTGAACCGAGACCCCGGACCGGGAGAACCCATGCCCAAGGATGGGCGTTGGTTCGACGAGCGGACGATGACGAGGTCTGAACGGTCATCTGGCCGTTTCATGGCCCATGGATGGCTATGATCACCAAAAGTAGCTTTATGGATACTTCAAGGAGTCGATCGGTGACCCTCGTGGAATGGGCGGAACAGGTACTCCAAGAACTCGACCTGCCCGAGGACGAAGCGCTCCAGAAGGCCGACGTCGACCGCGTCCTCGACCTGGCCCGCGACGCCGCGCACTCGGTGGCCCGCCCCGCGGCACCGCTCACCACCTATCTGTTGGGGATGGCGGTCGGTAGGGGAGCGGACCCGGAGACGGCCGCCACGGCCCTCACCAGGCTCGCGTTGGAGCACGTGGACAAGACCGGAGAACAGACGGCCTGAGCCGATCGTGGCGCGTGGAAAGCGCCGCCGGCACGCCGCAACGTTCATGTGGAATGTACGTGATGCTCCTGTTATGCATCAGTGCCATTCTTTGCCGAATATCGCAATGCGCCCACCTGTGCCGACGTGATCTCGGGAGCAGCGGTCCCCGTGTTCCACCTTCGGCCCTCTCGGCCCCACACACCCACCGAAAGGGAGACCCCCTGTGGATCAACTCCTTGAGATGGCCGACATCATCAGTGGCATCATCTGGGGACCCTTCGTCCTCATCCCGTTGCTGCTGGGTGTCGGTGTCTTCCTCACCATCCGGCTGCGTCTTCTCCAGTTGCTTCGGCTCCCACACGGGTTGTGGCTGGCCTTCGTTCGCCGGAAGGAGGATCCTTCCGTTCAAGGCGACATCTCGCACTACCAGGCGCTGAGCACGGCGCTCGCCGCCACCGTCGGTGTCGGTAACATCGCGGGCGCCGCGCTGGCCATCGGTGTCGGTGGGCCGGGCGCGCTGTTCTGGATGTGGGTCATCGGGATCTTCGGCATGGCCACCAAGTACAGCGAGGCCCTCCTGGGCGTGAAGTATCGCCGCACCGACGCCAAGGGCGAACAGAGCGGCGGCCCGATGTACTACCTGAAGCACGGCATCAAGGGCGGGCTCGGTACCTTCCTCGGTGTCTCCTTCGCGATCTTCGGTGCCATCGCCGCCTTCGGTATCGGCAACGGTACCCAGGCCAACACCGTGGCCCAGCAGGTCGGTAGCGTCACTCCGCTCCAGCCGTGGGTGGTGGGACTCGTCCTCATGGTGCTGGCCGGCGCGGTCATCCTCGGTGGCATCAAGAGCATCGGCCGGGTCACCTCCGCCCTGGTGCCGATCATGATCCTCGGTTACGTCGGCATCTGCCTGCTCGTGCTCATCGTCAACTGGGCTTCCCTGCTGCCCGCGTTGCAGATGGTCTTCACCGACGCCTTCACCGGAACCTCCGCGGTCGGTGGCTTCGCGGGCGCGGGGATCATGCTCGCCATCCAGATGGGCTTCGCCCGGGGCATCTTCTCCAACGAGTCCGGCCTGGGCACCGGCGGTATCGCCGCCGCCGCGGCCAAGACCAAGGAACCCGTTCGTCAGGCCATGGTCTCCATGACCCAGACCTTCATCGACACGATCATCGTGGTGAGCATGACCTGCCTGGTCATCATCGTCACCGGTGTGTGGCAGGGGGAGGAGGCCGAGGACGGTTCGCTGCTCACCTCGCAGGCCCTGACCGAAGGACTGAGCGCCATCGGCCCGGGCGCCAGCGCGGCGGGTGCCTACATCGTGGCGATCTCCGTCGCGGTGTTCGCCTTCAGCACCCTGCTCGGCTGGGCCTACTACGGCGAGCGTTGTGTGGAATTCCTGGGCGGTCGCAAGGCGGTTCTGCCCTACCGGCTGGTGTTCATCGCCATCATCTTCGTCGGCGCGGTGGCCGGCCTCGACGCCGTCTGGTTGTTCAGTGACATCGCCAACGGCCTGATGGCCCTGCCGAACCTGGTGGGCTTGATCCTGCTGTCCCCGGTCATCGTCGCCGAGACCAAGAGGTTCTTCGGCCACCCCGACTGGCGTAACCCGGACGCCGTCATGGACGACGTCCGGAGTTAGTACACCCAGGCCTCGATCCGAGGGGCGAACACG
>NZ_ANBD01000142.1 GCF_000341005.1 Nocardiopsis alkaliphila YIM 80379 | reverse complement strand
ATCGGCTACCACCAACGGTGGCGGTGTCGGCTACCACCAACGGTGGAAGTGGTGCACCGGGCCTTGGCCGCCGCCGGCGTCGATTTCGTCGGCGCGGCGCAGGGCCTCGGTCAGCCAGGTCTTGGCGTCGGCCACGGCGGTGGGCACGTCCGGGCGCTGGGGCAGCAGTGCGGCGATCGCCGAGGACAGGGTGCAGCCCGTGCCGTGGGTGTTGTGGGTCCGCACCCGAACGGCCCGCAATTCCACCGTCTTTGAAACCCCGTCCACCAACAGGTCGATGCTCTCCTCGCCCGCCAGGTGGCCACCCTTGAGCAGGACTCGACGCGGCCCCAGCTTCAACAGGCGTTCCGCTTGGGAGCGCATCGCCACCAGATCGGTGGCCTCCTGTTCACCGAGCAGGTCGGCGGCCTCGGGCAGGTTCGGGGTGAGCAGATCCGCCCGGGGCAGCAACTCGCGGTGCAGTGCCTCCATCGCCGAACGCTCCAGCAAGCGGTCGCCGCTCTTGGCGACCATCACCGGGTCCACCACCACGTTCTTCAGGCCGTGACGGTCGATCGCGGCCGCGACGGCCTCGGTCACCTCGGCGGTACCCAGCATCCCCACCTTGACCGCGTGCACGGTCGCGTCCTCGAACAGGGTGTCCATCTGGTGAGTGACGAACGAGGCGGGGACGCCGTGCACTCCGGTGACCCCACGCGTGGACTGGGCGGTCAACGCCGTCACCACGCTCATGCCGAAGACACCGTGGGCGGAGAACGACTTCAGGTCCGCCTGGATGCCGGCGCCTCCACTGGGGTCGCTGCCGGCGATGGACACGACGTTGTACGCGCTCATGGGCGTTCCTTCGCTAGTACGAACTAGGGCAGGTTCGACGGGTGTGCTCTCAGCCGGATGGGAACCGGCACCCCGCGCCGTCGGGGCCGGGACGCTGTGACGCGTCGACCGGCCCCGACTCGGTATGTGGTTGTACGTCCGACATTAACGGACCGGTGGAGGAAGTCGTTCCCCGGGCTTGGTCGACCACCACGGAACCAGTACCGCAACGATGGGTCGTCGCAGGACTAGACGGTGACCTCGTGGTGAGCACCCTGTTGTTCGCGCTGAAGCCGCTTGCGTTGTTCCCAGACGATGGAGCCGACGACGATGGCGAAGCCGAGCACCATCAGGGCGACCGTCAGCGGAACGTCGGTGGGGGTGAGGATCTCCCGGTTCTCGCCCTGCCAAGGCCACAGGGCGCGCAAGGAACCCGCCATCAGCCCGGTCAGGATCACAAGGGTGAGGTGATGGAAGTTCTCGAGGAGGTATTGGAGAGCCTTGACGAAGAGCGCCAGACCCGTGATCGCGCCGAGCGCGAAGGATCCCAGGTAGACGAAGTCGAGGTTTTCCACCGCGTCCTTGGTCGGAGTGTACAGACCGACGGCCACCAGGATGAAGGAACCGGAGACTCCCGGAAGGACCAGTGCGCAGATCGCGACCGAGGCGACGAAGAAGACCACCAGCGGGTGCGTGGGCAGGTCGGCGCCGGGAAGGCTGGTCAGGAAGAACGACAGGGCGGCGAAGACCAGGGCCAGGAGGTAGTGCCACGCCTTCCAGGACTTGCCCGCGCCGGTGTAGGGGATCCACAGGCAGGCGAGCACCAACCCGAAGAAGATCGCGTACGCGTACTGGGTGTACTCCTCGACCAGCGGAGCGATGAGCAACAGGGCCCCTACCAGGGCCACCGCCATACCGATCAGAGCGGGAAGCAGGACGGACCAGTCCACCTGGCGGAACCGTTCCATGGCACGGTCCTTGCCCCGGCCCCGGGGAACATCGGTCACGTAGCGCTTGATCCCGCTGACCACGTGGCCCGCGCCACCGATCAGCTTGTCGTAGAGGCCGACCATCAGCGCGACGGTGCCGCCGCTGATGCCGGGCAGCGCTTCGGAGGTGCCCACGGCCCCGCCGCGCACCGCGTTGAAGATGTAGGAGCCTACTGAGTTGGCCATATCGTCGGGCGCGTTCGCCGGAAGGGAGCTTCCGGACAAGGGGGCGCCGTCCTCCGTCCTGATGCCGCAGTCGGTCCCGTTACCACGGTAGACCGAGAGATCAAAGGGGTGGTGTCGGCACGGTCCATGGGGAAACCGTTGTCGGGTCCGAGCCCGGATCCCGCACCGAGGTTCGTCACTGCCGGCCACGTGAAGGGGAGGGGAAGGTGAATCCCGGGCCGGGCTCCGCCATTCTAGTGCCGCCCTGGACGGCAAGAGATATCCCAGAGGCGCCGAAACCCCGATTTCGGCAAGTGTACGGAGTATTCACTTAGTGGCCGAAACACGGATTCATGTGAAAGATGGGACCGGATCATCGCAACTGGGGGCTGCGTGTGTCCTCAGCGGCCACCGAAGCGGCCCAGCGGTAGTCCTGTTTGCCCGCCGCGGTGCGCCGCACCCGATCCACGAAATACACGGTACGGGGCACCTTGAACCCGGCCAGCCGCACCCGACAGTGCGCCTGGAGCGCTCGCTCGTTCGGATCGCTTCCCGGGGTCGGCGACACCAACGCCGTGACCCGTTGTCCGAGCGTCTCATCCGGGGCCGGCACCACGATCACGTCCTCCACCGAAGGGTGGGCCTTGAGAACGGCCTCCACCTCCTCGGGGTACACCTTCTCCCCGGCGGTGTTGATGACCACGCTGCCGCGCCCCAACAGCACGATCGAACCATCCGCGGCCCGGATCCCGTAGTCGCCCGAGAGCGCCCAGCGACGCCCTTGCGCGTCGGTGGGAAAGGTGCGCGCCGTGGCCAGGGAATCGTTGTAGTAACCCAACGGGATCCGCCCGGTCCGTGCGATCCGGCCCACCTGGGAAGATCCCGGTGCGAGCGGCCGCAAGGCATCGTCGAGCACCGAGATGCTTCCGCCCATGGTGAAGCTACGCCGATCAGGGGAATCAGCGACCGTGGCGACCTCATCGGGAGTGGTCGCCGAACCGCACACACCCGTCTCAGAGCCTCCATAGGAGTCGGCCAAGGCCACGTCCTGGCGCCAGGCCAGCCACAGCGCCCGTACCGAAGAGGTCAACGGGGTGCCGCCCGAACGCACCGAGGTCAACTCCGGACACAGACCCGGTTCGGTGAGCAGGTGTCGCGCCAGCGGACGCGCCATGGCGTCGCCCACCAGCTGCAACGTGTGCACACCCTCGCGGTGCGCCAGCTCCAGCACCCGATCGGGGCGAAAACTCCGGTCGGTGGACAGCACCACGCTCTTGCCGCACAGCAACATGCTGAGCGCGTTCCACTGTCCGGCGGCGTGCATGAGCGGACCCAGCACCAACATCCGCTCTGGAAAGCTTCGAGTGGCACGTTCGGCCACGTCCTGGGGGGTACGGGCTCGTGGCAGGCCCGGCGCGCGGCGCTCCACCGCCGCGCGGAAGACGTCGGCCTGCCGCCACAGCACACCCTTGGGGTAGCCGGTGGTGCCGCCGGTGTAGAGCAGGTAGTGGTCGTCACCGCTGGTAGGGGGTAGCTCCACGGGGGGAATCTCGCGCACCCCGCTCTGAGCGGCCAGCGCGGTCTCGTAGTCCACCCCCGCGGCCTCGCGCTCCGAACCGTCCTTCAGTAGCAGCACGTGCCGCAGCCGGGGTAGATCCGGGCGCACGGCCGTCACCGTGGCGGCCAGGGAATCCTCCGCGATCAACGCCACCGCGTGCGAGTCCGACAGCACGTGCCGTAGTTCGCCCGCCACGTATCGGTAGTTGACGTTGACCGCGACCGCGCCCGCGCGCAATACGCCGAGGAAGGACTCCACCCATTCGGCCCGGTTGAACGACAGGATCGCCACGTTCTCACCCGGGCGAACACCCGCCTCGACCAGGTGTCGGGCCAGGCGCGTGGACCTTGCGTGCAGGGCTCGGAAGGTGAGCCGTCGAGGGCCCGCGACGAGCGCGATCCGCTCCGGCACGGCCTCGGTCACCGCCGCCATCAGGTCGGTGAGGGAGAAAGGGGCGTCCGGGGACACGTGTGGCACGGCTGGTCCTCCCTGGCGTCGCGTGATGACCGTCCCCGGCGAACGTGCTCGTGGCGGCTGTGACTGTAGAGCGACCGTACCCGCCGGGGGCCGACGCGATCGCCGTGGGGGGTTGTGGACCGCGTCACCTGCGCAACCACGTCCTGTGACCTTTTCGTGATCGGGCTCGGAAGAGTCCCGCTCAGCGGGCCTGGGCGGCGGCATCGCACACGGGTTTCGGCCCTGGGGTCCAAGCGGTGATGTCCGCCACCCCTTGTGTGCTCACCGGATCATCTGCTCAACTCTTGGAGATCCTGCCGCGAGGGCGCTACAGGGCCCCACGGTGGGTATCTACTGTCTGACATCGGTCAATGGTGATCGGAGCGGCTAGATGACCACCCAGAATCTGGGACAGCAGGACTCTGTCGGAAACCCCGATGGACAAGGACTCTCCAGCGCGGACCACATCGAGCTCGCCCAGGCGAGGTCGGCGCACAACTACTCCCCTTCGCCCGTGGTGATCGCCCAAGGCCGTGGTGCCTGGGTGAGTGACGTGGAGGGAAAGCGGTACCTCGACTGTCTGGCCGGGTACTCGGCCATGAACTTCGGTCACCACAACCCCGAACTGCTGGCGGCGGCGCACGCCCAGCTCGACCGGGTGACGCTGACCAGTCGGGCCTTCTACAACGATCGGTTCGGGCCGTGGGTGAGCTCCCTGGCGGACATGGTCGGCAAGGAGAAGGTCCTGCCGATGAACACCGGCGCCGAAGCGGTGGAGACCGGCATCAAGGTGGCCCGCAAGTGGGGCTACGAGGTCAAGGGCGTCCCCGAGAACCAGGCCACCATCGTCGTGGCCGGAGCCAACTTCCACGGCCGCACCACCACCATCATCTCCTTCTCCTCCGACCCCGAGGCGCGCACCGGCTTCGGCCCCTACACCCCGGGCTTTCGCTCCGTCCCCTATGGAGACGCCAAGGCCATCGAGGAGGCCATCGACCACACCACCGTGGCCGTGCTCATCGAACCGGTACAGGGTGAGGCGGGCGTGATCGTGCCGCCCACCGACTACCTGCCACGGGTTCGTCAGATCTGTGACGCCCACCGGGTGTTGTTCATCGCCGACGAGGTGCAGTCCGGCCTGGGCCGTACCGGAACCATCCGGGCCTGCGAACACAGCGGAGTGGTTCCGGACGCCTACCTGTTCGGCAAGGCTTTGGGCGGTGGCATCCTGCCGGTGTCGGCGATGGTCGCCGACGAGGACGTGCTCGGGGTCATCCAGCCGGGTCAGCACGGCAGCACCTTCGGTGGCAACCCGTTGGCCGGCGCGGTGGGACACACCGTCGTGCGGATGCTGACCGAGGGCCCCTACCTGGAGAACGCCCGCAGACTCGGGGAGGTCCTCAAACGCAGGCTCAAGGAGTTCGTCGGTGACGGGGTGACGTCGGCCCGCAGCATCGGCCTGTGGGCGGGAGTGGACGTGGACCCAGCGCTCGCCTCCGGTAAGGAACTGTGTGAACGACTCGCCGAACACGGGGTCCTGGTCAAGGACACCCACGGTTCGACCATTCGGATGTCGCCACCACTGGTGATCAGTGAGGACGACCTCAACTGGGGGATGGACCGGTTCGGGGAGGTACTCGCCGAGCTCAGGGCCGAGAAGGCGTAGACGTACCCTTGAGGCCGCCGTCCTGACCGGGCGTCGGTCTCAAGAGTCCGTGTCGGCCGCCTCGGTGTCCTCTTCGCCACCGTCCTCCTCATTGGAGGCCTCGTCCTCCCGGCCACCGTGGACCGGGTCCAGGGGGCCGCCGAGCTCGCGGGTGAGTACCTCCGGAGAAACGCTCTCCAGGCGATCCCGGGACTGGTACAGGACCCGTTCGGGGCCTTCCTCGATCTGTAGACGCACACGTTCGGCGACCGATCGTTGGCCCGCGGCGGTGGGATGGAAGCTCGCCCGGTCCACGCGTATCCCCTCGCCCAGCTCGCCCAGGACGATGCCGTTCAGCCAGGCGTCGTCCGCACTGACCTCATGGCCGTTCAGCGCGCTGAAGACGTTCACGTACTCCACGCTGCCGACCTGTCGGGAACCGTAGATGTCCCCGTCCGCGCGGTAGGCGGTGTCTCGGATGCGTTCGTTGAACCGCTCGGCGACCGTGTTCAACCATCGTTGATCGCCGGCGGAGAGGGTGTAGTACATACCGGGCGGCTCCTCTGGGAAGAGTCGCGGGTAGCCCAGGACCAGGACGCGAGCGTCCGGAGCACGGTCGCGGATCTGGGAGAGCACCTCGGTGAGGGTCTCCTCGAACACGTCCATCCTCTCGTCGACCTCGTCCTCCTGGGCGGTGCAGGCGGTCCGCTCCAAGAGGGGCATGCGCACGATGCAGGTGCGCAGGACGGGGATGAACCCCAGGTCGTTGCCGCCGATGCCGAGGGTCACCAGTGAGGTGTGCTCGGTGACGCGTTCGATCTGGGACTCGGGGGTGCCGACCTGTTCGAGCATCTGCTCGCCCCGATGGCTGCTGCACGCGTAGAACGCCAGGGCGCCCTCGAAGTCGAACTCCTGCTCGATCAGGTGGGGGTAGGCGTTCTCCGAACGCCAGCACTCGCCGGGCTCGGCGGTTTCGGGATCGTAGTCGCCGGCGCCGTCGCCAGAGGAGTAGGAGTCGCCCAAAGCGACGTAGTTGCCCCACAACGCCGCCTCTTCGGGCTCCATCTCCACCCGCCAGTCGGTCTTCTCGTCCTCGGTGAGTGGGGGGAGCGGTTCACTGGGACAGACCCCGCCCGTGGCGTCGCACCACAGGCCGAGCAGCCCGTCGCGGGTAACGGGAACGGCCAAGGTGAGGACCAGCACCAGAATCAGGGTGAGGGTGGTGACCAGGGCGATCTTCGCGCGGCGCCGGGGATTCCTCCCACCTTCGAGGGGCGTCGCGCCGGCGGTCGGTTCCTCGGGGGTCTTGACGCCCTCGGGATGGGGGGTCTCCTCGGGCACGTCGGAACCACCGTCACGTGCTGACACGGCCGTTAGCCTCCCAGGTGTTCGGGCATGGGATCCGGCAGTCAGCCTACCTGGGATGTTTCGTGTGGATAACGTCCAAAAATCACCGAACACGGAGGTTGGAACGGTGAGAGGTCAGGCACGGGTGGGTCGACCCAGCGGCGGCCAAGCCCGCTGGGGCGACCCGGTCCATGTGGGCCGAAAAGGCGCGTCTACGACTCTGCCGTCCGCCCGACCGAGCGGTCACCGGTGAAGGACCACAAAGAATCGGTGGTGATTCCTGGCCGATTCATACGGAGCGCCGTGCCGGGAGGGTGCGCGGTCTTGGTGCCACCAAAGCCGGGCTCGGATTCTTTGTCGGCTTCCACGGCAGACGGTCCGTCGGTTCACCGATACGTTGCCACTGCCAGCGACCGAAGGGGATCTCTTGAATCTGCTCATCACCGGTATCACGACCCAGTCCTCCATCGCCTACGCGATCGCGGAGGAGGCCATGCGCCAAGGGCACGACGTCATCTTGACCAACCCGCCCGGCCGTGCCTTCTCCATCTGTGAGCGCATCGCCAAGCGGCTGCCCAAGGAACCCGTGGCGGTCCTACCGATGGACGTCACCGACCCCGAGCAGATCAGTGCCACCGTCGAAGCGGTCGGTGAGCACTGGGGCCACGTGGATGGTCTGCTGCACGCCATCGCCTACGCCCCCGAATCCGCCCTGGGCGGTAACTTCCTCAACACCGATTGGGAGGACGTGTCCAAGGCGATCCACGTCTCCGGCTACTCGTTGGCGGCCCTGACCGTGGGTATGCGCGATCTGCTCGCCAAGGCCCCCGAGGGCGCGGGTGTGGTGTCGCTGACCTTCGACGCCAGCGTCGCTTGGCCGGTCTATGACTGGATGGGTTCGGCCAAGGCCGTTCTGGAGAACTCGGCCCGCTACCTGGCCCGTGATCTGGGGCCCGACGGCATTCGGGTGAACACGATCTCCGCCGGTCCCATCAAGTCGCTGGCGGGAGGGTCCATCCCCGGCTTCTCGCAGATCGCCGATTCCTGGACGGACAACGCACCGCTGGGCTGGGACACCAAGGACACCACGGTGGTCGCCGGCCCCGCCCTGTTCCTGATGTCGCCGGCCGCCCGGGCCATCACCGGTACCGTCATGCACGTGGACGGCGGTTACCACGCGATGGGCGCTCCCCTGGCCCCGCCGCAGGAGTCCTGAGTTCCGGTGGCCAGGTGTCCACCGACTCGCCGGGAGACCACTCCTCCTTGGCGACCGCACCACTGAGGAGGACGCGGGAACGGTGGCGACGTTCTCGCGAGAACCCGGAACTTCGTTCGTTGGGGTGGGATCGCCCCCGACCCTTAGGGCCGAAGGTGCTCTGTGTCGGAACCCGGTGACGCCCGTTCTCCCGACCCCCTACGCGTGAGCGTCGATCCCCGGTTACCGGAGGACCAGGCCACGACCTGAGGCGTGTGTTCTACCGAGCACCGGAAGGCGGCGACCCGCCCCGAGCCGTGGGGACCGCCGGCCCGGCGTCGGTGCGGTCACCTCCTGTCCCTGTCCGGCAAAGGTGCGTCCTCGGCCCTTCAGGTCCGGGCCGGGGGTCCTTGCTCCGCCGCCGGCACCGCTCTGGGCCTGATCATCGGTGGTCGGGGACGGGTCAGGCCGGAAGGGGGACCGGAGAGGCCAGAGTGAACGCCCGTGAACCGGGGCCGTGCGCACTCAGGTGCGCGGCTCGTTCGGCCGCTTCCTCCAGAGTGATCCGCGCCCCCGAGGTGGACCACCACAGCGTTCGCTCCACGAGGGGGAAGGCTCCGGCCGCGTGACGGTAGGCGAGCAGGTCCCCATGGGTGCGTTCGACGAAGCCCCGCAGGTCGAGTGGCCCCTGCCACAGGTGCACCAGGTGGATGCGGTCCCCCTCATCGAGGAAATGGACCTCTGCCTGGTGGCCTATGTGGTCCTCGGCCTGTTCTCGGAGCGCACGCACCAGCGCCTTCAGATGCGTGGGCTCGCCTTGGATCACTCGGTACTCGGCCAGGACCGGAGCGGCGCCGCGCGCGCTTCCCAGGGCGCCCGAGCGACTGGGGCGAGCGGGCCGGGGGCGGTTGGCGGAGTGGTCGGGAGCCGAATGGGGACGAAGCAGGGTGCTCATGAACTCTCCTCCGAATGGACCTTGTGATCGGGGCCACTTTGGCTCTGGTGGTCCCGCTAACTTAATGCCATTATGGGAAGAGAAGGCCACGGTTGCGAGATCCAATGGAGCGGAAAATGGACCTTGTTCGGCAGACCGACGAACTCGTCGGTCTTCTGGGAGCTTGGACGGGTGGCTCCGGTGCCCTCTACAAGCGTCTGGCCGCCACTTTGAAGGGTCTGGTCGAACAGGGGACCCTGGCACCGGGAGAACGCCTGCCCTCCGAACGGGCGTTGGCCACCGCGCTTCGGATCAGCCGCACCACGGTGGTGGCCGCCTACGACCACCTGCGTGAGGAAGGGATCCTGGAAAGCCGTCAGGGAAGTGGTACCCGGGTCAACGGTGCCCTTCCTCCGGTGCGTTCGGACGGATGGCCCTCCGGTGGGAACGGCAACCCCATCTACGGCACGCTGCTGAGGACCGATGACTCCCTCATCTCGGCCTCTTCCCTGCGCACACCCGCGCTGAGCGGGGTCGAACACGCCGTCCGCGAAGTCGTGGCCCAAGACCTGTCGACGCTCATGACGGAGAGCACCTACCACCCGCGTGGTCTGCCCGCCCTGCGTGAGGCGATCTGTCGGTACTACGAACGCCAAGGGCTGCCCACCCAACCGGAACAGATCGTCGTCACCACCGGTGCCCACCAAGCGGTGTCCCTGGTCGCCCAGCTCTACCTGCGGCGAGGTTCGACGGTGGTGGCCGAGGACCCTGGCTTCGCCGGATGTTTGGACCTCATGCGCGATCGTGAGGCCGAGATCGTCCCCGTCCCCCTCGACGACCAAGGCATCGATCCGATCGGGGCGCGTCGTGCGGTCGCCGAACACCACCCGCACCTGATCTACGTGATGCCCTCGTACCACAACCCCACCGGGGTGATGATGTCCGCGGCCCGCCGTCGTGAGCTGGGGGAGCTGTCCGCGCGCTTTGGAGTGCCCATCCTGGAGGACAGCGCCTACACGGGGATTCGGGCCGAGGACGAACCCGCGCCGCTGGCCGCCTTCGCCCCGCGCGGCGCGGAGGTCATCACGGTGGACTCACTGTCCAAGGTGGCCTGGGCCGGACTGCGAGTGGGGTGGCTTCGGGCCCCGGCGGAGATGGCGCTGCGGCTGAGCCGGCGCAAGGTCTTGGCCGACCTGGCGAGTCCACTGCTGGACCAGGCGGTCGGGGTGCGCTTGATGGACGATTACGAAGAATTGGCCAGGGAACGCTCGGAGGTATTGCGCCAGGCCATGAGTCACATGGAGGAGATGCTTCGGCGGGAGCTGCCCGACTGGGAGTGGCGCACCCCCGATGGCGGGGCGGCGCTTTGGGTGCGTCTACCGGGCGCCACCGCCCGCGCCTTCGCGCAGGTCGCGCTCTCACACGAGGTCGAACTGCTGCCGGGCCCGGTCATGTCGGCCTCGGGTGGGGAGAGCCACGAGGAGTACTTTCGGCTTCCGGTGTCCTTCGACCACGCCACCCGGAAGGAGATGGTGTGGCGGTTGGCCCGAGCCTGGCGTGAACTGGACCGTCATGGTCCGGTCGTGGGCCACCCGGACACGCTGGTGGTCTGAGGAAGGGGGGAGGGCGGCACCGGTCGGCGCCGCCCTCCACCGTTGGAACGTCCTCGGGAATCCGAGCCGATGCCGTGGTGGCGGCGAGCCCGGAATGATCCAAAAAACAGGACCTAGCCCAGCTTGACCTTGCGGGCCTCGGCGAAACGCTCCTGGACGTCGGCCCAGTTCACCACGTTCCAGAACGCCTTGACGTAGTCCGCCTTGACGTTCTTGTACTGCAGGTAGAAGGCGTGCTCCCACATGTCCAGCATGAGCAGCGGCTGCGTGCCGATGGCGATGTTGGCCTGCTGGTCGTACAGCTGCTCGATGACCAGACGCTGACCCAGGGCGTCCCAGGCCAGAATGCCCCAGCCGGAGCCCTGGATGCCAAGGGCCGCGGCGTTGAAGTGCCCGCGGAAGGCGTCGAAGGAACCGAACTGGTCGTCGATGGCGGCACCGAGCTCGCCCTCGGGCTTGTCGCCACCATCGGGGGACAGGTTCTTCCAGAACACGGAGTGGTTGACGTGGCCGCCCAGGTTGAACGCGAGGTTCTTCTGGAGCAGGTTGACGGTTCCGAAGTCGCCGGACTCGCGGGCCTCCGCCATCTTCTCGAGGGCGGTGTTGGCGCCCCCGACGTAGTTGGCGTGGTGCTTGCTGTGGTGCAGCTCCATGATCTGACCGGAGATCCACGGCTCAAGGGCCGCGTAGTCGTAGGACAACTCAGGAAGCGAGTATGGCGCAGACATCTCTGACGCACCTTTCCAATGACGCGATTCGTCGTGTTCACCAGCGATGGGATCGCCAACGAGCAAGCTATCAGCCGAAGACGTGGATCCTGGCTGTCAGGCCGCGGACACCGGTGGGCGGGAATAAAACCGGGCCCGTCCGCCGACACGGCACGGCTTGAAGGGCCGGGGAGCCGTGTCTAGAGCGATCCCACGCTCCCCTCCACCCTGCCCGCCTCGGGGGCCCCACGAACCCCACGGAACCTACGAAACATCTCACCGTCGTCGGTTCGTCTCCGGGGGACCCTGCGACGCCGCCCTTCCGTTAGAAGGAATCCTTCGCCCGTTCGATTGGGAAATCGCCCCTTATTCGCTTTCTGGAAGCCTCGTTCTCGTTTCGTTACCCTCGCCAGTGCGCCTTCATCTCGCGGCATGATCCTGCGTCACGGGGAGAAGTTGTTCCCCCGTTCCTTCGGTATTCACCGGGGCGGCGTCGAGGGAGGAGAGAATACAGCGCCTGATCCGAACGGCGTGCCCGTGAAGTCTCATTCGGTGAAAGACACGCCCTATTCTTCCGAGATCCTCTTGCGCACATGAGTGACACCACTGTCGGGGCCGTGGGTCCCGCGGCCCCTTCCGAGCCCTCGGCCCCCGTTCGTGAACGGGCCGGCCGGGCCGGAGGCGGCCACCGTCCCGAGATCGAAGGGCTGCGCGCCGTCGCCGTCCTCCTGGTCGCCGTCTACCACATCTGGTTCGGCCGGGTCTCCGGCGGCGTGGACGTCTTCCTGTTGCTCACCGGATTCCTCGTCACCGGTTCCCTGCTCCGTTCCGCCGAACGTGAGGGTCGTATCCGGTTCGGGGTGTTCTGGGCACGGCTGGCGCGACGGCTGGTGCCCTCGGTCGCGGTGGTCCTGATCGCGACCATGGGCGCCACGTACCTGTGGCTGCCCCGATCACGCTGGGAGGAGACCCTCGACGAGGTGCGTGCGGCCGCCCTCTACCACGAGAACTGGATGCTGGCCCACAACGCCGTCGACTACCTGGCCAGGGAGGCCGCGTCCAGCCCGGTGCAGCACTTTTGGTCGCTGTCCATCCAGGGGCAGTTCTATCTGTTGTGGCCGCTCCTGATCACCCTCGCCCTGTTCGTGGCCGCGCGCACCCGGTTGTCGCCGCGACGGACGGTCCTGATCCTGGTCGGCGTGGTGTTCGCCCTCTCCCTGGCCTACTCGGTGTCCATCACCGCCCGGGACCAGTCCTGGGCCTACTTCGACACGGGCGCCCGACTGTGGGAGCTCGCCCTGGGCGCGATCCTCGCCTTGGTCATCACGAAGGTACGAATCCCCGCACGCACGCGGGTGTTCCTGGGGTGGTTCGGGTTGGCGGCCCTGGTTTCTTGTGGGGTGCTCGTCCAGGTCTCCAGTCTCTTCCCCGGGTACATCGCCCTGTGGCCCACCGGGGCGGCCCTCCTGGTCGTCCTGGCCGGTACCACCGGTAGCCCGCGCGGCGCGGACCGACTGCTCACCTGGCCGCCGTTGATGGCGATGGGGCGGTTCTCCTACGGGCTCTACCTGTGGCATTGGCCGATCCTGGTCTGCTACCTGGAGGTCACCGGACGTCACCTGGCCTCGCCGTTGGGTGGGCTCCTGGTCCTGGGTGTGTCCCTGGTTTTGGCCTGGGTCACCCATCGTGTGGTCGAGGGCGGGCTGGACCGGTTCACCCGCCCGGCCCACCGGCGCATACCCGCCTGGTCGGCCATGATCGCCGTCGTCTTCCTGGTCCCGGCCCTGGTCCTGTCCTTGGCGTGGTCCAAGAACCTGGGTACGCAGCGCGAGCAACGCGCCCAGGAGGTCATCGTCGCCGAAAGCCATCCGGGGGCCCGAGTGGTCTCCGATCCGGACCTGGCTAAGGTGTTGCCCCAGGCCCCGGTGCGTCCGGACCCGGCCGACGCCCAACAGGATCTCTCCTTTCACCATGAGCAGGGTTGTCACGTGGGTCTGGAGGCCGAGGAGGTGGTCGTGTGCGATCGCGGTCCCGCCGACGCGGAGCGCACGCTGGCGCTGGTGGGGGCATCGCGCACCGCTCACTGGTATCCGGCGGTGGAGGAGGTCGCCACCGCACACGGGTGGCGCCTGGTGTCCTTCACCAAGAGCGGTTGCCCGTTCGCCCTGGCCCCCGTCACCCAGGACGGGCGCGGGTTCACCGAGTGCCAGACGTGGAAGGCCGGTGCGCTGGCCGAACTGGAGGATTTGAACCCCGACGCGGTACTGCTCTCCTCGACCCGGGCCACCGTCGACCAGGAGACGGTCCCGCAGGGTTACGTCGACCTGTGGTGGCACCTGAACGACTTGGGCATCGACGTGATCGGTCTGCGTGATCTGCCCCGGCTGCCCTATCGTGGAGCGGAGTGCCTAAAGACCGGTGGCGTCCAGGGGTGTACCAGCCCGGCCTCACGCAGTCTGGATGAGGTCGATCCCGCCACCCTGGTGGACCTGCCGCCCAACGTGAGACCGCTGGACCTGACCGAACACGTGTGCCCGGACGGTGCTTGTGACGCGGTGGTCGGCAACGTGTTGGTGTACTGGGACCACTCGCACATCACCGCCACCTACGCCCGGAGCCTCACCCCGGTGGTGGAGGAGGCCCTGTTGGGCGTCACGGGGTGGTGATCGGGGTGTGGAAGAGAACGCCGTCCGGTGTGGTCGAACGTTGGAATCGTGTTCTTCCGAAACCTCTGGGAAAGCCTCGGCCACTGCTTCGTGATGTCTTTATGATGACCCGGTGAACGCTGAGGGAATTGCCGACCGGATGGCTTTCGAAACCCCACATGATGCCCCGGAGTGAACTTTCAAGGCGTTAATGTCGAAACCGCACGGGCCCGTTCTCAACGGTGCTTCGCAGCGATTTTCTCCCCGCCCGGCGGGATGATCCGTGCTTTTGTCGATTCACCCTTTTCGCGGAGGTAACCCCCATGGACTCCCTCAGGCGCAGGATCCGCCGTTTGTCGCCCCTGGCCGGACTGTTCGGTCCGATGGCGCTCGTCACCCCGGCGGCTCTGGGCGGCGTCGGTCTGATCACCTGGGGTGAGGTGGTTTTGGGCACCGCGATCCTACTCCTGGGAACCCTGACGTGCCTGCTCGGCGTCGGCCTGTGGTCACTGCGACGCACGGTGTCGGAGTTGTCGACCTCGGTACGCACCCAGACCCGTAAGGTCACCGAACTCCTGGGGCAGGACCGTCTGGAACTGACCCGCTCGCTGGAGGGGGTCCGTGTCGAGGTCGGGGAGCTGAGGGAAAGGACCCTGCCCCGAGCGGTCACCGCCATCACCCGGGCCGGAGCCCGCCAGGGGCGCCAGGACTACGAGCAGTACGTGGCCTGGACGGAGCTGCGCGAGTACCTCGATGTCGCCGCGTTCATGCCCCCGCTGCGGGGCTGGGCGGCCTCCCCGGACGTGCTCCGTCTCCTGGTGCGCCTCATCGAGCGGGACCGACCGGAGCTGGTGGTGGAATGCGGTAGTGGCGCTTCCAGCGTGTGGATCGGTTACGCCCTGCGCAAGGTGGGAACCGGGCGGCTGGTCGCGCTCGAACACGACGCCCGCTACGCCGAACTCGGCCGGGCGCTGGTGGCCGACCACGCTCTGGAGGACGTCGTCGAGGTGCGGCACGCCCCGCTCACCCGCGTGCCCGACGACCACGCCGACGGTGTGTCCGCGGGTGTGCCCTGGTACGACACCGAGGCCCTGAGCGACCTCAAGGGGATCGGGTTGGTGTTCGTCGACGGTCCACCACGGGCCACCGGACCCGAGGCGCGTTACCCGGCCGTGCCGGCCCTCCTGCCCGGCTGTACCGACCGGGTCGTCTTCGTCTTGGACGACGCCGACCGCCCCGACGAACGTTCACTGGGGGAGCGCTGGCTCGCCGGCCACCCCGAATTGGCGCGCACCGAGGAGCCCACGGAGAAGGGAGCCCACGTCTTCACGCGCACCCTCGCCCCCGCCGGCACCCTCGGCGAACCCTCCTCGACCCTCACCCCCGACCCGCAGCCGAAGCGAGAAGGCCGCCGATGATCACCACCGTTCTCCGGCGGGCCCTGCGTGCCCGTGGCGACGAACCGGCCGTGCTGTGCCACAGCGGGGCCGACACCCTCCGCGAGCTCTCCGGCCTGCCTCGGCGATCCGGGGACCTGCTCGTGGATCTGGGCTCCCACCCCTTGGGCGAACCCTTGCGGGTGGGTGGGAACGAAAAGGAGGAGGAGCCCGTCGCCGGCGTGGTGGCGCTGGTCGCCGCCACCCCCACCGACCTGAACCGGGCGCTCACCGCGGCCTTCCACCTGCCCCGGGCCGTGCAGGTGATCGTGGCGCTGATGGACACCCCCGGTCACCAGGACCCACCGATTCCGACCGGACCCGGTATGGGCCAGTGGCGTGACCTTCAGGAACTGCGCGTGCTTCGGATGGGCGAACGTGGCTGGGTGTGCGAACTCTTCTTCCCCAACCCCGTGGAGTCCGCCCCCGTCCTGGACGCGGTGCTGCATGGCACCCGGGGTCGCCGTCGGGGTCCGGCCATCGTGCCGCTCGCGGCCCTCAGCGGCTCGCAGGCCTCGCTCTGGCGGCCCGGCGACACCGGAACGCACGGCGTCGAGGTGACCGGCCCGGTGCCGCTTCGCAGGGTCACCCCGGTAGCCGACCTGGCCCTGCGAGTGCACTCGGGCACCACCGCCCCCGAATGGCATGAGGAGACCGTGCCGGTCCTGGACCGCGACACCACCGAGGCCGACTCCTGGGAGACGCTGGCCGGGAACCCCGGGCGAGCCCGGCTCACCCGAACGATCACCCGGTCCGGCACCGCGCCATCGGTCGCCCCCATCGACGAGACCATGGTCAACCCCACCGGGTTCGGCAAGGCCGAGAACGGGCCGCTGGGCCAGCTGACCGTGCACGGGGATCGCGCGGTCGTCCGCGCGGGGAACAAGGATCTGGTCGTGGTGGCGGCCGACGGCACCATCACCGACGTCGACCTGGCCCGACTGCGGCACCTGCGCGGGGTGCGGATCGATTGGTCCGGGCACACCGGCCCCTCGGCGGCGGTGCGCGCGGTGGCCTCCTTGGCCGCCGGGGGCGTCCCGCTGATCGCCGACCCCGTTCCCGCGTGGGCGTTCGGACTCGGCGCACCCCTCATTGAACTCCTGGGCGAGGCCACCGATTCCGACCTCACCGATCGACTGGCCCGTGAGGAGCACAGTGTTCGGTTGCGGCGCGCCGGTCTGTACGGCCACGGTCTGCGGTCGCGGTGGAGGGCCCTGGGTACGGAGGCGGGGGTCCCCTTGCCACCGGCGCCTCAGGTATCGGTCATCCTGTGCACCCGCCGCCCGGACATGGTGGGGTTCGCACTCGCCCAGATCGCCCGACAGCGTGCCGTCGACCTGGAGACCGTCCTGACCCTGCACGGGTTCACCGCCGATCGGCCCGGGGTGGCGGCGGCGATCGACGCCTATCGGGCCACTGGACTACCGATCACCGTGCACGAGGCCCCCGCCGACCAGGTCTTCGGGTCGGTGCTCAACGACTCGGTCGCCCGCGCTTGCGGAAGCGTCATCGCCAAGTGGGACGACGACGACTGGTACGGGCCCGAACACCTGGCCGACCTGATTTTGGCCCGCACCTATTCGGGGGCCGAGTTGGTCGGTACCGGTCAGGACTTCGTCCACCTCCAAGAGGTCGATCTGACGGTGTGGCGCAGCCGCGAATCCGAGACCGCCACCCGGTTCATCGCCGGGGGCACCATGCTCACCGACCGTGTGGTGCTGGAGGAGACCGGTGGGTTCCGCCCTCTGCCACGCGCCATTGACACCCAACTCCTCATCGCCGTGTCCCGGGGCGGCGGACGCATTCACCGCACCCACGGCCTGGGATACGTCCTGCGCCGCACGGGCGGCGGACACACCTGGTCCGAGGACATGGCCTATTTCCTGCACAACTACGCACGACAGTGGTCCGGCCGGCGGTTCAGCGCCATTCTCGAAGGTGAGCCCACGCCCTTGGGGCGCCCTGAAGAGGAACCGATGCCCGTGGCCGCGACGTACCCGAGGGAACAACCTTGACCAGTATCGAAGAGCACACCACCCCTCCTCACCCCGAGGCGAGGGCCGCCGCGGCGACCTCGCAGGTCGCGCCCTTGCCCCACGGGGTGGTGGACCTGTCCACCCAGCCGCGCGTCCACCGTAATGACTACGCCGTGTTGTCGGTTCCGGCTTTGGGGGAGTGGAC
>NZ_ANBD01000141.1 GCF_000341005.1 Nocardiopsis alkaliphila YIM 80379 | reverse complement strand
GGGTTCACGTACACATCGGCGCCCACGTACGGATTATCGACACGCTCCGTGGTGGCCTCATCGGCCGAGCTCAGTTCGACCTCGGCCGGGGAGGACAGCACGTGTGCGCCGGAAAGGACGAGGCCGAATCCGGCGGCCGCGGCCAACCCACCGCGGACCCATGGGGTCCTTTTCGCGGCGTGGTGTTTTCTCATCTCGTATCTTCCTTATGGTGAGCGGGGTGAATCCACAAAGGAGCGATCAGAGCGTCGGGTTCCAGGCACGACGGTTCGGTGGTCGGCGCCGGAGGCGTTCCGGGAGTCTCGGCGCCGACCTGGGGTGAAACATGTGTGTTGAGCTGAACGGGAGAGTTGGGAGCGCTCCCAGTCAGTGGTGGACAATTGTCGTCGAATACGGTGTGCAAGGTGAGCGAACCGGTTCTGGTGGCCTTCTCGGATGGCCCCTGTGAACCCGAGCGCTTTCATGCACCGTAGTCATTCAATGGTGATATGTAAACACCATATGACGACGGTTTTTCTGATACCCGATGCCATTCGAGGAAAACTCCAGGTGAATGGGCATTTGATTACCGTTCGGTAATAACCTTCCGTCGTCGGTCGGACACGTGGAGCACCCGACCGTTCGGCCGGCGCGTGCTCAGGGCCGGGCCACCTCGCCCAGGGGGTACCGGGCCGTCGGCACCAAGGCGCCCACGGGCACCGCGATCGCCCAGAACGACACCACCGGTCCCGGATGCTCCACGGCGAAACCGTCCACGAGTAAAAGCATGGCCAGAGCGCCGATCGGTGTGTGGGTGGGGCGACACGAAGCCACTCGGCCCGCCCGGGTGGAGGGGTAGGGCACGACGCGGGTCGGGTCACGAGGACCCGAACGTGGAGAGGGGGCAGCCAAAGGCCTTGGGGCGAGGCGGCGCGGTGATCGAGCGCATGGTGGCGATGACCGTGAGGGCTTTCCCCTGGGGGCGTGGATTCCGGCCGCCGAGCCTTCCGTGGACGGTCGGTCGCCGGGGCGAGGGGTCTCGTCCAAGAGCGCGGGGCGTGTTCTTCGAGTGGGGTCAGCCCTGGCGCTCTCTCCCATCCAGGACCAGGGACAGTCCCGCACCCAACAACCACAGGTCCTTGGACAGTCCGACGCCCTCCGGGGTCGGGGCGAGACTTCGGGGCTTGTGCATCCCGGGTGTGCGCAGGTACAGCGCGAACAGGCCCGTCGCGAAGACGCTCAGCCCCGCACCCACCAGTTTGTTCGGGACCAAGGGGACCAGGAGGGCGCCTCCCAAGGCGATCTGCCCGGCGCACAACGCTCGGGTGAAGGTGACCGGGTCGATCTTGTCCAGGAAGGGATAGGTGTCGACCGCCATGCCGTGCAGGTCCACGGCGGTGCACTCGTCGGCTCCGCGTTTGTTCAGGCCGGAGTTGAGCAGGGAGGCGCCGGTGGCCAGACGCAGGACCAATTGACGTGGCCTGACGGTCGATTTCAACGGAACTCCATGGTTGGTCGAAGACTTGGCGTCACTCTGGGTATCAAGGATGTTACGCATTCGGAGGTGGGGAAATCGCTCCCGCTTACCGGGTGTCGGTCGACCGGCCGACCCGAAAGTCGCTGGAAGCCTTGGAACGACCGTGGTTTCATGCGCGGGTACGCGACGGGCCCGATGACCCCCTGGAGGAACCCATGCGCAGAATCATCGTCACTGGTGGAGGTGCCGGCATGGGCCGTGCCATCGCCGAACGCTTCGTTCGTCAGGGCGATGAGGTGCACATCCTGGGGCGCCGCGAGAAGGTCTTGGAACAGGTGGTGGCGGCCAACGCCGAAGCCTCACCCGACGCGGGCTGGACCACCGGCCAGGTGCTCGGGGTCAACGGGGGCGCCCTGCCCGGTCGCTGATCCACGGATGGGTCGGGGGCGCTCGGGCGCCAGGCCGCATCGGCCTCGCGCCCGAGCGGGCTCACTTCCCGTCGAGGCTCTGTCCTTGGACGCCCTCCACCGCCGCGTCCCACGGGTCCTCCGCGATTTCGCCCAGGGCCTGTGTCTGCTCCTGGAACCCTTGGGCGGACTCGGTGACCCCTGCCGGAGCACTCTCCTGGAAGTCCTGGGCCAGGTCCGTCGCCCCACCGTCCTGGAGGAATGATTCGGTGCCCGTTTCCAAGCCCCGCCCGATCTCCTGGGCGGTGCCCAGAGCCTCCTCCACACCCGACCCGGATCGGTCGAGGGCGCCGGTCGCACCATCCATCACTTCGTCGGCGGTGGCACCGAACAGTCCCTTGACCCACCCGATCACGTCACTGAACATCTGCTTCGTTCCGTCCTTGGGAAATTCGGTTCCCCTCACCCAGGGTGCCGTCATCGAAGGTCGTCCCCGGCTCGGGTAAGGCGCTGGTAAGGGGTGTGAGTGCCTAGGGAAGGCAGACGTGAGGTAGAGGAGCCCGTGCGCGCCCCGATGAGTCAGTGACTCTCGGTGAAAGACCATCTTTTCTGGCTGGTCAGCGAGTGTGCGCTTGGTCACCGACTATGGACATCCGGGTCGATTCCTAATTTACTATCAATTAAGTAGGGAATTGAGGGCGTCGTGGCCCATCCCTACGCGGTACATCCGTTCGCAACACCGGAAGGACCCCCATGCCTCGCGCCGCCCTCGCCGCCCTCGCCGTTTTGGCCCTGTTNCGCCCCCCGCCTGTGGCGCCCCCTCTGAGAACGACTCGCGGGCGGCCGAAGGCGAGGATCCCCTCCTCGTGGGCGCCACCGCCGTTCCGGCCGGTGACATCCTGGAATTCGTCGAGTCCGAACTCGCCCCCCAAGCCGGTCTCGTCCTGGAGGTCCACGAGTACTCCGACTACATCGCGCCCAACGCCGCACTCGCCGAAAAGCAGCTCGACGCCAACCTCTACCAGCACGAACCGTTCCTACGGGAGTACAACGAGGGCAACGACACCGAGCTCGTCGCGGTCGAGCAGATCTACCTGCCGCCGCTGGGTCTGTACTCCAAGAGCGTGGACGAGGTCGCCGACCTGGCGGAGGGTTCCGAGATCGCACTGCCCAACGACCCCACCAACGCGTTCCGGGCGCTCCTGTTGTTGGAGGAGGGTGGACTCATCACCCTCGCCGCCGGTATCGACGAAGCCACCTTCGGCCTCACCGACATCGAGGAGAACCCCCTCGGTCTGGACTTTCGGGAGGTCGAGGCGGCCCAGCTACCTCGTTCGCTGGACGACGTCGACGCCGCCATCGTCAACAACAACTACGCGCAGGAGGCGGGTCTGGACTTCGAGGAGGACTCGATCCTGCTCGAGGAGTTCGCCGACAACCCGTACGTGAACGTTCTGGCGGCCCGTGCGGACAACGCCGACGATCCGCGCATCGCGACCTTGGTGGAGCTGTTGACCTCTCCGGAGACGGTCCGCTTCGTCGAGGAGACCTACGGTGGCAGTGTCATCCCCGCCACCGAGGGTTGACGAGGGCCCCTTCGACGGTCCGGGTCCACGCGGACGCGGGCCGTCCGTCGTCTCCGGATCCACCGATGGTCAGGGCTCGGAGAGAAAATCGTCCAGCGCCGACAACCAGGCCTCGGGCCGGTCCACGTGCGCCATGTGCCCCGCGTCCTCCAGGATCACCGAACGCGCGGTGGGCAGGAACTCCGCCGCACGCTCGGCGAAGGCGGCGGGAAAGACCATGTCCTGGCGTCCGTGCAGGAACAGTAGGGGTGCCCCCAGTTCCCGCAGTCGCTTCGGGCCGTTCTCGGGACGTGGGGAGTCCAGTCGTCCGGCTCGCCACGGGTCGACCCACTCCGAGGACCATAGAACTCGCTCCAACAACGCCAGGTAGGCGGGTATTCGATCCCGCCGGTACACGTTGGCCTCGGCCCCGGCGAAGGCGGCCTCTTGGACCAGGTCCGGGCCGACCGACGCGGACCGTGCCCACACTCGGGCCTCCGCCACGCGCCGAGCGTCCCGTTCGGGCCACTGGCCGAAATCGGCCTCCCCCACCGGCCACAGAGTGCTCGACGCCAGCACGGTGCGGCGGACCCGCTCAGGCGCCGCCAACAGAACCCGCTGGGCGATCTGTCCACCGGTGGAGAACCCGAGCAGGTCGAACCGGTCCCAGCCGAATCGGTCCGCCAAGAGCACCAGGTCTTCGGCTGCGGCCTCGAAGGAGTAGCCATCGAGGCCCAGGCCACGAGTGGAACGGCCACAGCCCCGTAGGTCGGGCAGGAGCACCGGGCGTCCCAGCAGATCCAAGGGTCGGCGCAGGTAGCTGTGGTCCCAATCCGGCCCACCATGCACCACCAGCAACGGGGTCCCCTCTGCTGGCCCCAAGGACGAGCAGAACAGGCTGACCTCGGGCCGCCGGCGGACGGTGACGAACTCTCCCATGCTTGGAGTCTGGCAGTTCGGCGACGCCACCGCACGGATCCGTCCATGTGCCCACTGCCGCTCCTTTGGGACCGCTCACCGTCCCTTCAGCGCCTCCAAGGCCGCCGTCCTACCGTCCGTCCAAGGCCTGCCACTCCTCCAAAGCCCGTTGAAACGCCAAGGGCGCGTGGCAGGCGAGGTCCGGTGCGAGGCCGGTGCCCTCCCACGTGGCGCCGGTGCGTGGATCGGCCGGGGCGCCGGTGGAGATGAACACGGATAGACCGGAGCCGGTGGCGAAGTAGTCGCCGGGGTTGGCCGCGCCCGCCGTGCGGTGCCCCACCAAGGTGGCGCGCCCCAGGGTGCGCAGAGCCAGGGCGAAGCTCTCCGCCGCCGAGGCGGTGCCCGCGTCCACCAGTACGTACACCGGCACGTCCGGGCGCCGGGCGATGTCGGGGTCGGCCGCGGTCCATGAGCGCCAGACTTCCCCCTTTCGAGAGTGGAAGGTGACCACCTCGACCGGCTCGGCGGGTACCAGGTGGTCCACGAGGAACTCCACCATGCTCGGCGCACCGCCCGGGGTCCCCCGCAGGTCGAAGACCACGGTCCGCGCGTCGGTAAGGACCCGCAACCGCTCTCGCGCCGTCTCGATCGTGTGCCGTCCCGCCTCGGTATCGGGGTCCAGGTGAACGAACTCGGCGATCTCCACCAAGACCACACCGGAGTCCTCGCTGACGGTGAAGCCCACTTCGCCGGCCCGGGCGCGCGCCCGTCGGTTACGGCGTCGGCTCTTCGCGGTGGGCACGACCTGGAAATGGGCGTCATGTGGGCGCATCACCTGGGTGAGCGTGGCCGCCAACGTCGTCAGGGAAGGTTCCTCTGTCGCGGGCAGGGAACGGAGCTCGTCGGCCACCCGATGCCCGGTGGCCGGGTGGACGTAGTGCTCCGTGACCAGGTCGGCCACCTCCGCCGCAGCGACCGCCACGTCGGCGGCGTCGATCGAGCCCGGGTCGTACTTCCCCGGAAGGTAGGGGCGTCGCTCCAAGGCGGCCAGGGCCGCCTCGATGGTCCCGTTCAGGTCGGTCTCGAGCTCTTGGTCCAGGGCGCGCGCGGCCTCGTTGGTGAGTCGCCAGCGACGTTCGATGAGAGGTAGCTGTTCCAAACAGAGCGGACTCAGTCGAACGCGCCGCTCTCGGCCGTCCGTGCTTTCGGCCTGGGTGAGCAGGTCGAGCCTGCGCATGTGGGCGACGGTCTGGCTGGTGGCCGAACGGGTCATGCCGGTTTCCCTGGCCAGACCGCCCACCGACAGCGACAGGTGGCGTAGCAGGGCCCGGGTCACCGGGGTGAAGGCGGCCCGGAAGGTGATCCCTTCCGCTTCGTAGGCGCGATCGACGGCCCCATCCAGGGTGATGAGGAGACGTCGCAGGTTGGTGCCGAGTGTGTGGGAGGTCATGAAAGAACAATGACAGTACTGTTGCTTTTTGAGAAGGGGTGAAAGGGTCCTCTTCTCGGGAAGTACGAAGGACCCGACGATGACGTCGGGTCCCTCATCGGCTCTTCGCCCCTGACCTGGGCGGACCATCGTTCCTAGGGAAGGCGTACCGGGGAACTCGCGCGGCTCTCGTGGTGCAGCCTGTGCAGGGCGGTCACGTAGTACGTGGTGTCGGTGCCTTCGGTGCCTTCGGAGACTTCGAAGCTCGCCGTCCCATCGTCACCCGCGCGCACCGTGCCCAACATGGCACGCGGATCCTGGATTCCACATCGGGCCTGCTCCCGGTCGGGCACGCCGTCGAAGGCGTACACGGCGTAGTAGGCCGGCCGCTCACCCGGGCCCGGAGTGATGCTCAGGGTTCCATCCCCACCCGCGCTCGCTCGGGGCGGCGCGGGAACGGTCCCACCGAGGTCCTTCTTGACCGGGACCAAGGCCGGACTGGAGTAGTGGTCCTCCCGCACGATGCCCATGGCCTCTTGGGCGTTGGTGCGCAGCGAGGTCGCGCTGAAGTACACGTCGCCCTGAACGCCGGGGTGGTCGCGGTTGAAGTCCAGGTGAAGGGAGAGCTCGTTCGGGTCCTCCCACGCGCCCGCGTTGCCCACCTTGTAGGCGGCCTGGCCGATGTACAGGTGGGTGCCGGTGCTCGCGGCGACCTCTTCCCACCAGGGGACCAGGACCGCGTAGTCGGCCACGGGAAGCCCGATCTCCCAGTAGATCTGTGGGTTGATGTAGTCGAGCCAACCCTCGGTGACCCACTTGCGGCTGTCGGCGTACTGCCCGTCGTAGGACTGGGAACCGTTGGTGTCCGAACCCTCGGGGTCGGTACTGGAGTTACGCCAGATCCCGAACGGGCTGATGCCGAACTTCACGTGCGGCTTGACGGCGTTGATCGCCTCGCTCATTCGGCGGACCATGGTGTCGACGTTGTCGCGCCGCCAGTCCTCGATGTCGTCGAAGCGCGCGCCGTGTTCGGCGTAGGTGTCCGCGTCCGGGAGCTCCGCGTCCCCTGGGTAGGGGTAGAAGTAGTCGTCGAAGTGCACACCGTCGATGTCGTAGTTCTCGACCGAGTGCATCATCGCCTCGATCACGAAATCGCGGGCTTGGGGGACACCGGGGTCGTAGTAGAGCTGACCGTTGTAGGAGAACACCCAGTCGGGGTTCCGTCGTGCCGGGTGGTCCTCCACCAGGCGTCCGGGGTCGTCGTGCATGGCGACCCGGTAGGGGTTGTACCAGGCGTGGAACTCCAGGTTCCGGGCGTGGGCCTCCTCGATGGCGTACTCCAACGGGTCGTACCCGGGGTCGCCACCCTGCTCCCCGGTCAGCCACTCCGACCATGGTTCGTGGGGCGAGGGCCAGAACGCGTCAGCCGTGGGTCTGACCTGGACGAACACCGCGTTGAGACCGTTGTCGACGGCCTCGTCGTAGAGGCCGGCCAGTTCGGCCTTCTGGTCCTGCACGCTCATGCCCTGTCGGGAGGGCCAGTCGATGTTGTGCACTCCGGCGATCCACTCGGCGCGCATCTGGTGTTTGGGCGGGGCCTGGGGGTCGGTTTCGCAGGCGCTCTGTTCCCGCGGAGCGGGTTCGGAGGCGGCTTGGGGCGCGTGCAGCAGGGATGCCGTCAACGCGGCGACCAAGGCGCCACCGAACAGGGTGACGCGGGGGATCGGAACCGGGGGTCGTCCGGTGGGGTTCCGGTGTGGGTACGCCAAGGTTGCTCCTTCGGGCTCGCTGTCGGGCGGGCAGGGCCGGGACCTGGGTTCGTCCCGGTCGATCCTTGTACGACGCTCGGCTCGGGCTCAGGATGTGTCTTTGGAGAACACACCCTTGGAGAAAACCTTCATTATTTGACCGACGAATGCAACACTCCGCCACGAGGTTGTAGCCAATGGGATCTATGTGAACTAAAAGGCTTTTGTGTGCTTTTTTCGCTTTGTTCACCGAGCCTCTTGAGTGAGCAGCAGCCCGGCCCCCGTCTTCAGACCAGTGCCGATCCCGCGCAGGGACAGCTCTCGCAGCGTGTCGCCGTCCACCACCGTGGCCAGTCCACTGAAGTGATATCGGGCCGGCCTGCCACCCAGGTGTTTCCAACCCACGGATGTCACCTTCAACGCTCCCGCCAGCTTCTGGTCCAGCCACTCCTGGAACCCGGACTCGGGAACGGGGACACGCTTGCCGCCCTTGCGGGCTGAGTCGGGGTCCTCTCCACGACGTCGGGTGGGGGCGGCGATCAGTTCCCACTCGACCCTCTCTCCCACGGCGTGCAGGGGCAGGTCGTGGAAGGTGGCCGAGATCGCCCCGGGAACCTTGCCCCAGGCCGGAGCGGTGTCGGAGCTGACCAACAGCATGTTCGGAGCCAGACGCGCCCACAGCACACGGGCCTTCGACTCGGGATCGGGGTCGACCGCGCCGGCCACGGCGCGCCCCATCACCGTCCACTCCTGCATACCGGTGGCGCGCTCGGGGTCGAGACTGATGTTGGTCAGGTACAAGGTGATCCGATCCGGGTCGTCCCCGCCCGGCGGGGAACACGTGTGCTGGACGGGGCCGAGGCTCCATCCCTGTCGAACCCTCCACTCTAGGCCGGACCGGGCCCTGGAACACCGGGCCCGCCGAGCTCTTGGTACGCGAGGACGCGCCTGTCAGGATGTGGGGAGGATCCAGGGCCCCGACTCTCTCCTACGACGGGACGATCGTCCCCGGTGGTCTACGGATGGCTCGGGTCAGGGACGGTCACGCCTATCGGCCGCCCGAACACGAGGTCGCTCTGTCCCTACCCGGGAGCACACCGCCGATTCGGGAGAGATCATCGCCCGGCCGGGCGATGAGCCGAGCACTTCGAACCGGGGATCCACCGCCGGACCTCGTACCCGCGGTGAGCCTCTGCCGTGCACCGACGGTCCGGCCCGCCATCCGCCCCGCCCCGACGACCTTCAGAGCGGCGCCACCGCTCGGGTTCACATGGGCCGACCCCGTAGGGCGAGGCTCACCGCCATGGCTCCCGACGCCTACCTCACCCGCAAGGGTGGCACCGAGTACGAGTGAGATGGACGTGAAACCCTCGTGGGGCGCTCTTCCATCCTCGGGAGAGCGCCCCACGGTCGTTCAGGAGCGTTCCTCCCCGCTCGGCATGGGCGATTCCGTGGGCCGGCCCGAGAGGTCGTCGTCGCGGTGTCGCAGGGACGACAGGTACCCCAGCCCCACCGTGATGGTGGTCCCGATCGCCGTGTACCAGGTGAACCCGACCAGTTCCGGCGCGAACAGGAACAGCCAGGCCATGGTGGCCACGGCCACCCCGAAGGCGATGGCGGCGTCCGCCTGCCGGGCCCGACGGACCCACAAGCCCAGGAAGAACGCGCCCAGGAGCCCGCCGTAGGTGATGCTCGCGACGGACAACCCCAGCTCCACCACCGGGTTGTCGGTTCCGGTGAACATCGCCGCCGCTCCGATGAACACCAGTCCCCAGCCCAGGGTGAACAGACGGCTCATCCGCAGCGCCCGCTCGCCTTCGAGCCGCTGTCGGGAGAACTTCTCGTACAGGTCGGCCATGGAGGAAGACGACAGCGCCGACAGGGAGGAGGACAGGGTGCTCATCGCCGCGGCCATGATCCCCGCCAGGAGCAACCCGGACAGTCCGGCGGGCAATCCTTCGGTGATGAACACCGGGAACAGCTCGTCGGAGGTGCTCAAGCCCAACCGTTCCACCGTGGCACGTTCGAAGTAGGAGTACAGCGCCAGTCCCACGGTCAGGAACAGGGCGAACTGGACGAACACCACGATCCCACTCACGATCACCGCCTTCTGGGCGTCGCGCAGCGTGCGACACCCCAAGAGTCGCTGCACGATGAGCTGGTCGGCGCCGTGGGAGGCCATGGACAGCAGGGCCCCGCCCAACACCGCCGTGACCGTGGCGTAGGGGGAGGAGATCGGGTCGGAGGTCAAGTCCAGGAATCGGGTCTTGCCCTCCTCGGCGGCGACCGTCAGGAAGTTCACGTCCAGGGTGACCATGATGACGACCAGGGACACCACGCCACCCACCACGTACAACCCCATCTGGAGCACGTCCACCCACACCACCGCGCGGATCCCGCCGATCAGGGTGTACAGGATGGTGACCAGGCCCATGACCGCGACGATCGTGAAGTAGGAGGCCCCCAGTCCCAAGGAGTCCAGGATGATCTTCATGGGGATGGCCGCCGCGAACAGGCGCACACCGTCGGCGAGCAGACGGGTGAACAAGAAGGTGACCGAGGCCGTGGCCTGCATTCCCCGGCCGAAGCGCGAGCCCAGATAGGCGTAGGCGGTGGTGATCTCGCCCCGGTGGTAGCGGGGCAGCAGCAGGAAGGCGACCACGATCCGACCGATCAGGTAGCCCACGGCGACCTGGAGGAAGGTGACGTCGCCCAGGTAGGCGATGCCGGGAACACTGATCACGGTGAGCGCACTGGTCTCGGTGGCCACCACGGACAGGCACACGGCCCACCAGGGCAGCTCGCGGTTGCCGATGAAGTAGTCCTTGACGTCGCGTTGACGGCCGGACAGCTTCAGACCCAACCAGGCCGAACACAACAGATAGACGATGATGACGACGATGTCGACGGTTTGCACCGGGCGGCTCCTGTGGAAGGTGGACGGCGGGCGGACGGGTCTTGTGAGCGGGCGGGGCCGGGCCGGGACAGGGGGTGTACGAGGGGGTCAGCGTCGGGGCGGTGGCGTACTATCCGCGCACCGGTTCGATCCGCAGGCGCCGGGGCGTCCACACGACCGGTTCTGGGATCCGTAGCGGTTTCGCGCCCGGCGTGATGCGGCCGGCCACGGTCTCGCGGCGGGCACCGGTGCAGTCGGACACCGAACCCGGCACGCCGTGCCAGCTCAAGAAGCCGATCAGAGCGAACAGGTACGCCTCCTTCGCGTCCCCCTCCAACCCCCACGCGTCACTGGAGGTGAGCCGGGCCGGTGCCAGGTGGGTGGCGAGTCGATCCATCAGGACCGGGTTCTGAGTCCCTCCACCCGATGCGAACACCTCTGTCACCCCGTGGGGGCGTAGGGCATCGGCGACGGTGATGGCGGTGAGTTCGACCAGGGTGGCGAGCAGGTCGCCGTCCGAGGGGCGGCCCACCTCGTGCAGCGCCCTCTCCAGGTGGTCGGGGCCGAACAGTTCTGGTCCGGTGCTCTTGGGCGGACCCAGTCGGTAATAGGGCTCGGAGAGCAGGTACTCCAACAGATCGGGATCGGGAGCACCGGTGCGGGCCAAAGCGCCATCGACGTCGAGGTCGCGGGCGCCGTCGGTGACCACGCGCATGGCGGTGTCCATCAGGGTGTTGGCCGGCCCGGTGTCGAAGGCCGAGGGTGGGGCGTCCGGCCGGACGACGGTGACGTTGGCGATACCACCCAGGTTGAGCGCCGCCGTCGGTTCGCTTCGCCCTCCCAACAGCAGGGTGTCCAGGGTGGCGGCCAACGGGGCGCCTTGGCCGCCCGCGGCCACGTCGGCCACGCGCAGGTCCGACAGCACCGGCAGACCGGTGGCTTCGGCGATCCAGGCGGGCTGCCCCATCTGAAGGGTGCCGTGCACGGTGGACCCACCGACCCAGTGGAAGAGGGTCTGCCCGTGTGATGCGACCAGGTCGGCACGGCCCTGGGTGAACTCCTCCATGGCCTTCAGGGCCGCTTCACCGAACTCCTGGCCGATGCGGGTGTCGATCCGGCAGACCATCTCCAGGGTGGTGGAGGCCGGCGGTAGCGCCGCGCGGATCCACCCCCGCAGGTCGGGGGAGTAGGGATGGGCGAGGTGCCCGAGCGGAGTCAACCGGATCAGGTCGCCGTCCGATTCCAGACGGGCGGCGGCGACGTCGATCCCGTCGGCCGAGGTGCCGGAGGACACACCGATGACGATCATCTTGCTCCTGGTTCGGGGAGGGGCACGACGGTCTCCTCAACGCCGCCCCCATGAACGGGTGCCGTAACCGGCCATGTGCAGGGCCAGGAAGGGCAGCCCGGCGAGGGTGAGGGTCCAGGTGGTGACCAGGTCCGGGAAGCTCTGCCCGATGACCTCCAGCAACAGAGCGATCCCGAACAGGATCGCGGCGATGGTCGCGAACATCGTGCCTCCAAGGGGGACGGGGGTCGGAGGTGGAGTGGTGGTACCCGGCGGTTCGCGAAGTAACCGGGCGGGCCCCGCGCCCGCCCGGTGGTGCTCACCCGATGAAGGGCACCACGGCGACGATGGTGACCAGACCCAGGACCATCGCCAAGACCCGGTAGTTGCCGTACCAGGGGGTCGAGGCCAACTCCCGGGTCTCCTGTTTCCAGGTCTGCGGGCTCCAGGTGATGGCCTCGACCTTCTCGGCCGCGGGGGCCTCGGTGGCCAGGGAGATCGTCACGAAGACCACCAGGCTCAGCAGGAGCATGATGCCGGTGGCGTAGAGGAACTGTAGGTCGAAGAGACCGAAGACCTCGCCGAGGAAGAAGGCCAAGAGCCCGAAGGGCACCACGGCCAGCGTGCCCACGCCGGCCTGTACGGAGGCGCGTCGCCAGAAGATGCCGCCGAGCAGTACGACGACGAGCGGCATGGTCACGTATCCCAGGAAGGACTGGAAGTAGGCCACGATGCCGGAGAAGGTGGTGAGCACCGGCGCCCACAGGGCGGCCACCAGCATGAAGACACCCACCAGGACACGACTGATGGTCAGCAGTTGGCGTTCGGTGAACTCGCGCTCGCGGGTCTTGATGAAGTCGTTGACGACCAGGCTGGAGGCACCGTTGAGCACTGAGTCGAGGGTGGACATCAGAGCGAAGATGAGCGCCGCCACGATCAAGCCGCGAATACCGACCGGCACGTAGTCGAACACCAGGGCGACCCACACCACGTCGCTGTCGGTCACCTGGTCGGGATCGTAGATGTCGCGGGCGAGGATTCCCGGGAAGATCAGGAACAGCAGCAGGGGGAGCTGGAGGGAACCGGCGAACAGGGCGCCCCACCGGCCGTGGTCGATGTTCTTGGCGGCCAGGATCCGCTGTACCACGATGTGGTTGGTCACCCAGACGTAGAACGACAACCAGATCGCACCGGTGAAGATGCCCGGCCAGGGGAAGAAACCATCGTCGGCGGGCGGGGTGACGGTGAAACCGTCCTCGGGGGCCAGGGCGGGTAGCGCCGACCAGTCGAAGTCGAATTCGGCGAAGACGAGGATGAAGAGCGCGGCACCGGCCGCGAACAGGATCACTCCCTGGATCGTGTCGGTGATCATCACCGATTTCAGGCCGCCGACCAGGACGTACCCACCGCCGAGCAGCGCGATGATCGCGATGTGGACGCCGATCGGGACCTCGGGGAAGAGCAGTGACAACACCAGGGAACCCGCGAACATCGCGCCCGCGCTGTCCAACAGCATGGCGGTGATGACGGTGAATCCGGAGAAGGCGTAGCGGGCCCGGCGGTCGTAACGTCGTTCCAGGAACTCCGGCACCGTGGTGATCTTGGACTGGAGGTAGAAGGGCAGGATCAGCAGGGCGAACACGAGCAGGACCACCGTTGCGATCCACTCGAAGTTCCACACCGAGATGCCCGTTTCGAATCCGGCGCCGGCCAGACCCAGGTACTGCGTTCCGGCGAACTGGGTGGCGAAGAGGGAGAAGCCCACGACCGGCCAGACCATGGTGCGGCCGGCCAGGAAGTAGCTCTCGGTGCCCTCCTGTTTGCGTCCCACCCACAGGGCGATCCCGATGATCGCGGCCACGCTGGCCACGATGACCAGCATGTCGACCGGCACGAGTCGAAAATCCGGCACGGGGGCTCCTATCGGTGCTGTTCGGTCGAGTCGGACTCGGATGACTCAGGGCCCTTGGCGGTCTCGCCTTCCAGGGGGGAGGGCCCCGAACGGGTTCGAGGGCCGCTCTGGGCCTGCGCGGCGTGCACGACCAGAACGGAGCAGTGCGCCTCACGGACCAATCGGCGAGAGATGTCGCCCAGCACGTGACGTTGGGTGGCACCGCCGCCACGAGCGCCGACCACGAGCAACCCGATCCCGAGCCTTCTGGCCGTGTCGGTGATGGCCGATTCGATCCGTCGGCTCAGCCGCACCTCGACGTGTTCCAGGGGTATTCCCCACTCGGAGGCCTCGACGACCCGTCGCTGGACGACGTACTCTCCCTGTTCCCGTAGTCGCCGTGCCTGTTCCGGTGTCACGGTGGTGCCCACCACGGCGGGGTAGAGCGATCTGACGTGGACCAGGCTCAGTGAGGACGCGGTGGCACGAGCCAGTTCCAGTGCGGCCTCCAACGCCGAATCCGACTCGGCCGATCCATCGTCCGCGACCAGGATGGCGGTGGGAAAGGAGGGCATCTGTCGGCTCCGATCGACAAGACCGTGGGTAAGGGGGAGCGTCGTGTCGGCGCACCACTCCTCTTCGTGTCCACATCGCCACATGCGGCAACCGGTGTCGAGCACCCTTGTCGGCGTGTCGCTGTGGGCAGGCGATGGAGAAACCGGTTCGACTCGAGGGGCGGGCCGACTCTCAGGCGGGAGAGGCCAGGTCGGATGGGGGGATGGCGTGACTCACAGGATCGATGCACGATTTGAATTGCATGTTCATTCATAAGGGTGCATGCTTATATGCATGTCCAAGGTACTCACTTCCCTCCCCGCCGGCGAGCGCGTCGGAATCGCCTTCTCCGGAGGCCTCGACACCTCTGTCGCGGTCGCGTGGATGCGCGAGAAGGGTGCCGTCCCGTGCACCTACACCGCGCACATCGGCCAGTACGACGAGCCCGACATCGAGTCGGTGCCCGGCCGCGCCGGCGAGTACGGTGCCCAGATCGCCCGTCTGGTCGATGGTCGCGCCGCCCTGGTCGAGGAGGGGCTGGCCGCCTTGGCCTGTGGCGCCTTCCACATCCGTTCGGGAGGCCGCCCCTACTTCAACACCACACCGCTGGGTCGCGCCGTCACCGGCACCCTGCTGGTTCGTGCCATGCTCGAGGACGGCGTGCAGATCTGGGGTGATGGCTCCACCTACAAGGGCAACGACATCGAGCGGTTCTACCGCTACGGCCTGCTCGCCAACCCCTCCTTGCGCATCTACAAGCCATGGTTGGACGCCGACTTCGTCAACGAACTCGGTGGCCGCAAGGAGATGTCGGAGTGGCTGGTCGAGCGAGGTCTGCCCTACCGGGACAGCACGGAGAAGGCGTACTCCACCGACGCCAACATCTGGGGCGCCACCCACGAGGCCAAGGCCTTGGAGCACTTGGACACCGGCATCGAGCTGGTCGAACCCATCATGGGCGTACGTTTTTGGGACCCCGAGGTCGAGATCGTTCCCGAGGACGTCACGATCGGCTTCGAACAGGGCCGCCCGGTCACCATCAACGGCAAGACCTTCCCCAGCGCCGTCGACCTGGTCTTGGAGGCCAACGCCATCGGTGGCCGCCACGGCCTGGGCATGTCCGATCAGATCGAGAACCGCATCATCGAGGCCAAGAGCCGCGGCATCTACGAGGCCCCCGGTATGGCGCTGCTGCACGCCGCCTACGAGCGCCTGGTCAACGCCATCCACAACGAGGACACCCTCGCCTCGTACCACAACGACGGTCGCCGTCTGGGGCGCCTGATGTACGAAGGGCGTTGGCTGGAGCCCCAGGCCCTCATGGTTCGCGAGTCCCTTCAACGCTGGGTGGGCACCGCGGTCACCGGTGAGGTCACCCTGCGTCTGCGTCGCGGGGAGGACTACTCCATCCTCGACACCACCGGCCCCTCGTTCAGCTACCACCCGGACAAGCTCTCCATGGAGCGCACCGAGGACTCCGCCTTCGGCCCTGGCGACCGCATCGGCCAACTGACCATGCGCAACCTGGACATCGCCGACTCCCGCGCCAAGCTGGAGGACTACTCCCGCCTGGGGATGGTCGGCAGCGAGCACCCGACCTCCATCGGTGCCGCCCAGGCCGCCTCCACCGGTCTCATCGGTGCGATGCCAGAGGGAGGCGCCGAGGCCATCGCCTCTCGCGGTGAGGCGGAGGAGCACGAGTGGCTGGACCACGCCGCCATGGAGTCCGGCACCGACTGATCACGAATCCACCTTCAGGACGTGTCGTCACCGACCGCCCCGCCTTCGTGGGGCGGTCGGTCGCTTTCGGCACCCGGGTCGGGTGCCTGGGCCGGATACCGCGACACGGGGTGCCGGTTTTCCTATGTTTCGTCCATGGGTGCGATCGTGGTACCTGAAGCCCTCGGGGTCGGAGCAACGTCGCCATCGCGCCCGAAGGCGCGGCCGCCATGGCCCAACGTCCGAATCGGGTCAGGGCCGATGGGGAGGGGCGAAAAAGATTGGAATGACCCCATAACTTGACCGAATCCAGACTCGGAGGCAGACTCGAAGACATGCCAAGCCCAACGGATTTCGAGCACCAGCTGCGCGAGTCCGCTCTGCGGGTGACGAGCCCACGGCTCGCGGTGCTCTCCGCCGTGCACGACCACCCCCACGCTGACACGGAGTCGATCATCGAAGTCGTGCGCGGGAGCCTCGGAGCGGTATCGAACCAAGCCGTTTACGACGTCCTCAAAGCACTGACCAACGTCGGTCTGATCCGCCGTATCCAGCCGCAGGGCACCGTCGCCCGCTACGAGACCAGGGTCGGGGACAACCACCACCACGTCGTGTGCCGCTCGTGCGGAGCGATCGCCGACGTCGACTGCGCCATCGGTCACGCGCCCTGTCTGACCGCCTCCGACAACCATGGATTCTCGATCGACGAGGCGGAGGTCGTCTACTGGGGCCTGTGCGCCGACTGCTCCAAGAAACAGGCTTCCTAACGACCACAACGGCCCCTCCCGGGAACACGAGCGGGAGGAGCCCGGGTACGTGTCGGGCGCGGTCAGGTCCTACCGGAGCGCAGACCGTGCAAGGTTTTGCGAACCGAGTCCTTCAAACCCGAACCTCGCGTGAGCGCCTCGCCCTTGAACCGCTCGAAACGGCCCCGGGAGAGCAGTCGCTTGTTCCCGGTCGCGCGTCCGGCCACTTCCTTGGCCTTGCCCCTGACCTGGGCGGCCCGACCCTTGAGTTTCTCCGACCGGCTCATGAGCCCTCCTCCTGATGGATCGGTGGCTTCCCTTGCCTATCTCAGGGGAGGTCATGCCTTTTCTCACTCGCTTCAAGCGGGATATGAGAAAAGAACGGTGTGGCATGGCGCACACGTGCTGTCGGTTCTTCTCGTGAATGGCCTGGATTCGTGTGGGAAGGGCTCGCGACGTAGGCAGAGGACACCGTAGGTTCGCCGAACCGAATGGCGGAAGGAACGAGCATGGACCTGACATTCCTGCAACCCCTTTACGACCGGCCCGCGCCTATGGCGTCACTGTTCATCGACACCTCCCGTGACACGGAGGACGCCGAACACGCGATCCGCCTGCGCTGGGAACAGGCCCGAGCGGCGCTGCTGGACGAGGGCGCCCCGGAGGAGACCGTGGCGGCCATGGGCGGGGTGGTCGGCCGTACCGAAGGCGTCCCCGGCCCCCACGGCCAGGTGGTGTACGCGACCGGGGACGAGGTCGTCTACGACTCCACCGTGGCCCGACCGCCGAGAGACTTCGAGGTGAGTGTGGGGGACCTGCCCGACCCCCTCTCCTACATCGCGGCCGACCACCGACGCGTGCCGTACGTCCTCGCCGTCATCGACAGCATCGGTGCCGACATCACCGCCGAGTACGCCGATGGCCGCACCGTGTTCCGCAGGGTCGATGGCAAGGACAAGCCCGTTCACAAGGTCCGCGAGGGTGGTTTCCACCATCACCAGATGCAGCGTGCCGTCGACGAGCAGATCGGTCGGAACGTCTCCCTGGTCGCGGAGGCGATCACCGAACTCGCCGGTGCCGGTAACGCCGAGATCATCGCCCTGGCCGGCGAGGTCCAAGTGCGTGGCACCGTCGCCGACCATCTTCCCGGGCACCTCAGGGAACGGGTCGAGGACCTGGAAGCGGGATCGCGCGCTCGGGGCGACGAGAACTCGCCGCTGGAGGAGGAACTCGCCGCCAAGCTGGATGCCAAGGCGGCCGAGCACGTTCGAAAGGCCGTGGACGCCCTGGGCCGAGGACGTGCCGACGGCACCGCCGTCGAAGGCCTGGACTCGGTGGTGCGCGCCCTTCAACGCGGCCAGGTGGAGATGCTGCTGTGGAACGATGACCTGCCCCACGCGGACCGTGAACTCCACATCGGTGCTTCGGGTGAACAGGTCTCCGTCAACGCGCGTGAGCTTCGTCGAATGGGGGTCACCGAGCCGCGGACCGAACCCGCCAAGGCGGCGATCCCGCGTGCCGTAGCGACGACCGGTGCCGGACTCGAACTCGTCCCGGCCGATGAGGTGAGGCTCGACGGCGGCATCGCGGCCGTGCTGCGTTACGCCACCCCGGTCTGATGCCCCGACACCGCGACAAGGGCCGGTTCGACCTTGGTGTTCGGGCCGGCCCTTCGTTCGATACCAGGTTCGAGCAGCGAAGGTGAAGCCTCATCCGGCCTTGGTCCAGACCGAGTCCTTAGGGCCGAGCCGGAAATGATCGAAGTCGAAACGACCACGCGGATGAACGGTTCGTCCGCGTACGGGGCACGGAACGCGGCGGGTGGCGGACGCGGGACCCCGCACGGGGCAGGTCCGAGGCGAGGTCGCCCAAGGGGCCGATGAGACGGCCGATGGGGGCGGGGAAGAGAATTTCGGAAACCTCTCGCCACTCTTAATATATAGCGCCCCCTGGGGCTTGCGGCAAGACCCCGGTCATGGTTCACAATCGTCGATCGTGAGCATGACCCATGATCTGGGAGACCACGTGAACCCGCAGGCCACAAGCGTTTTCGCTCTTTCTGAACCACTATCTCCCAAAGCCGATCCGAAGCTGATCGCCGACGACGAACGGCACTTCGCGGACATCGAGCGGAGCCTTGGACGCTCCATCA
>NZ_ANBD01000140.1 GCF_000341005.1 Nocardiopsis alkaliphila YIM 80379 | reverse complement strand
CGGGCCGCCGGCGGCAACGTCCGTGAGGTCGTGGAGCGCGACATGGAGATCCACCGTCTCTCCTCCCGCCTACGTGCTCTGCGCCGCTTCGGCCTCGACCTGTGCCTGGGACGTATCGTCCACGAGGACGCCCCGAACGAACCCGTCTACATCGGCAGACTCGGCCTCACCGACCCCGACGGGCGTCGGCTCCTGCTCGACTGGCGCTCGCCGGCCGCCGAACCGTTCTTCGCCGCCACCCACGCCGACCCGATGGGTCTGAGGGGACGCCGCCGCTACCGGTGGACCCGAGGCCGGATCAGTGACTACTGGGACGAGGTGTTCACCGACGACGGGTTCTGGGGGCACGCCGCCCTCGATGACCAGTCCGCCTTCATCGCGAGCCTGGCCGAGGACCGGTCGGATCGCATGCGTGACGTACTCGGCACCATCCAAGCCGATCAGCACGCCATCATCCGTGCCGGTTCCGGCGGCGCCCTCGTGGTCGACGGCGGTCCGGGTACCGGCAAGACCGTCGTCGCCCTGCACCGCACCGCACACCTGCTCTACTCCGACCCGCGCCTGGGCCACCGCCGCGGCGGGGTACTGTTCGTCGGCCCGCACCAGCCCTACCTGGCCTACGTCTCCGACGTCCTGCCCAGCCTCGGTGAGGAGGGAGTGCGAACCTGCACCCTGCGCGACCTGCTTCCCGAAGGGGCCACCGCCCTGCCCGACCCTGACCCCGCGATCGCCCGCCTGAAGTCGTCCGCGAAGTTGGTCGATGCGATCGAACCGGCCGTGCGGTTCTACGAAAAGCCGCCCACCCAGGGGATGGAGGTCTCCACTCCCTGGGCCGACCTGTGGTTGAGCGCCGCCGACTGGGCCGAGGCGTTCGGCGCGGTGGAGGCCACGACCCCGCACAACGAGGCGCGTGAGCAGATCTTCGAGGAACTGGTCGAGATCCTGTCCGACGCCCTGACCAGGGCCCTGGGCGAGGAGGACGTCACCACCGACATGCTCCGGGACGCGCTACGGCGCGACCGAGAGCTGGTCGGTGCCCTCTACCGCGCCTGGCCGCTGCTGGAGCCCACCGACCTGGTCGGGGACCTGTGGTCCGTCCCCGCCTACCTGCGTATGTGCGCCCCCTGGCTGGAGCCCGACCAGGTCCGCGCCCTCCAGCGCCAGGACGCCCACGCCTGGACCGAGTCCGACCTACCGCTGTTGGACGCGGCCCGGCGGCGCCTCGGTGACCCGAAGGCGGCCGAGCGCAAGCGCCGCCACGAGGTCGCGGCCGCCACCGAGCGCGAACGTGTGTCCATGGTCATCGACGACCTCCTCGCCGCCGATGACGACGGTGAAGGACTCGTGACGATGCTGCACCACGCCGACCTGCGCGAGAACCTGGTGGACGAGGCCGCGCTGCCCACCGCCGACTCCGATCGGCTCGCCGGCACCTTCGCGCACATCGTCGTGGACGAGGCTCAGGAACTCACCGACGCGCAGTGGCGGATGCTGCTGGCGCGCTGTCCGTCCCGGAGCTTCACCATCGTGGGGGACCGGGCCCAGGCTCGGCACGGCTTCACCGAGTCCTGGAGGCAACGGCTGGAGCGCGTGGGGTTCGACCGCATCGAGCAGGCCTCGCTGAGCATCAACTACCGGACTCCGGAGGAGGTCATGGTGGAGGCCGAACCGATCATCCGGTCCGTGCTCGACGACGCCAACGTGCCGACCTCGATCCGCACC
The DNA here is from genome assembly GCF_000341005.1 of Nocardiopsis alkaliphila YIM 80379. Taxonomy (GTDB): domain Bacteria; phylum Actinomycetota; class Actinomycetes; order Streptosporangiales; family Streptosporangiaceae; genus Nocardiopsis; species Nocardiopsis alkaliphila. The sequence goes on along the minus strand of NZ_ANBD01000140.1, from coordinate 47,614 downwards.
GGCGGACACCCCGTCGTCCACGGGTCCGTTGCGGAACTGGGTTCGATCATCGACGCCTGGCTCGCCGAGAGTCCCGAGGGGATCGCCTGTGTCATCGGTGACCCCACGTTCGAGGACGGGCCCCGGGTACGGTCGCTGAGCCCGCTGCTGGCCAAAGGGTTGGAGTTCGACCTGGTCGTGCTCGTGGATCCGGCGGACTTCGGCGAAGGGGTGGAAGGGGCGGTGGACCGCTACGTCGCGATGACTCGTGCGACCCGGCGTCTGGTCATCCTCACGAGTGCCTGACCGACGCCTCTCTTCGACGGAGGGCCACGTCACCGGAGCCGGCCCGCTCCATGGCCGGCTTCGGACGGCGGAACACGAACCGGATCGCCGCGACCGGTCCCGCGGCGATCCCGACGTACGGGCGCGCTGGTCATCGTCGAACAGGGCCTTGTGTGCGCCGGCGAGGCCTTCGAACCGACCCCAGAGGCGCGCGGTCCCCTTGTTCGCACGGCTCCTCGCCGCACGGCCGGCGAACCCCTTCACCCGGTCCCTTCCACGCCGGGCCACCACCGTCCACCCACTGGGCGGGGCGGTGGCCCGGCCCAGTGGAGAAGCCGAGGGGAGGTTCACGTCGACGATCTCGCCGCCTCGGCCAGGGCTCACACCCTCGCCACGAGCTTGATCTCGACCAACAATTCCGGGAAGGCCAACCCGGAGGTGCCGATCACGGTGCTGGCGACCTGTGGGTCGGGCCGGCCGTACGCCTCCTTGCGCACCGGGCCGGTGACGGCGTCCGCAGCCTCGACGTCCACCACGTAGATCGTTTCGTCGACGACGTCGTCCAAGGACGCGCCGAACCTCTCCAACAACCGGGACGCGTTGGCGTAGCACTGGCGCATCTGCGCTCCCGTGTTGGTGAAGTCCGTGACCCGACCGTCCGCCCCGACCGGTGCCGGGGCGATGAGCTCCGTTCCCTGGTGGGACACCTGACCGGATAGATGGATGACGTCGCCGTGTCTGACCGCCTGCGCGTAACCGTGCTCGTCCTCCCAAGGCACACCGAGGTAGTGGGTCTGCTTCTCAACGCTCATGGTGTTCTCCTCGACTCGTTCGACGACCGAAGGCCGGTTCGGACCGATCTCCTACGTCAGGGACACTATGGAGAAGGCGGGTACGCCGAACAGGGATGAGCGTGCCGCTCGTGGCAAGGATCGTGCCAGGTCGCACCGCACGGACGACGAGCCGGTGGATCGAGGGGAGTCGGACATGACGGGACCGGATGACGACGCCCTGGTGGTGGCCATCCTCGCGGTACCGCGCCTGTACGCCTTGGACGTCATGATCCCGGCCCACGTCCTGGGCCGCCATCCGGGATATCGGGTCCTCGTGTGCGGTGAGGTCGAACGGGGGCGTTCCGACGAGCCAGGGGGAGTGGGACCGGAGACGGTGGTGACCGAGGTGCGCGTGACGCACACGCTCGATGACGCCGTGAACGCCGACGTCCTCGTGGTTCCCGGGTACGCCGCGCCGCACTCGCCAGTGCCGGAACGGTACCTGCGGACCCTGCGCTCGGCCCACGAGAAGGGGGTGCGGATCGTGGGGATCTGCACTGGTGTGTTCGCGCTCGCCGAGGCCGGTCTGCTGACCGGGAGAACCGTCACCGTTCACTGGCGTCACGCCGAAGAACTCCGCGCCGCGTTCCCGAACGTGGAGGTCGCCGAGAACCGGCTGCTGGTCGAGGACGGACGGATCCTCACCTCGGCCGGGGCCAGCGCGGAGATCGATGCCTGCCTGCACATGATCGAGTCGGACTTCGGGACCGTGGCCGCGGACGCCGTGGCCAAAGAGGTGGTGACGGCGCCCGCCCGTGACGTGGCGGAACCGCAGTACAGTACCGTGCGGCCTGGCGCACGTGAGGACCTGCGCGCCACCCTGGACTGGGTGAGCCACAACCTCGGGGCGCCGATCACCGTCGACGTCCTCGCTCGACGCAGTCGGATGTCGCGGCGTACCCTCATCCGCAACTTCGACCGTGAAGTGGGGACGTCGCCCATGCGGTGGGTCCTGTCGCAACGGATCAAAGGCGCGCGCCGGCTGTTGGAGACGGGGGACCGGACGATCGAGAGGATCGCCGAAGAGACGGGGTTCGGGACCGCAGCGAACTTCAGGGCGATCTTCCGGCGTGAAACGGGGGTAGCGCCGAGCACCTACCGAAGGACGCACGGTGTCGACGTCGGAGCCCCGAAGGCGCCGGCCCACCCCTCCTGACGATGACGTCTCCATGTCGGGTGGCGGTCCGGCCGATCCGCCACCCGATCGCGTGTTCAGCACCCATCGCCCGGTGAAGCACGCCCACAAGCCATGGGCGTGCCTCCAAAGCGCGCCGTGACCTGCGCGAACCCAGTGACTCCGTCGAGGTCTCCGTCCGGGGGATCAGTGTCCGCAATTCATTGACAGTCTAGACGGACTGTGAAAATGTGTCGTGAACCACTGTAGGTGAAGGGGTGTGTCCATGACATTCAGCGGTAACACGGTCGACTACGACGTCCGTGAGCATCGTGCCTACATCACGTTGAACCGGCCCGACCGATTGAACGCGATCACCGCCGAGATGGCCCGGGAGATCAGCGCGGCCGTCACCGCGGCCAACGACGATGATTCGGTGCGCGTCATCGTGCTGAAAGGGGCTGGCCGGGCGTTCTGCGCCGGTTACGACCTGAAGTTGTACGCAGAGAGCGGCGATCAGCACCAGGGCGAGGTCTGGGATCCGATCCAGGACTTCCGGTTCATGAAGGCCAACACCGACCACTTCTTCTCGCTCTGGCGTTCGGCCAAACCCACGATCGCCCAGGTCCAGGGGTATGCGGTCGCGGGCGGAAGCGACATCGCCCTCTCCTGCGACCTGGTCGTGATGGCCGAAGACGCCGAGATCGGATACATGCCCGCGCGGATCTGGGGCTGCCCCACCACCGCGATGTGGGTCTACCGCCTGGGAGCCGAACGGGCCAAGCGCATGCTGCTCACCGGCGACACCATCGACGGCGTCCAGGCCAAGGAATGGGGGCTGGTCCTGGACGCCGTACCCGAGGACGAACTGGAGGCGGTGGTCGAAAAGCTCGCCGACCGCATGGCCGGTGTCCCCATCAACCAGCTCGTCATGCAAAAGCTCATGATCAACCAGGCCTACGACAACATGGGCCTGCAGAGCACCCAGAACCTCGCCGTCCTCTTCGACGGCATCACCCGCCACTCACCCGAGGGTCGCTGGTTCGTCGACTTCGCCCAAGAACACGGCTTCGGTGCCGCCGTCCAATGGCGCGACACCGGCCGCTTCATCCCCGATGGCGGCGGTCCCGTCCCGGATCGGGACGAGATCGCCCAGATGCGAGAAGAGCTCGCCGCCAAGGACGCCGCCAAGGAGAAGAACCGATGACGCACCTTCCCGAATCCCTGTGGCCGGCGGACACGAGTCGACCCTTGCTCGACGTCACGGTGGGTGGACTCCTGCGCGGGGCGGCGGCCGAAGCACCCGACAAGCTCGCCTTGGTGTCGGTCGCGCCGGGCCGTGAGGACCGCACCTGGACCTACGGTCGGTTGCTGGACGAGGCCGAACACGCGGCCGCTTGGCTGCTCGACCGGTTCCGGCCCGGCGAACACGTGGCGGTGTGGGCGCCCAACGTGCCCGAGTGGCTCGTGCTCCAGTACGGAGCCGCGTTGAGCGGACTCGTCCTCGTGACGATCAACCCCGCCCTACGCAGCGCCGAACTCCAGTACGCGCTCGACACCTCGCGCGCGGTCGCTGCCTTCTACGTCGATGACTTCCGCGGTACCGACATGGCGGCGATGCTCAAGGAGGTGCTTCCCGCCGTGCCCGCGGTCCGTGAGGCCGTCGCCTTCGAAGGCTGGCTCGAACAGGTGCGCGCCACCGAGAAACGCGCCGACCTACCGACCGTCGATCCCCAAGAGCCCACACAGATCCAGTTCACCTCCGGCACCACCGGCCGTCCCAAGGCGGCGGTGCTCGAGCACATGGCCATGGTGACCAACGCCGCCCACGTGCGTGAGCGTTGTGAAGCTCCCACCGGCGCGACCTTCGCCACCGCCCTGCCCCTCTTTCACACCGCGGGTTGTGGCCTGGCCGGCATGGGTTCGGTGCACGAGAGGGCCACACTCGTGCTCGGCGAGGTATTCGACCCCACCACGATGCTCACCGCGATGCAGGACCACCGCGCCGAGATCCTCGGCGGTGTCCCCGCCATGTTGCACGCCCTGCTCGCACACCCTGACCTGGAGGACTTCGACCTCGGCTCATTGAAGGTGGTCATGTCCGGCGGCGACGCCGTGCCACCACCCTTGGTCGAGGCGTGGGAGAAGCTCTGCGGAGCCACCGCCAGCGCGGTCTACGGGCAGACCGAACTCAGCCCCATCGTCTGCCAGACACGACCCTCCGACACCCGTGCGGACAACCTGTTCACGGCGGGACGGCCCTTGCCCGGCATCGAGGTGGCCATCCTGGACCCCCACACCGGTGAGATTCGCCCGGTCGATTCCGAGGGTGAGATCTGCGCACGCGGTTACTCGAAGATGATCGGCTACCTCGACATGCCGGAGGAGACCGATAAGACGATCGACGCCGATGGGTGGCTGCACACCGGTGACCTCGGAACGATGGACGCACGCGGATACGTGAAGGTCACCGGGCGCCTCAAGGACATGATCATCAGAGGTGGAGAGAACATCTACCCTCGAGAGATCGAAGAGGTGCTGACCAGGCACCCGGCCATCGCCGGGGCGACCGTCATCGGTCTGAAGGATGAGCGGTGGGGCGAGAACGTGGCCGCCATCGTCCGGTTGGACGAGAAACATCCGGCGCCCACCGCCGAGGAGTTGCACGACTACCTTCGCGAACACCTGGCGCCCCACAAGACACCCAAGGCCTGGTACGTCACCGACACCATGCCGACCAACGCCATGGGCAAGCTCCAAAAGTTCCGGCTCCGCGAACAGATCGAGGCCGGGGGACTCCGGTCGCTCTGACCANGACGATCGGCGGGGCCGCCCGCGCCCTCGGGCACGTCCCCGTCTCGTTAGGGTGTGGGACGTGAGTGGCCTGACCCGTAAGGAACAGCGCGCCAGAACCCATGAGGCGCTTCTCGACGCGACGATCCGCTGTTTGGTGACCCATGGGTACGCGGGCACGACGACGCAGCGGATCCAGGATGAGGCGGGGGTGTCCCGGGGTGCCCTGCTGCACCACTTCGGATCCAAGTCGGAGCTGCTCGTGGCCGCCATCCACCACATCGCCGAGATGCGGCTGCGTGAATTCAGTGAACTGGTCGCGGACCTGGGCGAGGGGTCCCAGGCCCTGGAACAGATGGTGCGGGCCATCCGGTCGGTGATGGCCGGGCCACCTTTCCAGGCCGCCATCGAGCTGTGGACCGCTTCACGCACCGACGAACAGCTGCGCGCCGCGTTGTTGCCCGCGGAGCGCAGGCTCGGTTCGGCGCTTCGGGGCCTGTTCAACGAGCACGCGGGCATCGCCGACCCCGAAACGGCCAAGATCGCCTTCGAATCCCTGATGGCGTTGGTCCGCGGCCTCGAACTCACTCGCATCATGCGTACCGACCAGAGCCTGGAGGATCGACTCATCGACGACTGGCTCGGCAACGTCGCCCGCCTGCGTGAGTACTGAACCGCCCCTACGAGGCTTCGACGGAGGCGAGGTGGGCCGAGCACAGGTCCGGTTCCACGAAGGCGTCCAGACGGTCGACCGTGAGGGGTGAGTTCCACGTCTCCAACGCACCTCGCATGAGGCCCAGGTGCAGGGAACACACCACCTCGCGCCGCTCTGCGGCCAGTTCCAGGAACGGGCAGTTCCGCAGGCCGATGTTCTGCGGGTCGGTCAAGGGGCGCTCGGGAGCGAAATCCAGTTCGTCGAGCAACCGCATCAGCAGCGCGATCGATTCAGAGGGTTCGGCCGTCGTCGCGGTCCGGGACGCCTGCCCGCGTCCCCATGAACGACCGGCCTCGATCGCCCGGTTTCGCGCGTCGGGTGTGGCGCAGAGGCTTTCGACGAGCGCCTCGGCCAACGCCCGATAGCGTCGCGGCCCCTTCGGGTCCATGCCCCGAACCGGACGGTACCGGCGGGCCGGGCGTCCGGGAACGCCGCGGTCGGTGGTCACGTGTTCGACCTGGCCGTTGGCGACCAAGGTCTCCAAGTGGAAGCGAACGGTGTTGGCGTGGACGTCGAGCCGCTCGGCGATCTCGGTGATCTCCATGGGCCGGCGGGTGTCACGCAGGAGGCGTAACACCTCCGCGCGGCGTCCCGTGAGACGCTGGTCCACCTTTGACTCGATCAACCCGTTTCCTTTCCCGGATCCGCTGAGGGCAGGCCCGCGACCAGCGGGGTGTCCACTCCCAGGGGGCCGATGTCGTCGGCGCCACCGGGGGAGCCCAAGGCCTGTTCACGGCCGGGCAACGGCGTGGCGAAGAACACCGCGTTGTCGGCCAGGTATGGTCCGAACTCTTCCGGCAGGTCGTCCTCGTAGTAGATGGCCTCGACCGGGCACACCGGTTCGCAGGCACCGCAGTCGATGCACTCGTCGGGATGGATGTACAGGGCTCGGGAGCCCTCGTAGATGCAGTCGACCGGGCACTCGTCCACGCAGGAGCGGTCCAGGACGTCCACACACGGTTGAGCGATCACGTAGGTCATGCTCCAGAGTTTATCCAACCAGAGGTTGTAAAAACTATTCTCAGGAGCAAAGACGCCCTTCAAGAACGCGAACGTCTCCGAACCCCGGGCACCGGCCATGCGTGAAACGCGCAAGCCGACGAGCATCCAGGAATCAGGGTTCACCCTCGACCCGTGCAGTGGGCCTTGGCGAAGATGGTCACCTGGGCCGCCTCCGTCGACGCTGGGGCGGGAGCTGGAATTCCTACCGGAGCCGTCGGGCCAGGCGGCCTCCGGTCGCTCGCCGCCCTGGTGTGCTACCCGCCGGTGCCCTGAGCAGAGGACACGGGCTCCGCCGTTCGGGCGAGTCGGCGGGCGATCACCCCGCACACCAGGAGTTGGATCAGGTGGAAGATCATCAGGGGGAGCACGTACATTCCGACCTGTTCGGAGGGGAACAGCAGGATGGCCATGGGAAGCCCGCTCACCTGGCTCTTCTTCGACCCGCAGAACATCAGCACGACACGGTCGGCCCGCTCCAGGCGCATCGATCGGCCGAGGCCGGCGAAGAGGGTGAGCACGATCGCCAGGAGCACGCACGAGACCAGGACGACCACGAGCAGTTGTGAGGGCGCAACGACCTCCCAGAGCCCTTGCGCCACCCCGATGCTGAACGCCGCGTAGACCACGAGCAGCACCGAGCCCTGGTCGACGAACGACACGACCCGCTTGTGCTCCTTCAACCAGGGGCCGATCCTCTTGTGCAGAAGTTGGCCGGCGATGAAGGGGACCACGAGCTGGCCGAAGATCCCGAGTAGGGACTCCGGGGTGATCTTTACGGTCGATCCCAACAGGATCGCGGCGAGCATGGGGGTGAGGGCCACACCGAGCACGTTGGAGATGGACGCCGAACTCACGGCCAGGGCCACGTTGCCACGCGCGATCGAGGTGAAGGCGATCGAGGACTGCACGGTCGACGGCAGGATGCACAGGAAGAGGAAACCGGTCGCCATCACCGGGTTCAGCACCGAGGCCGGTAGCGCGACGATCGCCAGTCCCAGTAGTGGGAAGACGACGAAGGTACAGCTCAGGACGAGGAGTTGGAAGCGCCACCGAGAGAACCCACGGCGGGTTTCGGTGGGGGAGAGCTTGGCCCCGTGGAGGAAGAAGAGTAGGAAGATCGCCACGACGGTGAGGTGATCGAGAACCTCCGCCGCCATCCCACGAGCCGGCATCAGCGTCGCGATGATGGGCACCAAGACCAGCAGGAGTAGGAAGGGGTCCAGGGACCGGGTCAGACGGGAGAACATCCGTCCACTCTCCCGTCGAAGTGCGTATTCGGGAAAACGGGTGTACCGAATCGACTGTACGCATCACCCCTGGTGGGCGCGGAGCGGGGGTCTACCCCAAGGCGCCCCGACGGTCGGGTTCGAGCCGGCCCGTGGTGAGGCGGTGGGCGGGTCCTTGGGCACCACGATGGGTCGGCCCCCGCTGGAGAGGGCCCGCAGAAGGGCTTCAGTCTCCCCGGCCGGGTCCCGACCTCGGTTCTTCTTCGCGTTCGTATCGCTGCCTGAGTATCTCTTGGTCCACAGGGCTCATCTGGTCGTAACCGACGTGTTCTCGCACCCGCCGGTCCAGCTCTCGCTCGTAGGAGATCTTCGTGCCGGCCCAAGCGATGACACACGCCGGCGCCACCGCGCCCGCCATCGCGAGGATCTTCCAGCGTGGTCGGAGCCTTGGTTCGTCCGACCAATGCAGGATCAGCGCGAAGGCGACGACCAGTGTGTAGACGGTGACGGTGGCGATGGTTCTGACGGGGTCGCTGCCCAAGCCCGGCGTTCCCGCCGCCCAGACGTGGGCCGACCCCGCCAACAGAGCGCACACCATCAGCGCCGTCGCTGTCCCATGACGTGGGAATCCCGATGATCTCAGGTGGAGGTGAAGGACCAGAGTGGCCAGGCGAAAAAGACCCAACAGAGGGGCACCGAAGACCAAGGGGAACCACAGGTAGTGAACCCTGAACATCATCACGAGGAAGGTGGTGACCAGGAAGGAGGCCCATCCGCCCAAGAGGACGAGGGCTGGATAGAAGACCGCTTCGAGCAGGATCGCCACAATCGTGGGACGGGGGAGGTGACCGTCCCTTTCCGGGAACGTGTTCTCGGGGGCGGGGGAGCCATCGGAAGGGTCGGGGGCGATGCGCGGGCTGGGTCCGCCCGGGTCGGTGACGTTGCGATGGGAGACGACCACGGGTGGGGCGCCCTCGATGAACCACTCGATCCGCCCGCTTGGTGCTTCAGCCACCTGGGCGGCTCCAGTACCGTCGAATGACGACTTCGTTTTCCCTCTTGGTCGGAACGGACCCGTACACACTGATGGATCTAGCCAGGTCGGCCTGGGCCAGACCTGTGCGTTGGCGTGCTCGGGCCACCCGGTGACCCGGTTCGGCGCAGTCGAGGGCCGTGTGTTCCACCGTCGAACACTCAGGTCCTCTGAAGCTGTTGGCGCACACCCCGACCGGCAGGGGAGGTGATGTCGGGTCCCGTGCTCACCAGATGCCGAGCCGGTGACCGTTGGAGCGCGGTAACAGGTCTTGCCATCTGCGAGCGTCAGGGCGATCACGCTCGCGACGGATCCAGGTTCAGAGACTGAACGATTCACAGGACGACCCAACCGCCACGGCACTAGATGTGCTGTTCGGTGAGGTTGGTGACACGGGCTGCTGGGACTTGCCCTCCGATCCCGGTGTGGGGCCGATGGTAGTTGTACCAGCCCAAGAAGTCGGGATAAGCGGCTTGGCGCTCGGCCTCGCAGGAGTAGAGGCGAGCGTAGGCCCACTCGGTGGCCAGCGTGCGGTGGAATCGTTCGACCTGGCCGTTGGTCTGGGGCGCCAGTGCCGGGTCCACCGGGCAGCGATGTCGAGCTCGGCGCAGGTTCGTCGCCAGGTGGTCTTGGTGTAGGCCCAGGCGTTGTCGGTCAACACTCGTTGGACAGTGACGCCGTTGGCGGCGAACCAGGCATGGGCCCGACGCAGGAATCCCGCGCAGGTCGCGGCTTTGTCATCGGTCAGGATCTCCGAGTAGGCCAGGCGGGAGTGGTCGTCCATGCCGGCGGGGCCGTGGGTGCGGTAGCGATCGGCCCACCGTTTGGCGGTGGTGTGGGCGACCTGGAAGCGTTCGGCGGCCTGGCGCAGAGTCCATCCGTGCTCGACCACGCAGCGGGCCAGGCGCAGTCGTCCGGTCGGGGTGAGTGGGGCGTTACGGTGGACCATGAGGGCCTCCTGGGCATCGGTGCAGACTTCGCGATCCACACCGGAACCAGAAGGCCCTCACCTGTGTCCAGCACCCGCTGCGGCGTTTCGTTTGTCACCAACGTGCCGGGACATCACATCTAGGCCTCACGGATCCAGAGCGGTCGGACCTCGTGTTCGGTGATGCGCCAGCCCGTTCGCGTGCGTGCCGCGGTGCTTGTCAAGCGCAGGCCGCCGATTCGATGTGGTGACTGTCCCTCACGGAAGTAGTACGCAATCGAATTCGCCGTAACGGCAGCCTGGTCGCCGTTGAGGTCCACCAGCAGGTCGGAGTGCGTGTGCTGAGTGCCCTCCCCTTCGACCTCGGATCTTCGTAGGAAGTCGGCGAGCTCTTGGATACCGCGTAACCGGCCTCCGCGCGGCGAATGCAGCGCCACGTCGTCGTGGAAGATGGTGGCGAGGTCGTCCCAGCGTTGCTCATCGAGTACGAGCGCGAAGCGAGTGAACAGGTCGGCGATGGCGAGGCGGTCGGTGATCAGTGGCTCGTCGGGCATGGAGTCCTCTTCCGTTGGATCCACTAACGTTGGTGACGCCAACTATACACAGGTTCGTTGGCCCTGCCAACGATGTATCTTGGCTTGATGGAGCAAACTCCCGCACGCTTGGTCGGTAAACCCAGTTGGCTGATCACTCAGTTGTCGGTCCACGCCCATCGGCTGGCGTCCGACGCCTTCGCTGAAGCGAACGCACGCGGCTACCACTACCGGATCCTGTCCTCACTCGACGAGTTCGGCACCGCGAGTCAGGCCGACCTCGGCCGACGCTCAAACATGGATCGCAGTGATGTCGTGGCTGCGATCAACGAACTCGCCGAGCAGGGCTGTGTCGAGCGCACGACCGACCCCGGCGACCGCAGGCGCAACCTCGTCTCCCTCACCAAGGCCGGAGAGCAGCAGTTAGGGCGACTCGACCGCGTCCTCGACAAGGCACAGGAGTCGCTCCTGGAACCGCTGACCGCTGAAAGCCGGGACACCCTGGTGTGTTTACTGAGTGAACTACTCGCTCACCACCAGCGCGGTTGATGGCTCAGGGACCTGGCCGGCCTCGGCTGGAGAGGGGAAGGGATCACCTCGATACCCACCGGACCAGTACGGGTACCAGGCCACCTGAGACGCTCACCCCACGCTCTGCCCACCCACCGGTGGCTCGGAGGGGAGGACGAGTCAACGAAGTACTACCGGGAAGGGACGTAGCCCTCACTTATGGGGAGTGGTGAGCGCACTCCCCACGGTGCCGCGCCGTCCGTTCTTCCGGCCCTGCCGGCACCGGGCGAGGTGCCTCGGTGGTGACAGGGCCGCGAACGTGACCTTCGGGATTCCTCCTCTACTGGGAGTCCTTCCCCTCGTCCTTCCCGTCCTGGTCTTCGGACTGGTCCTGGGGCTTGGAATACGGTGTCCGCTTCGGCTTGCGGCTGGGGCGCTTCATCGAACCGGTTCGGGCCGGCAGTGTGCCGGGTGTACCAGTCGACCGGATCTGCTTGACGTAGGGGTCGCGCAACACGGGTGGTTCATCGATGGCTTCGGGCTCGACGACCGTCTCCGAGGTGTCGTGCTCGTCCTCGTCCTGACGACGTTCGTACTCTTCCGGAGGCAAGACCTTCTTCCAGTTGCGTGTCCGCATGGGTGGCAGTTCTCCGGCGTCTTCCCGCAAGGCTCGGTTCAGCGCGTACATCTGGAAGTACCCCATCACGAAGAACGGCAGGCCGACGAGAACGATGATCTTCTCGAGCGCCGCCAGGCCGCCGGTACCGGAGAACACCAGCAGGGTGGCGGTCACCACGGCGATGGCGATGGCCCAGAAGATGCGCTGCCCCAACGGGTTGAAGTCCTCGTGGCCATTGGCCATCGTGTCGGTCACCAAGGCCGCGGAGTCCACCGAGGTGATGAAGAAGACCACCACCAAGAGGATGGCGATCACCGAGACGATGGCGGTTCCCGGATAGTGCTCCAAGAAGGCGAACAAAGCCCCAGGGATGTCCCCCTGCTCCACGACGTTCTCGACCAGGTCACCATCACGATTGAGTTCGATGTCGAAGGCGGAGAACCCGAAGACGCCGAACCACAACACCGAGAAACCGGCCGGAATGAGAAGTACTCCGGAGATGAACTGACGGATGGTGCGTCCCTTGGAGATCCGGGAGATGAAGATCCCCACGAACGGTGACCAACTGATCGTCCAGGCCCAGTAGAACACCGTCCAGTCGGACTGCCAACCACTGTCGGTGAACGTGTCGTTCCACAGGGCCAACTCCGGCAGGTTCACCAGGTAACTGCCCAGGGACTCGATGGTGCCCCGGAGCACGAAGAGCGTGGAACCCGTCAACAGGATGAAGGCCAACATGCCCACGGCTATCCAGATGTTCACGTTGGACAGGACCTTGATGCCACGGTCCAGACCCAACGCCACGGAGATCATCGCGACCCCGCCGACGACGCCGATGATGACCAATTGCCACACGGCGCTCTCCGGGACGCCGAGCACGCGGTTGATCCCGCTGTTGATCTGGAGGGCCCCCAAGCCGAGGGAGACCGCGACACCGAAGACCGTACCGACGATGGAGACGATGTCGATGAACCTGCCGATCGGCCCATGGATCCGTTCTCCCAGAAGCGGCTGGAAGATCGAACTGACACGCGGAGGCAGGTTCCGTTTGTGGATGAAGTAGGCGAAGCACAATGCGGGCAGGGTGAAGATCGCCCAGGTGTGCAGGGTGAAGTGGTAGAACGTGAAGTTCATCGCGTCCGCGGCGGCATCCACCGTTTCCCCCTCCACGCCTAGAGAGGGGCCTCTGGGGGGATCACCGAAATGGCTGATGGGCTCGGCCACGCCCCAGAACATCAGGATGCTGCCGATACCTGCGGCGAAGAGCATGGCGAACCAAGCCGGTCGGGAGTGCTCGGGTGGTTCGTCATCGGGTCCCAACTTCACCCGCCCGAATCGGCCGAGAGCGGTATAAATCAAAAAAACCAAGAACAAGGTGAGGCCGAAAATGTAGAACCAGCCCAGGTTGGTGTACAGCCACTCCGAGGCGATGGTGACGGCCGCGTCCACCGGATCGGTGAAGACGATGGTGATGACCACGAACGTGATGATCACGGCGGCCGAACCGAAGAAGATCGGTGGTGAGGTCCTCAGCCTCAGGAGATCGTGCAAACGGGTCAGCATGTGAACGGCTCCTCGAACTGGCGCCTGTGTCGAAGTCGGATGTGATCTCCTACCCCGCCCGAGCGTTGTTCCACGTGTCCGATATCGGACATGAGAGAGGTCTCCGATAAAGGGTCCTCGACCAAGAAGAACCTGATTACCAGAGACCTCGTACACACCCTAACGTTGACACGGAAGTTCGATCAGAACGACGCGCAATGAGAGGCATATGCGCTGTTCGTCGAATTCGTGGGAGGATCGTCCGGGTGGTGCTGTCGGTGTGGCCTCCACGATGCTCGGCCCCTCGGGCGGTTCTACTCGCCACGAAAAGGCCGAAGGCCCGTGCACGCCCTCGTGCACGAGCCTTCGAATCCATCGGCGGAAAACTAGTGCCCCGATGTCAGGGTCCCCGAGAGCTCCCCGTGCAGCCGACGGCTGGGTTCGTTCAGCCCGGTGATCTCCACCTCCACGCCATGGCGCTGGAAGTGCTCGTTCACCCGGTCCAACGCGGCCACGGCCGAGGAGTCCCACACATGGGCTCCGGACATGTCCACCACGACCCTGCTCAACCCCTGCTCGGCGTAGTCGAACCGGTCGACCAGGTCCCCGGTGGAGGCGAAGAAGACCTCTCCGTTGACCGAGTACACCCGGGTGCCGCCCTCGGGGTCCAGGACACTGGTGACGTCGGCCTGCATCGCGGCCTTACGGGCGAAGAGCACCATCGACACCAGCACGCCGATGATCACGCCCAGCGCCAGGTTGCTGGTCCACACGATCACGACCACCGTGACCACCATGACCAGGGTCTCGGTCCAAGGCATACGACTGAGGGTGGACGGAGCCAGACTGTGCCAGTCGAAGGTCACCAAGGACACGAAGACCATCACCGCCACCAGTGCCGCCATCGGGATCAACCCGACGATGTCACCGAGCAGCACGCACAACAGCATCAGGAACAGCCCCGCCAGGAAGGTGGAGATCCGCGTGCGAGCACCGGAGGAGACGTTGATCATCGTCTGGCCGATCATCGCGCACCCCGCCATACCGCCGAAGAGCCCGACGAGGATGTTGGAGATCCCTTGCCCCCGCGCCTCGCGGGCGTGGTCGGAGGAGGTCTCGGTGCGGTCGTCCACGAGCTTGGCGGTCAGCAGGGACTCCATCAGCCCCACCAGCGCCAGCGTGAGGGAGTACGGGGCGATGAGTGCCAGGGTGTCCCAGGACATCGGAACGTCCGGAAGCAGCGGAACCGGGAAGGAATCGGGCAGTTCGCCCTCATCGCCGACGGTGTGGGTCGAGAGCCCCATCGTGATCGCGGCGATGGTGAGCACCACGATCGCCACCAGCGGAGCCGGCACCGTCTTCGTCAGGCGCGGAAGCCCGAAGATGATCCCCAGCCCGATGGCGACCATGACGTAGGCCGGGACGTCGAAGCCGAGCAGGTAGGGCATCTGGGAGAGGAAGATGAGGATCGCCAGCGCGTTGATGAAGCCGGTCATCACGCTGGGTGGTACGAACCGCATCAGCTTCGACACCCCGGCCAGGCCCAGGGCGATTTGGATGAGCCCGGCCAACAGGGTGGCGGCGATCAAGTGGTCGAGCCCGTACTCGATCGACAACGGCGCGACCACCAGGGCCATGGCACCCGTCGCCGCGGAGATCATCGCGGGGCGTCCACCCAGAAAGGCGATGGATACCGCCATGATGAACGAGGCGTACAGCCCTACCCGGGGATCGACCCCGGCGATGAGGGAGAACGCGATCGCTTCGGGGATCAACGCCAAGGCCACGACCAGTCCGGCGAGGACGTCGGTGCGGATCTGGGCGGCGGAAGGCACCTTCGACCGCAAGGTGCGAACCGGTGTCACAGGCAGGTTCATTGAGCTCATCAGGTGTGCGGGCAGCCCGGACCCAGGGCTGCGGAGATCGTGGTGAGAGGTGTCGGGCTCAGGCCCGCGGGAGTCCGGGCGTTTCAGGGGAACGCCCACCGGCACGGCTCGGGAGGCCAACGCGGGAAACTCTACCCTTACGTAAGGTTAGAGATGGTGTGGTCTGACTGAGACAACGATCACCAAGGGTCGCGCCCCCGATGTTCAGGAGACGGCGGAACCGTGGGAGCGCTTGCTCCGCAGGCGTTCCCCGAACTCCTCCGCCATGGCCAACTGTTTGCGCAGGGTCTGACAGCGCGAAGCGATGGACTCCTCGAAGGCGTCCAGCATCTTGGTCAGGGCCTCACGCTCGACGGTCGGCGTCGTGGGGTCGTCCAATCGGTCCAAGGCCTCCAGGAGTTCACGGGTCTGCTCCAGGCTGAAGTCCAATGGTTTCATCCGCTTGATCAACTGGAGGCGATCCACGTCATCTTCGGTGTAGAGGCGAAACCCTCCGCGTGAGCGCGCCGAGGGCTCCACGAGGCCGACTTCCCCGTAGTAACGGATGGTCCGCAGTGACAGACCGGTGCGCTCGGCCACCTCGCCGATGCGCATGTGTCGGGCGCCGACCATCTTTACGCACACTCCCTTTCCCCGAGCCCACCCTAACGTCGGAACGGGGAGGGAACACACGGCCCTGGAGGAGGAGAACCATCCGCGTCCTCTTCGGTTCAGGGTCTTCCTGGGTGTCAGGATGGGCGGTGCCTTCTCGGCCCCGGCGAGAAGACCCGAGGTGGGGCCCCATCCAGGGCGATGACCCGAGGAACGGGATCTTCCCGGGTCTGAGAACCCACGTGCGGGCGCCACCGTGCCATCGGCGCGATGCCGCCCGCGTCCCCGACAGGGCTCACTCCAGGGCGTCCTTGATCTTGTCGTTCACCTCGCACGGACGTGCGGTCTGCGGCCCGCCCTGTGCTTCGGCCACCTCCATGGTCAAGCCCTTTGGTTTACCTTCCACACGGCGGTTCCGTCCCTGGAACGGGTACCGCGTGGCGAATACGGCGGACGTGGAGTGTCGGCCCTCCCTGCGGGCGCGTCTGAATCGGCGATTTCTCGGGTGGCCGGTCCCCTCTTCGGCCAACGAAGAAAATCTGTACTCGCCAGAGTAGACATGGCTTGCTCGCGCTGCTAAATTTACTGCCATAGCCACTGAGATACATGGCTGGACCACCGGGTTCGCCGGTGGAGAGTAGGACGGCTCGACGGTGTGCGCATGCTTCAAGACACCGGGGCCGGTAGTGCGGAAGTAGAGCAGTACCCGTAGTAACGCAGGACCGGCTTCCCGCCCACATGGGGGTGCCGGAGTAGTAGGAAGAAGGACGCGGTAGGGCTCGACCGGCGCGACGGTTGCACAAGCGTCGGGAGCCGGTAGCACCGTGAAGAGCACTGCACGAAGTGAGAACGAGAGGAGTAGATGCCATCAGGATCGCCCGGGCGAAGGGAAATTCCGCTCGGGTACCGCAGGGCCTGTTTCGGAAGAAGGTGGTCCCCGGTCACACAACCGCGATCCCCGCGTTTCCGTCCGGCTTGATTTCGGGACGCGGAAGACCGGCGATAGCCGGTAGGTGGTATTGAACTCTCGGGCCCCAGCTCCACGTGGCTGGGGCCCTCGACGTGCGTTCGAAAGAAGGAAGACACGCATTTGCCCCGTCCCGACATCGATGATCGGTTCGACGATGACGACTACCCCGCCTACAGCATGGGCCGAGCCGCGGAGATGATCGGTACCACACCGGCGTTCCTGCGAGCCTTGGGCCAAGCCGAATTGATCGAGCCCTTGCGCTCGGAGGGCGGACACCGCCGCTACTCGCGCTACCAACTCAGGATCGCCGCCCGGGCGCGTGAACTGGTGGACCAGGGCACCCCGATCGAGGCCGCGTGCCGGATCATCGTCCTGGAGGACCAACTGGAAGAAGCCCAACGCATCAACGAGGAACTACGCTCCACCGAACCATCCCGGGAATGACCCACGGGTCCGCCCATGCCCGTGGTCCGGACGAGGCTCCGTGCCGTGTCCTCGGTGAGCCGGCCGGCCTCGCCGGTGCCCACGGCAGGCCTCGATGCTCTCCCGCCGATCGTTGGAAGACCTTCTTGTGCCGGGAAACGGTCATCCGGCTTCCAGGTGGCGCAGGGCTTCCTCCCAACGATGACGCCGTTCCCGTCCAGCCATCTCCCACCAGGGGACCCCCCTTTCTCCCAGCCCGTGTTTGGCCCACGAGACCCGGTCCCTCGCCCTACGTTCGGCCTCGACGTCACCTTCCTTCCGAGCGGTGGCGATCTCCCGGCGGGCCGACATCAGATGGCGGACCAGGCGTTCACGCGTTCGGTCGGGCAGCATCGGATCGGAGGCTCGCCACCGTCGCCCTTGGATGAGGAGGTAGCGACCGTCATCGCTGCGTTCAGGTTCCGCCATGCCTTTGGCCCTACCCATCGAACCCCCGTCTTCGGCTTCCACCGCGAAGAAATCGAGACCGAAGCGATGAAGACGGCGGGAGGAGGGTCGATGGGCCCGGGCCGACCACCGAGAAGGCCCTCCGCCAGTTCTTGATCACCGACCGGGCGTGGGTCACGACATCCCCGGTCCGGCACACCGTGGCCGAGTGAGAGCGCGAATCGGCGGCCACCCGATCGAGCCCGCGGCGAGCGATGAACAGGCTGTTCAGAGGCGGTGGGCGCGTCGTATGGGTCCGCGCCGTGGACTCGAGGTTGAGGACATTCCAAAAGTGGAAAAGGCGAATCCTATATTGTTGCTCTCATGATTGCTGTGAGTTCGTCGAATCGTATGCGTGTTCGGCGTTTTGGAGAAAGGGCGGGGGAGCGGGTGGAAAACTCCACTATCGCAATGGTTGATTTAGATGAAATATTCATTATTTCGGTTGTGTTCCAGGCGGCGGATTCGGCCGGCGAGTGAGGGGATACTCCCTTCGATGCTCGCTGATCTCCCTTGTCTGGCCTTGGGGGTCGTGATCTACTTCAGCGCATCCGAGCCACCGCGAAGAACTCTTCGGGCCGCAGGGTCACATCTACGTCCTCTCTTGCGTCCTGGATTTCTGATTTCCGCAATGTCGCAGTTTCCGGTGGTTCGGCTCTGAACGGATGTCCGCTATTTCGCTGAGGAGATCCCGTCCGTGTACGAGCCGGCGCGATCGCGTTCAAGAACGCCGAAGGGCATGTCACAGCTCGATGCCTCCACCGCACCGCGACCTCTCGTGAAGCCTCATCGGGCGAACGAGGATCCGGTCGCCGCACACTACTGCAAGACCCTGGACGAAATTCAGGCGAACCACTACGACGTGGTCATCGTCGGTGGCGGGGCCGTCGGATCCGCCATTTCCCACCGTCTCCTCCAGAACGACCCGAAGGTTCGGGTGCTCGTTCTGGAGAAGGGCTCGTTCCTTCTCCCCGAGCACGTACAGAACCTGCACCCGCAATACCAGAGGCTCATGGCCGAGGCCATCGCGAAACCATGGGACCTGGCCCCGGGGACCACCTTCGACCTGGCGCCGCAGATTCCCTACCTGGGCGGTCGGGCGCTCTTTTGGAGCACCTGGATCCCGCAGCCGAAAAGGGAACAGATGGCGAAGTGGCCCGAGAAGGTCCTGGACGACCTGGACCATGGAGGATACTGGCAGCAGGCCAAGGACTTCCTCGGTGCGGCCCTGCCCAAAGAAATGGGTCCTGCGTTCACGAAGTTCCAACCCGAACTGATCGCTCGGTTGCGGAACGGACTGGGGCACATCCCGAACTTCCTGCCGGTCGAGAACGATGGTGACCTGATCGTTCCGCTCGCCTCAAGGGACACCGAGTCGGAGTTGAAGTACCGGAAGTTCAGTCCGGTGCCGCGACTGCTTCAGGACGCGACCGACCACGCCGATCGAATGCACATAGTGACCGGCTGCGAAGTACGGGAGATCCGACACCGGCGGCAGGCCCGGCACGACCAGGGGCCGAAGGGCCCTTGCCAGGCCACCGAGCTGGTCACGGCCCAGGGGAACCTCCCGTTGAGGAGCGCGAGACTCGTCCTGGCCAATGGCGTGGTCGAACCCACCGGACTACTGCAACGTTCGTTCGCCCAGATCCTGCCCAAGGGCGCCGGTACCAACCTCGGCGGGCACGTGGCCTCCTGGTTCTCGGTTCAGGTGCCTCGCGCGGGATGGAAGGACCTGGGCGACACGCTCCAGGTCGGTTGCACCTACCTCAGGGGCCGGGTCCACACCGGCGAGCGGACGGAGAAGGAGGAGCACCGCGACTTCCACATCCACCTGATGGGGGCCTCCAACCCTCACCCTGAGAGCGCGGTGGAAGACCTGTATCGACTCATACCCGACTCCTTCGACCAAGAGTTCCTCGCCGAACTCAGCGACGAGGACAACATCGGTTTCCTCGTGCACTGCCTTGGTGAGTGGCGCAGCACACCCGGGGATCAGGCGGGCAGCACGGTGAGATTCAAGGACGGCAAGACCCTGCTCGGCCTCAAGCCGAGTGAACGTGACCTGGCCCTGCGCAAAGCGATGGACGAGGCCGCGCGAAAACTGGTCGAAGAGGTCCTTTTCGCCGGCAAGGCACAGGACAAGGACAAGATCCGGTACTGGAACCCTGGTGAGCCCGGTAAACCGGGCGAATGGCAGAAGGAACTGCCCGCCGGACGGTTGAAGGACGTGCTGGTCCACGAATCCGGAACGCTCTGGATGGGAGAGCGGCCCAACGATTCGACGACCGGCGCGGACCCGATCACCGACCTGAACTGCCGGCTCCACGAAGTGGACAACGTCTACGTCGGTGGCGCCGCGACCTTCCCCACCTCCGGATCGTGGAATCCCACCCTGACCGCGGTCGCGCTGGGGCGGCGCCTGGCCGACCACCTCGCCCCACCCAAGAAGGAGGAGGGACGAACGCATGGCGAGCATTCCCGCTGACGTCCAGAAGTTCATCGAACAGTGCGTGGCGCTGACAGGCTTTTGCGAATTCGACCTGCACGCCACCGGAATGGGGCAGACGTATCTGGAGACCGCGCGCGACCAGGTGGGCTCGGCCAGGTTCGAGGAGTTCCTGAAGACACTCGCCCAGCGGGAGGGCACCCTGGTGAAGCCCAAGGACCTGGACTCCACCGACCGGGAGATCGCGCGCGCGGTGGTCTATCTCTGGTACACGGGCGCTTGGCCACGTCTGGCCGAAACCGCCCATACCGAGCTACGGCCGAACGAGACCAACACCGAGTTCGTCGTCTCCGCCGGTTCCTATGTGGAGGGACTGGTCTGGCACACGTTCAACGGTCACCCCGTGGGGGCCCGGCCACCGGGGTTCGGGACCTGGTCGGTCCGGCCCGCCGAGCCACCGAGCATCTGCCAGATCACCAAGGAGTGCGGGCTTTCCCAGAAACACGAGGAGGGGCACTCCGACGGGGTGGAGGCCGCCGTCCTCGCACGCCTTCGCCACCCCGGACCCCTGACGGCACGCCACGTTCCACCGTCGGTCGTGCCCGCCGCCCGCGCACCGCGACAGGAAGGAGACCCTCGATGACCGTGGAACGCACGGGTGAACAGGTCCATCAGGGACGATACGACGCCGTCATCGTCGGCGCAGGCTGGTCCGGGAGCCTGCTCGCCAAGAACCTCTCCGAGCGAGGCTGGACCGTCCTGCTCCTGGAGGCGGGGGAGGGCGGGACCCAAACCTGGGACGGCTACCTGGAGTCGGTGGCGACCTTCCGTTCCGCCGTGGCCAAGGTGCCCAACTCGGCCTACCACCGCAACGTCCTCGCGCCCTCGCCCGACGTGCTCGACCTTTCCCCACGGCCGAGTACGGGCAACGGCACGCCGCCCTACACCGCCCACGGCTACTTCGTGCAGAACGGTGCGCACCCCTACCGGACCGACTACGTTCGTGCTCTGGGCGGGGCGGGCATGCACTGGCTCGGCGCGGTCCCGCGTATGCACCCGGAGGACTTCGCCACCAAGACCCGATTCGGATACGGCCGGGACTGGCCGATCACCGCGGCCGACCTCCAACCCTTCTACGCCGCCGCGGAGCGAGAACTCGGTGTCGCCGGAAACACGAAGGAACAGCGCGAACTGGGGGTGATCACCGATCACGACTACGTCTACCCCATGCACGAGGTCCCGACCAGCCACATCGACGAGCACTGTCGCAAGATCGACGGTGCCACGATCACCGACGGTATGGGGGTCGAGCGCGAGCTGCGCGTGACCGGTCTGCCCCAGGCCCGCAACAGCACACCCAACCCGGGCTACGACTCCAAGAAGGGATACCGACCCAAGGGAGCGGTCGGTCTGCCGAACTATGGCGAGCGGTGCGTGGGCAACGCCAGCTGCGTTCCGATCTGTCCAGTGCAGGCCAAATCATCCCCGCTGCGCCTTCAGCACGCGAGCAATGACAAGGTCACCCTGGCCACACGCAGCGTCGTCACCCGTGTTCTGTCGGCACGGGGCAAGCGGGTGGACGGCGTGGAGTACCGCACCTACACGGGCAGTGGTACCAAGGCGAAGGCCGGCGCGCACCACAGGGTGAAGGCCGACATCGTCATCCTGGCCGGGCACGCCATCGAGAACGCCCGCCTGTTGTTGCACTCGGGCCTGGCCAACTCCAGCACGCAGGTCGGCAAGAACCTGATGGATCACCCGACCACGCTGGCGTGGGCACTGGCCGATTCCCAGGTCGGCCCCTACCGCGGCCCCGGGCACACCTCGGGTTGGGAGGAGTTCCGTTTCGGCAAGGGGCGCGAAAAGCGCTCACCGTTTCGGATCGAGATCAGCAACTGGGGCTGGTCGTGGTCCACCGGCGCCCCCATGAGCAACGTCGCCCAGGCCTTGGGCGTGGGTGGTGGGAAGAACGGCCGAGTGAAGGACGAAGGGCTCTTCGGGCCTGAACTGCGCTGGGCACTCGGCGACACCATCGGGCGCCAACTCCAGCTCCAGATCGCGGTCGAGCAGCCCGCCGACCCGCGTAACCGGGTCACCATCGCACCCGATCGTACGGACGCCATGGGCAATCCGAGGCCGATCATCACCTACGACCTGCACGATCACGTCCGCAAGGGTGTGTACGCGGCCTACATCGCCTCCAAGGGCATCTTCAAGGAACTCGGAGCCAAGGAGATGACCGACCACAGGCCGGTCGACGGTGTCCCTCCACTCGGTCACTTCCTCTACGACGGCACGGATCTGACCTACCAGGGCGCCGGGCACGGAGCCGGCACGCACATCATGGGCGAAAGGCCCGAGGACTCCGTGGTGGACTCCTACCAGAAGACCCATGACCATCCGAACCTCTACGCCGTGGGCTGCGGCAGCATGCCCTCGATCGGGACCAGCAACCCGACCCTGACCATGGCGGCCCTGGCCCTGCGCAGCGCCGAACGGATCCACCAGGACCTGCTCGCTCTGCGTCGGAAGGCCACCGTGGGCGCCGGCCTCAAGGCAGCCAAGGAGAAGCCGTGATCACCGCGTTCGATCTGGACGAGTACGGGTTCGCCGTCCCGAAGACCATCGAGGAGTTGCGCAAGTACCTCCAAGCGGCGATCGAGGTGGAACACCTGACCATTCCCGTCTACATGACGGGGATGTACACGATCCACCCCGGAACCAACAGTGAGGCCTACTACGTCATCCGCAGCGTGCTCCTGGAGGAGATGCTGCACATGACCCTGGCCGCCAACCTGCTCAACGCCGTCGGCGGAACGCCCAGGGTGGCGCATCCGGAGTTCATCGGTGAGTACCCGGTCCGGTTGCCGATGAGCAGTCAGGACCTTCCCGAGATCGGTCTGCGCCACTTCTCTCCCGAAGCGCTGCGGACCTTCCTGGCCATCGAGGAACCGCGGTCGTTCCACTCCGAAGCACCGATGGGGTCGGGCTGGACCTCCATCGGCCAGTTCTACGGGGCGATCGCTCAGGGGCTGTTCGGCCTTGTCGAGAGGCACGGTGAGACCCACGTGTTCACCGGTGACGAAAGCAGGCAGGTGGGACCGGAACACTTCTACAACTCCGGTGGCGAGGCCTTCAAGATCACGGACTGGGAGACCGCCCTGAAGGCCATCGAGGTCATCAGCGAACAGGGCGAGGGCGCACTCGACTCGATCTGGGACAGCGACGACGTCTTCTTCGGTCAGGAGAGCCAGCCGGCCCACTACTTCCGGTTCAACGAGATCATGATGGGTCATCGTTACACCCTGGCGGATCGGCCCACTGATCCGCCGAGCGGTCCTTCGATGGCCGTGGACTGGAAGGGTGCCTACCCGATCAAGGGCGATTCCAAGGTCGCCGACTACGAGCGGTACAAGGACAAGAGCGCGGTCTACGACAAGGCCGTCGAATTCAACCAGACCTACGCATTGTTGCTCTGTGCCCTGCAAAAAGCGCTCGACGGGGAACCGTCCACCATGGGATTGGCCGTGCCCTTCATGCTGGAGATGCGTGACAGGGCCGAGCAGCTGTACCGCAACCCGCACCCCGATCCCGAGTGCGCGAAACAGGGTCTGTTCGCCAGTGCGACGTTCGAGATCACCAGGCCCCATCTGGACCAGGCCAAGACTCAGGTCGAAGAATACGTCGCCGCGGCCGAACTCGATGATGAGGCACCGATGGACCTGTCCGGACTCACCGTAGCGACCAAGGGGCGATTCGCGTGAAAGAGACCGACCAGAAGCAGAGCCGGGACCAGGTCTTGCCCAACATCCCCAAGGGCTTCGACCTGCCCTTCTACTACGGGGCGTTCACCAACCTCGGTGTCGACTACCTCGTTCCCAAGGCGACCGCCGAGAACCTGTTGCGAGAGTGTGCGGGGCACGACGCGCTCGCGGTCGCGGAATTCGACGATGAGCAGGCGTGTCTATCGTTCAACTACCAGCTGTACTTCGGCCAGTTCTCCAACGGTGGCGCGGTCATCCAGGAGATCGAGTTCAACATCATCTCCTACCCCAAGGCACAGGCCCACCGGGTGCCGAAGCTGACCTACGAGCGGTACGCCAAAGGTGAGGACCAGACACACTACCTGGGGTTCTGGCGCTACCGCGTCGCCTGTGACTCCCCACTGGCGATCGCGGCCGGCGAGAAGTTGTTCGGCGAACCCAAGTTCAAGGCCGACTTCAAGACCGCCATTCCGGTCCCCAACGGGACCCCGGCCCAGGGCTCGGGGAAGTCGGGAGGCGGCGGGACCACGTGGTACGACACGTGGAAGGTGACGTGCCTGAAGGAAAAGGGCTCGAGCGCAACGGAGAAGAACGCGAAAGCCGAGTCGTACTTCACGTTCACCGTCGACTTGCGCGGGCTCCAGGCCAGGTCGGTCAGCACGGCACCGTTCACCGAGTACGGCCACCGAGAGAAGAAGGCGCTCGCCGCGCCACTGAACGTCTTTCATCCCTACCAGTGGTACGACCTGGCGAAGGCGAAAGAGCAGACGAACGCGGTGAAGAGGGTGACCCTGAAGCGGGGGACCGCTTCCGACGAACGGATCAAGTCCTTCCTGGACACGATCGGTACCCATGATCCGGTCGGTGCCTGGCTCTTCCAGTCACCTCCGGTGGCCGCGCAGAACCGGCCGTACTACGTGCCCACGCCCACGTAGTACGCGCCGATTCGTGGGGCGGGGCTCTCGGTCCTTCGGGCCCCGCCTCCCGTGTGTGCGGGTGGTCCGAGTGTGTTCGTTCAACTCGCGTCGCGATGGAAGAGGAAGAGTCCGTATCGGGCCTGGTGGTCCACCCACTGGGAACGCGGGACGAAGCCGTGGGCCCCCACCTCGTGGGCCAAACCTCGTTCGTCGAACTTCACCGAGTAGCCGACGTTGATGAACCGCCCGCGCGGTACGCGCAGCGTGATCCCCAGGCCCGGTATGGCCACCGTCCGGTCGGCACGGGCCTGGAGACGACCCTCCACCGTGGAGGTGGCCGCGTCGTAACACGCCTTGGGAACGAAGTCGTCGAGCACGAATTCGGCTCCGTACCGCTCGTTGAGCCGAGTGAGGTAGTTGAGCCGGAAGTCGGCGAAGGCCGAATGCCCGGGAGGATCGTTGTAACAGGTCTCCAGGGCCTCGCCGTCCTTGTCCAGGTCGGCGGAGAGCAGGAAGGCCTCACCCGGTTTCAAGCAGCGAGCGATCTCGCCGAGCAATCCGTCTCGTTCGGCGCGTGTGGCGTTGCCGAAACTACTACCGAGGAAGATGATCGCGAGCGGCTCACCGGTGTGGGTGCGCAGCCACTCCAGAGCGGCCTCGTAGCGTCCCCATAGGCCCAGGACCTCCACATCCTCCAGTTCCGAACGCAACGTGGCGGCGCTGGAACGCAGCATGTCCCGATCGACGTCGATCGGAAGGTAGGTGGTCCGGCGCAGACGCACGCATCGCTCCAACAGCAACCGTGTCTTCTTCGCGCTACCGCTGCCCAATTCCGCGATCCGTCCGCAACCGAGCGCCTCGGCGATCTCCCAGGCGTGGTGCTGGAGGAGGGCGCGTTCCACTCGGGTCAGGTAGTAGGTGGGCAGCTCGGTGATCTGCTCGAACAGCTCGGAACCGACCGCGTCGTAGCCGAGCCAGGGTGGCAGCCGGGGCGGGGCCTCTTGGAGGAGGTCGCGCACGACCGTGTCCTCCGGTACCTCGTCGGCTCCGGTGGTGACCGGAACGATGCCGGTGCCGGCATCGGATTCGGGTGGCCTCATGCTCGCCCCGCCCTCTCACGAAAGCTCGACTCGCCACGATTCCAGTGGTGGAACAGGTACTTCTCCAACCGATCGGCCAGGAAGACACTGCTTCGGATCCCGAACACGATGTCGGGGGCCAACTCGGGTTCGGCTCTCAACAAAGGCGTGATCACCTCACGCCTGATCAGCTGCTCGTGCACCGCGTCGGCCTCGACGTGTTCGGCGTAGAAGTCGATGGCCACCGGACCGCAGCCCAGTCTTCGCATGGCCTTGACCAGTCGGTCCGAGCCGGGGGAGGAGGTGAGTTCCACGGTGGCGAATTGCCCGATCAGAGCCCCGCGCAAGGCGCGGTGCAGCCCGCACAGCGACATGAAGTTGACCTCGGCCAGCATCTCGGCGGGAGCGGAGTCGACATAGGTGCCGTAGGCGTTGGAGAGGCCGAGTTCGGTCATCATGTCGGCGAAGAGTTTGGAGTGGGTCCGCTCGGGGTCGCCCGCGCCGTACTCGTCGTGCTGCACCGTCACCAGGGCGGCCTTGGGCGGGCCGTCCAAGCGTGGGATGACGAAGCTTTGCGGGTCGGCCTCCTTCAGGTGGTAGAGCGAGCGGTGGGCGACGTACTCACGTAGTTGCCACAGTCGCCCGTCACGGCGCAGGTGGTGGGAGACGCCGAACGCGTCGACGTGTTCAACCAGGAGTTCCTCGAGTTCACCTTCGACGTCCGAACCCGCCGGAACGTCGGCCCTGAGCGCGTTGAGGAAGATCCTTTCCAGTTCGGCGCGGACGACGAGCAACGCGGGATCCCATTCGAGGCCGGTGTCGACCTCCTGGAAACCCCGATAGTGGAGTTCGTAACAGCAGTACAGCGCCAGTTGGAGGTCCTCGCCGTAGGGCGAGGCGTCGGCCAGGACGGGAAGCTCGGGCGCCTCACCCCGCAGCGCGGACAGGACCGCCTCGGAGATGGGGCCACGAGAGGCGGGAAGCGTCGGTGCCTTCGACGTCGTCGCGGTCATGAGCGGTTCTCCTTTCCCTCCGTGTCGCGTACGCGTCGACGGTGGCTGGTGTCGCAGAACGGACGGCGACGACTGCGGCCGCACGTGCACAGTGCGGTGACCGCTCGTTCGCTGAGCACCCGTGTTCCATCGGGCATCTCCACGTCGACCGGGCCATAGACGAGGATGGGGCCCTCGCCGGTGACGATGACCCGACGAGGGTTCTCAGCCATGACGTGCCTCGATGATCACGAGTTCCTCCTTGGTCTGGGCCGGGCCGAGCAGCCCGCGGGCGCGCAGTGTCGAAGCGCGTGCCCGCAGTACGGGGCCGAAGGGGATGTGAGCCCTGGCGAGGACTTCGGACACCAGGCCGGCCTCCTTGAAGCGGGCCAACGTGGCCTGTTCGTCGGCGAGCACGGACTGCACGAGCAGGAGCCTGCCGTCCTCGTTGAGCACGGAGGGGGCCTCCGCGCAGATACGGTCCAACAACAGACGCCCGTCCGGACCGGCGTCCCAGCAGCGGGCCATCCGGTGGCGGGGCGGGAGCGGGGAGTCGGCGGGCACGTAGGGCGGGTTGGCGAGCACGACGTCGAAGCGACGCGTGGCCACGGGGGCGAACAGGTCACCGCGCAGGACCGTGGCCGGAACCCCGTGCAGACGGCTGTTGAGCCAACTCGCCATCACCGAGCGACGTGAAAGGTCGATCGAGGTGAGGCTGGCGGCTCCAGCACGGAAGGCCTCGATGCCCAGGGCCCCGGTGCCCGAACCGACGTCCAGGACCGAACGGCCGGTGAGAGGGCCTCGCCGACGTAGTACGTGACGGAGTAACGAGGTGTCTTCCTGAACTCGATAAACGCCCGGTGGCCTCACTAGCAACATGGAGAAAGGACTACCCGGACCGGGAACGTCCAATCTCGATCAACGACTCTTCAGGGTCATCGGAGCGTTGCTCGGGGTGGAGATCGGTCGGGTGGCGCGGGCCGGCCCCGATCCCTCTTCGGGATGGGAACACGGTGGGTAGGGCCTCCTCGTGGGCCCGGCGGGGTCACGTCGGCGACGTCGTTGGACGGCTCACCCTCGACGGAGGGTGGACAGGAACCGTTCCAGCGCGCCGTCACGAGCCAGGGACCGGCCGACGCCCACGCCGAGGGCGCCCGCGCCCAGGAACTCCGAGGCGTTCGTCGCGTCGACACCACCGGTGGCCACGGCGCGTACCTCGGGAAAGGGGCCGGTGAGGGCGGAGATCCAGGAAGGCCCCAGAACGTTCGCGGGAAAGGCCTTGACGGTGGTGATACCGAGTCGTACCGCCTTGCCGACCTCGGTCGGAGTCGCTACGGCCGGTAGGAACGGAATGCCCGACCGCACCGCCTCGGCCACGGTGTCCGTGTCCAGGCCCGGCGCCACACCGAAGCGGGCTCCGGCCTCCACCGCCCGACGCAGTCTCTCGGGTGTGGTCATGGTGCCCGCACCCACCGCGAAGCGGCCTTCGGCGGCGCGGACCACCGCCTCCAGGGTGGCCGGGTCCGACCCGCTCTCCTGAGTGACCTCCACCAATTCCACTCCGGCGTTCCAAGCCGCCCGTGCCGCGGCCACCGCTTCGTCCGGGGTGGCGCCCCGAAGGATCAGCATCAACGGGACCCGAGAGAGGCCCTTGTTGAAGAAGTCGGCCCATCCCGAGATCGGATCTTCCGTGCTCATTCCGATGTTCGTGCTGTTCATCTGAATCCTTTCGAGGAAACCCCGGCCTTCAGGCCGGGGAGGAAGCGAATCCCTGCGAGGCAGACCAGGAAACGGAGATTCGTCCCCCGGGCGAATCTTTGCTCACCGGGTGGTCGGGTGTGAGGGCCCCGGCCTTCGAACGGGGAAGGAAACGCTCTTCTCCTTCCTGGTCCAGGCTCACAAGAACCGTAAGCTCGCCCGCGCGATCTCGGACGTGGTCTGGAGCGAGTCGCGGTCGATGTTGGAGTGCAAAACGGCCTGGTATGGGCGGAAGTCGGTCACCATCGACCGGTTCTTTCCCTCCTTCAGGGAAGGGGAGGAGGTCAACGTGGACTCCACCCCAGTTCCTCGCTGATGTCATGTGCGGTGGTGATGAGTTCTTCGGTGAGGGAGAGCAGGCCGGGACGGTCGAGCACCATGCTGGGGGCCGATATCGAGATGGCCGCCCTTACCTGCCCGGCCGCGTTGAACACGGGCGCGGCCACGCAGTGGATGAACTCCTCGTGTTCGAAGTCGTCCAGCACCCAGCCTCGCTCCGCGGCCCGGTCGAGTTCCGTGTCGAGTTCCTCCCGCCGGGTGCGGGTGTTGGGGGTGTACCGGGGAAGCGGCGCGTCACCGAGCAGGGCACCGCGTTCACGTCGGGAAAGGTGAGCGAGGATCGCCTTGCCGATACCGGTGGCGTGCAAGGGGGCCAGCGCGCCGATGTGCGAGTACATGCGCACCGCGTGACGTGACTCGACCTTGTCCAGATAGACGACGCGGTCCCCCTCCAGCGCCCCCAGGTGGACGGTCTGTCCGCAGGAGGATCCCAGGTCACGCAGATGTCGCGCGGCCAGACCGCGAATGTCGAGTCCCTCCAAGGCGGCTGCGGCGAGGGTGGCCATACGGGGCCCCAACTGATAGCTGCCGTCGTCCGTGCGACGAACGAAACGCTGTTCTTCCAGGGTTCTCAACAGACGCAGTGAGGTCGTACGGTGCACGTCGAGACGTCGACCGAGCTCGCTGATCGTGGTGGGGCCCTCGGCCAGCTCCACGAGTATTCTCATGGCGCGTTCGACACTGCTGGACACCTGTGGTCCTCCCCTTGTTCGTTATGGGCGAGACCCCTGGGCAGGGGTGGTGCCAGTCTCCCAGTCCACGGGGGAGGGGACCTCCCGTGGTGGGATGTCGCCGTGGACTCCCAGTACGGTCCCCGCTGATCGGGCTCCCTCGGCCAGACAGGCGGGTATCGGGGCTCCGTTCAAGAATCGATCCAAAAAGCCCGCCGCGAAGGCGTCTCCGGCGCCGACCGGTTCGACGACCTCGACCGTGGGCGCCGGTTCGAACCAGAGCTCACCGTCGCGGAGGGCGGTGGCACCCTCCGCGCCCTGTTTGATGACGACCACTTCCGGTCCGCGCAGGAGGTCGGCCAGCTCCTCCACACTGTCGACGCCCCACAAGGCCTGCCCCTCGTCGAGCCCGCAAAAGACGATGTCGGAGCATCGTGCGAGGTCCAGCAGCCGGTCGGCGTTGTGGTCGCCGTGCAGAGCGGGCCGGTAGTTCACGTCGAAGCTGCGCAGGGTCCCCTCGGGTGCGGCCTTCATGAGCTCCTCGACCAGACCCGCGGCGGATTCGGACAGGGCGGCGGTGATCCCCGAGGTGTGCACGAGGCGGGGGCGCGACCGCCACACCTGGGCGGCGTCGTCCCGGTGCAGTGTGGAGGCGGCCGAACCTCGGCGCCAGTAGCGCACCCGTGTCCCCCGAGGGTGCGGTTCCTTGGTGTACAGACCGGTGGAGCGGTCGTCGTCGGTGCGAACGACGCAGTTCACGCCCTCGGCGCTGAGCCGCTCATGGATCCACCGCCCGAACCGGTCGTCGCCCAGGGCGCTGTACCAGACGACGGAGCGCCCTGCCCTTGCCAGGTGTACGGCGACGTTGGACTCGGCGCCACCGATGTCGGCGTGGAACCGGGGAGGGGTTCCCGGACGGTGGGGTTCGGGGGTCAGCAACGCCATCGTCTCGCCCACGCACACCGCGTCCCAGGGTTCGCTCCCTCCCCCGATGGGGGAAAGGGGTCCCCCGTGGACTGTGGTCCGTTGTGGCTTGCTCACCCACGACCTCCCGGTGGTTGCCCGCGTCATGCGGGGTGTTGACCTGCGTCACTGCGGAATGCTATTCAAGTTGTTGACAGATGCGCAACACTGCTGCGCACAGCGCAGCATGAGGGGGATGGTCAGAGTGTGGGACCTGCTGCTGTACGGCGGTCGCGTCATCGACCCCGCATCGGGACGGGACGAGACAGCCGACCTCGCCGTGCGCGCGGGCCGGATCGCCGCCATCGACACCGCGCTACCTCGATCCCGGTCGGCTCGAGCCGTCGACGTCTCCGGACAACTGGTACTGCCGGGCCTGGTGGACATGCACACGCACGTGTGGCACGGCGCCACCTACTGGGGTCTGGAACCTGAGGCCCTGGCCTGGCGCACCGGTGTGACGACCTGGGTCGACGCCGGATCCGCCGGCGCCTACGCGATGGAAGGGTTCCGACGCGTCATCGCCGACCCCGCGCCGTTTCGCGTCCACGCGATGATCAACGTCTCCGGACTCGGCCTGGTCGGCCGCACCGGCGAACACCACGTACTGGACAACCTCGACGTGGACGCCGCCACCGCCGTGGCCGCCCAACAGGGCGACCTGGTCTGTGGAGTCAAGGCGCGTATCGACCGCCACACGGTCGGCGAACACGGTCTGGAGCCGCTTCGTCGGGCGGTCGAGTTGGCACGGCGCATCGAGAAGCCGCTCATGGTGCACATCGGTTACGGTCCACCCGGGCTCGCCGACATCGCGCCGCTACTCGCCGAAGGCGACATCCTCACCCATTGCGCCACGGGGGCCGCCACCGACCTGGTCGTCGACGGGCGGCCCACCGACGCACTGTCACGGCTGAGGGACAACGGTGTCGTCTTCGACCTCGGCCACGGGTCGGGTGCGTTCGACTTCGACGTACTCGAAGCGGAACTGGCGGCCGGGGTCGTCCCCATCATCTCCACCGACCTGCACATTCGTTCCGTCTACGGCCCGGCCTTCGACATGCCGACCGTCATGGGCAAGGCACTCGCCGCCGGAATGGGCCTCTCCGAGACGGTGGCGGCGGCCACCGTGCGCCCCGCACACGCGCTCGGATTGGCCGCCGGAACCCTCGAGGTCGGAGCCACCGCCGACATCGCCGTCTTCTCCGTGGAGAAGGGCTCCTTTCCCACCATCGACGTGCACGGAGGAGTGCGCCAGGCTCCGCTGCGCCTCGACAACACCGCGACCTACGCCTCCGGACGTCTGCTCTCGCCCCGTGCCGCCGAACCCCCGCCCGTGTGGGTACCGCTCAGCGACGCCCAACGGCGGGCCGAGGCCGACCGCCGCGAACAGGTACGAACCTCGGTCCGACACCTGGACCGACCCGAGGACTTCGACGAACACTTTCCCCGCCCCGAACCCGCGGCGGGACCGAAGCAGCAGGGAGCGCCACGTTGACCGACCACCCTTCGCACCCCGTCTCTCCCACCGCTGGAGAAGGACTGCCCGCCGAGGCACTGGCCGCACTGGACACGCTCCCGGTCGAGGCCCGTTCCCTTCCCGAGAGTCCCACCACGGCCGCGCGGGTCCGCGCCGCCGGACTGCACCTACGCGACCTGTGGCTGCCCGCCGTCACCCTGGACGAGTCCGCCCTGCGACACAACCTGGAACGCTTCGCGCGCTGGTGCGCCGACCGAGGGCTCGACCTGGCCCCCCACGCCAAGACCACCATGTCACCGCACCTGTGGTCGGCGCAGTTGGAACACGGCGCCTGGGGCCTGACCGTGGCCACCGTCGCCCAGGCCCGCGTGATGCGCTCCTTTGGTGTTCCACGCGTACTCATCGCCAACGAGGTCGTGGAGGAGAACCAGCTCGCCTGGATCCGGGACGCCCTGGCCGACCCGGACTTCCAGATCCTGTGTCTGGTGGACTCCCAAACGGGGGTCCGGATCATGGAATCCGCCTTGGCCGACGCGGCACGGCCCCTGCCGGTCCTGCTGGAGTTGGGGGTCCAGGGACGGCGCACCGGGGTACGTGACATGGAGGAGGCACTGGCGCTCGCCCGGACGGTGGCCGCCGGTGAACGACTCGCCCTGACCGGGGTCGAGGCCTTCGAGGGGGTCTTCCCACAACGCAGGGACGACGACTCGCCCACCCGGGTACGCGGCTGGCTCGACCGCCTGTTCGACTTCGCACGGCGCGCCGACGCCGAGGGCCTGTTCTCCGGGGCTTCGGAGGTGATCGTCACCGCGGGCGGCAGCAGCTACCCCGACCTGGTCGCCGACGCACTCGCCGAACCGCCCGGGCTGTCGCTCCCGATCCGCAGAATCGTCCGTTCGGGCTGCTACCTCACCCACGACGACCTGTTCATGGAGCGCGCCTCACCCCTGCGCTCCTCCGCCGACGCCGACCCCCTACGGCCCGCCCTCAGTTGCTACGCGCGGGTGTTGTCCCGCCCCGAGCCGGGGCGGGCGCTGCTGGGCGTCGGTAAACGCGACGTGTCGTTCGACATCGATCTCCCCGTCCCCCGCGCACTGTGGAAGGGGGAACGCAGGACCCCGCTGGGCGAGACCACACGCGTCGTCGAACTCAACGACCACCACGGATTCCTGGAGTTCACCGGCACCGGTGAGACCGCCCCCGAGGTCGGGGACGTGGTCGAACTGGGTTTGTCCCATCCGTGCACGGTGTTCGACAAGTGGCCACTGATCCCGGTGCTCGACTCCGAACATCGGGTCGTGGACGCGGTCCGCACCCTGTTCTGACCGCGCCGATCGACCGGCGTACCGAAAGCAGAGGAAGACCCATGAGCAAGAAGAAGCAGATCGTCGCCACCCCGGACGCCGCTCCGCCCGGTGGCCCGTACTCCCAGGCGGTCATCGCCGGAGACCACATCCACCTCGCCGGCGCGACCCCGCACCGTACCGACCGCTCCCTGGTGGAGGGGTCCTTCGACGAACAGGCCCGCGCGACCTTCGACAACCTCGCAGCCGTGGCCAAGGCCGCGGGCGCCGACCTGACCGACGCCGTCCAGGCCAGGGTCTACCTGCGCGACCTGGCCGACTTCCAGGCGATGAACGAGGTGTTCGCGGAGTACTTCGGCGACGAACCACCGGTGCGTACCACCATCCAGGCCGACCTGCCCGGATTCCTCATCGAGGTCGACGCGGTGCTGTACAAGCCGGCCGAGTAGGGCCGGTCGCGCCATCCGGGAGGGTGCCCGGCCCACACCACGCCGCGCACCCTCCCGCTCCTTCCGCTCGGTCCCAGGCCCTCTCCCCTCGGACCGCGGCCGTCATCCCCCATCACTCTTGGAGACGTGATCATGATCGAAACCAACATGGGCTACATCGTGGCCCTGCTCGTCGCCGTCCTCTTCATGTTGGGCATCAGCTGGTGGGTGGCCCGACGCACCAGCAACGGCGAGGACTTCCTGCTCGCAGGACGCAAGCTCGGCACCCCCCTGGTGATGGGGAGCACCCTGGCCACCCTGGTCGGTACCGGTTCCAGTCTGGGCGCGGTGGGCTTCGCCTACCAGAACGGCTGGGCCGGAATGCTGTACGGGATCGGTGGTGCCGCGGGCATCTTCCTGCTGCTGTGGCTCTTCTCCGACGTGCGCAAGCACGGCTTCATGACCTTCGCCGAGGAGATGAGCTACTACTACGGAGCCAGCCGCGCGGTGAAGAGCGTGGTGGCCGTGCTGCTGTTCCTGGCCTCCGTGGGATGGCTGGGCGCGCACATCATGGGCGGCGCGATGTACCTGTCCTTCCTCACCGGAATGGACGCGGACATGGCCAAGATCGTCATCGCCCTCGGCTTCGGCGTCTACACCGTGGTCGGCGGTTACCTGGCGGTGGTCATCACCGACGCCATCCAGGGCACCATCCTGTTCCTCGGGTTCACCATCCTCGCGGTGCTCTCCCTGGTGACCGTCGGTGGGCTCGGTGGCATGCACGACGGTGTCACCGACGAGGCCGCCTCCATGTTGGGTGTCCAAGCCCTGGGCCCGGTTCCCGCGCTGTCCTTGGCGTTGGTCATCGCCGTGGGTGTACTGGCCACCCCGTCCTACCGGCAGCGGATCTACTCCGCGTCCAACGTCCGGACCGTACGGCGCAGCTTCCTGCTCGCCGGGGTGCTCTTCGCCGTGTTCGCGGCCCTTCCGGCGATCGCCGGAATGTCGGCCAGTGTTCTGGCGCCCGGTCTGGAGAACCCGGACATGGCCTTCCCCTATCTGGCGACCACACTGTTCCCGCTGTGGGTCGGCGCCTTCCTCCTGGTCGCGGGCCTGTCCGCGACGATGTCCTCTGGTGACTCCGACGCCATCGTCGGCGTGACCATTCTGATGCGCGACGTCTCCCAGTTGGTCACCGGTAAGCTCCCCAAGGCCGAGAACCTCGTACGCAACTCCCGCTGGGCCTTGGCCGCGGTACTGGTGTTGTCCCTGGTGTTCGCCCTGATGGCCACGACCATCATCGACTACATCACCCTCATGATCTCCACCGTGCTCACCGGTCTGCTGGTGGCGTCCCTCCTCGGCAAGTTCTGGCCACGAGCCACGTGGCAGGGCGGGATCGCCTCGATGCTCGGTGGTTCGGTGGCGGCCCTGGTCGTCAACAACGTGGAGTCGTTCACCGCGTTCTGGGGCAACGCCGTGATCCCCTCGCTCCTGGTGGCCCTGATGTCGGGCGTGATCGTCAGCCTGGTCACTCCGCGCACCCGCGTCTCCCGGGAAGAGGCACTGCGGATGCTCGCGCAGGAGCGTGCCACCCTCGACGTGGGCACCAAGCTGCGCGGTGGCGATGCGACCGAGCAGCAACCGAGCTGACCCGGAGGCCTTCGCGGGGGTCACCACTGGGATCCGGTCACCATCTCGGACCCCGGGGTTCATAGGACACCGAAGGTCGGTCGCTCCCCTCGGGCGGCTGAACACGACGCTCGACCGGGACCTGCCGGCCGAGCGTCGTCGCGTGAACGGTCGTCGAGGCCCCGGCACGCTCCCCTCACACGTGTGGCTCGGCTGGGCCCTTCGCTGACGAGCCCCTCCCGTCGAGGCGGTCGCGGACGCGCTGTGCCGGCTCGGCGTCGGTGATGAACGCACACGAGCCCGGACCGTACGGGGCGTGGTCGTTGAGCCGTGGAGGCATGTCCGAGAGCGCCATCGTGTGGTCCGACCCGGGCGATTTCTCGCCCGTGGGTGAAATGTCGGTGGAGATTCCTAGTCTGCGCTCATGACCGATCTCTCATTTCCGCCCATGCTGGAAGACCTCGCGAAGACCCGTGACGTCCAGAAGATGGACTTGGAGATGTACGAGGCGTTCGAGCATCCGGACGAGACCGCGCACTGGTACCGGCTGTGGACCGGGAACAAGGAGGTCGACGGAGGTGAGTTCCGCTTCTTCGGCATGGAGGGCGCGGGTGGCTATGTCGGCCTGTGGTTGGTTCGACGGGGACGACCCTTGATGGAGCAGCCGGTGGTCTTCCTCGGGTCCGAGGGGGAACTCGCGGTCATGAGCACCGACGTCGGAGCGTTCCTGTGGTTGGTGGCTCAGGGGTATGGGCCCCATGAGGTCATGGGATGGAGTGAGCCTTCGAACGAGCCCGATCCCCGGACATGGGAGATCGCTCGGCGGCACGCCCCGGACGCGTGTCGCGTTCCGGCAGAGATCCTTCGACGGGCCCAGGAGGAATTTCCGAACTTTCAGGAGTACATCGATGCGCGGTGCAACTGACGGGAGCAGGACCATGGTCCTGGGGCCGATCCCGGGGGCTTCCGAACGAAAGGCCCGGGACCTGGGCTGAGCGAGTCGCGCCCTGGACTTTGGTCGAATTCGACCACTCCCGACACCGACGTTCGTAGGCCCCTGGATCCCAGACCAGATGGGGGAGCACAGGCAACCATCTCTCCAACGAGGCCGCCTATCGCGACACCCCGCTGCGTGAGGCCACCGAGCGGGCCGCCGCCCTCGCCGCTCACGTGCACACTCCACCGTTGATGTCCGAGACGGAGGAGGGCATCACCGGCGCCGAGCTCGAAGAGGGCCGCGAGGCCATCGTCGAGCAGACCAGGGACACCGTGGTGGCCGCCGGGTCATGACGACGGAGCGGCCCGGTCCGCCCGGTTCGTTCGGGCGGACCGGGCGGACTCGGTATCGACGGCCGGATCGGTTGCGGATCGACCTCGCCGCCGATGGCGGATCCTCTGTCGAGTCGGAACCCGACCTCGGTGGCTCTACGGCGCGCCGGCGTAGGTCTCGAACTCGGCGACGCGTGGAGTGCCGTTCGAGCTCGTGATCTCGAAGTTGATCTTTCGCAGTGTCCTCGGAGCGAAGGTGATGACCCCCGCCCCACTACCGGTGGCCAGGGTGGTACCGGCGTCGTGGTCGACGACCCGCCAGGATCCGATGTTGCCCTCGGCCCCGGCCGCCTCACGGATGTTGATCGTGGACACCGTGGTGCTGGAACCCCACTTGACCGAGATGCGGCCGGTCGAGCCGTTCGGTGACCAGTAGGTGTTCGTGTCGCCGTCGATGACGTCTCCGTAACTGGTTCCGCTCGCCTTGCTGGAGCCGTCGGCTCCGGCCCCGAGGCTGAGGTTGGTCCCCACGGGAGGATCGGTCGGGTCCGGGTCGGTCGGGTCCGGGTCGGTCGGGTCGTCCGCTTGGCAGTCACCATCCGAGACTCGGTTGCCCGTGCCCGCACCGGCGGTTCGGCTCAGTACCTCGGGCAGACAGCCGGCGTCGTCGAGCAGGTAGGAGTACGGAATGCTCACCGAGGTGGTGGAGCGCGGGTCGGGGCCGGCGGGGTAGTTCTTGTCGCCCTGGCCGGACCAGGTCACGTTGTCGTAGATGTTGCCGCTGACCTCCCAGGAGCCCCTCTCGTTGGTGTAGAAGGTGCCCAGGACGTCCTTGGAGTCCTTGAAGTAGTTGTTCTCCACCTTCGCTCGGGCCCCGGCACGAGAGTTGATGCCGGACTTGTGCAGGTCCACGTAGTGGTTGTTGTACATGTGCCCGATGCCGCCGCGCAGCAGGGGAGCACGCGAGTCGATGTTCTCGTACAGGTTGTGGTGGTAGGTGATGTAGCCGTTGGAGAGGTCGCTTTCGCTGGATCCGACCAGGCCGCCCCGGCCGGAGTCGCGCAGGATGCTGTAGGAGAGGGTGACGTAGCGGGTGTTGTTCTTCAGGTCGAAGAGGGCGTCGTAGCCCTCCGATTCCCCACCCGACGCCTCCAGGGTGACGTGATCGACCCAGACGTTGCGGACGTCCTTCTCCATGCCGATGGCGTCACCACCGTTGGACGTGGGCGAACCGGATTTCTTGACGTTCCGCACGGTCACGTTCTGGATGATGATGTTGCTGGACTCCCGGACGTGGATGCCCAGCTGGTCGAACACGGCTCCGCTGCCGGTGCCGACGATCGTGACGTTGCTGATCTTCTTGAGCTCGATCACGTCGTCGGCGGTGTCGCAACCGGGACCCGACACCTTGGAGGTGTTGCCGTGATGGATGGTTCCTTCGACCTGGATGATGATCGGAGTGCTGGTGTCGGGCCGCTCGCACAGAGCCTGGTGGATCTGGGTTCCGGTCGTGGCCCGTACGGTCTGACCGCCCGTACCGCCGGTGGTACCGCCGTTCTGGGTGGCGTAACCCGTGGCGGAACCGGTATGCGCCGATGCGGGGGACACCGGCAGGGTCAGGCCGGCCGCGAGCATGGCCGCGGTGGCCAGTGTCGACACGAGTCGACGCGCGATGGATCGTCTCACTGCTTACCTTTCCTCGAGAAGGAGAAAGCGTTGACCGGGGGTGAACATTGACGCGCGCGTTCACTTCCCGAGAGTAGAGAAAGCGCTTTCCGTGTCAAGGGGGGTAATGCAAACGTTTGTAGCCCAGGAGAAGATCCCAACCTCCTATGACCTCTATTTCCTGCGGATTTACCCGTATCCGGTAGCGAAGCCCGAAGAACCACTCCAAGGAGTGCAACCGCTTGGAAGGGCCCGGTGCCCGGAGACGACGTCGCCGGGATCGGCTCGTTCCGTAGCCGTGGCCGGAACCATGAGAGGAACCAGGTCACTCTGAACAGAGGCAGGGGCAGGCCGTTCGTGGCCTCGTGCGGCGGCATGGACACAGAAGGGGGTGTGGCCTCGTGTCCGGCCGTGAACCGTGGTCACCGACCGAACATCGGTCGGGCCGGTCGGTGCGTGTTCCCGGTCCATAAGGGCGCACCTCGGCCCGCCCATGTTCCTCGTCGAGATCGGATTCAGGAGACGCTAAGCATCTTGGCGAGGGCTGAGCTCATCGATCAGTCCCTCGATCCGCTTCTTGATCTCATCGCGGATGGGGCGGACGGCCGCCACGCCCTGTCCAGCGGGGTCGGGGAGTTCCCAATCCAGGTAGCGCTTGCCGGGAAAGATCGGGCAGGTGTCGCCGCAACCCATGGTCACGCACACGTCGGAGGCCTCGACCGCGTCGGCGGTGAGGGTCTTGGGGCTCTGATCTGTGATGTCGATTCCCACCTCGGCCATGGCCTCGACCACCGCCGGGTTGAGCGTGTCCGCAGGCGCGGAGCCCGCTGAACGGACCTGGACCCGCCCTTGAGCGAGGTGGCGCAGCCAGGCGGCGGCCATCTGGGAACGTCCGGCGTTGTGCACGCACACGAACAGGACGGACGGCTTGTCGTTCTCGGTCATGAGGAATACCTCTACTTCGTTTCGCTGGTGATGGGGGCGAGGCCGAAAAGGCCAGGAGGTCGCGAAGGTGTGCGTCGATGGCGTCGCGGATTCGACCCGGTTCGGTGAGCGAGGCTCCGTGGGGGTCGGCCGTGCCTCAATCGAGATGGCGGCGCCCAGGGGCGACCGGGCATGCGTCGTCGCAGACCGGAGCGACCACACGGCCCTGGCTGCGGGCGGCTCCCAAGGTGGCGTTTTCGTGCAAGGGCGGCGATGGGTCAGATGTGGTCATGCGTGGGATTCCTCTGCGCGGGGAGCGGCCGTTGGGCATCTCATAGGCATCGGTCGATGAGATAATATCAGTGCATGCTGATATCAGTCGATGTTGATGTGATGAAGGTTCTGGCCGATCCGCTTCGGATGCGGATCGTGTCCCTGCTCGCTCACGAGACCTTGTGCACCACTCATCTGATGGAGGAGACCGGGGCCCGCCAGACCAATCTGTCCAACCACCTGCGACTGCTGCGCGAGGCGGGAGTGGTGGAGACCGAACCCTGTGGGCGCTACACCTACTATCGGCTGTGTCCCGAAGTCCTGGAGTCCCTCTCCGAGGGGTTGGCCGGTCTGGCCGCCACCGCCCGTTCCACGAACGTCGCCCAGAACCGGAGGCCCTGCTGATGAGCGGCCTTCAGGACACAACGCTCCTCGGGCCTTCCGTCGCGACACGGATGTCCATCCTGGACCGGTTCCTGGCGGTGTGGATCCTGCTCGCCATGGCCGTCGGCCTGGGCCTGGGACGACTGGTCCCCGGTCTGAACGAACTCCTGGCCGCCCTGGAGATCGGCGGGATCTCCCTGCCCATCGCCCTGGGCCTGCTGGTCATGATGTACCCGGTGCTGGCCAAGGTTCGCTACGACCACTTGGACACCGTCACCGGTGACCGGCGCCTGCTGATCTCCTCCCTGGTGATCAACTGGCTCGTCGGACCGGCCGTGATGTTCGCACTGGCCTGGATCTTCCTGGCCGACCTGCCCGAGTACCGCACCGGATTGATCATCGTCGGTCTGGCCCGCTGTATCGCCATGATCATCATCTGGAACGACCTGGCCGGCGGGCACCGTGAGGCCGCCGCCGTGCTGGTGGCGCTCAACTCCCTCTTCCAGGTCCTGCTCTTCGGGGTGCTGGGCTGGTTCTACCTGGACCTGCTGCCCGGCCGGCTGGGCCTGGACACCGGCGGACTGGACGTGTCCCCCTGGCTGATCGCCCTGAACGTGGTGATCTTCCTCGGTATCCCGCTGGCCGCCGGGTTCCTCACCCGCACGTTCGGTGAGAAAAGGATGGGCCGCCAACGTTACGAGTCGGCCTTCCTGCCCCGGATCGGCCCGTGGGCGCTGTACGGGCTGCTGTTCACCATCGTGCTGCTCTTCGCCCTCCAAGGAGAGCGGATCACCAGTCAACCGCTGGACGTGGCGCGTATCGCTGTTCCGCTTTTGGCCTATTTCGTCCTCATGTGGTTCGGCACGTTCGCCTTCGCCAAGGCGATCGGGATGGACTACGACCGCACCACCACGTTGGCCTTCACCGCGGCGGGCAACAACTTCGAGCTGGCCATCGCCGTGGCCATCGCCACCTTCGGGATCACTTCCGGCCAGGCCCTGGCCGGGGTGGTGGGGCCACTCATCGAGGTCCCGATCCTGGTCGCGTTGGTGTACGTCTCCCTGGCCTGGCGTAAACGCTTCCTTGCCGAGCGCCGGTAGGGGACCGCTTCAGGAGGAGAGCCCGCCATCGCGCAGCCGCCCCTCCCCTCTGGCCGCGCTCCTCAAAGGTCCGAACTCCCTGGCCACTCGCACCGAGAATCGCCAGTACCTCCAGCGCTACGAACACCGCCGGTACCCGTCCAACGTCCGGCCGGTGCCGCGCCCGCCCAAGCAGCGACCGTGATGACCTGCATGAGCGGGGTGTGCATGACGACGTTGAAGGTGGCGTAGTGCGTGATGTCCCAGCGGTCGGAGACGGCGGTGGTGTAGGGGGAGGGTGCCTCGTGCCATGTCCGTCACTACCGCGATGGCCTGGAGTGTTCTCCAAGGCCCGGGCGCGCCCCGACCATCGTGGAGGTGGACGCGCCAGGGACCCGTCCGAACGCAGGTGTCACGAAACCCGGCCTGGCCCACCCGACTCGACCTGTTGAGCAGGGCCGGAGCAGCAATCGCTTTCAGTGGCCGGGATCGCCTCTTCAGTGGATTCCGTGGAGACGTCACCGAGGGGGAGGAGTGGTGGTTCGGATTCGGCCGGGCCACCGTAGCGACCGCCCTGTTCCGCGGCGGGCTCCTCTAGGGCTTTGGGGGCGGGGCCGCAGCAACCGGCGGTGTCGGCCTTGACCTGGGTGGGGTCGTCGAAGGCCCCCGCGCCGCCGCACACTCCGCTCTCGGGCAGCACCAACTCCACACGGGCCGCACCCTCCTCGTCTCCGGCCAAATACGCGGCGATACTGCGCACCTGCTCATATCCGGTCAGTGCCAGGAACGTCGGCGCGCGCCCGTAGGACTTCATTCCCGCCAGGAAGAACCCTTCCTCGGGGTGCGAGAGCTCGGTAGCGCCGTGCGGGTAGACGGTGCCACACGAGTGCTGGTTGGGGTCGATGAGCGGGGCCAGCTCCACCGGTGCCTGGAGCGTGGGGTCCAAGTCCAGACGCACCTCGGACAAGAAGGACAGGTCGGGCCGGAATCCGGTCAGAGCCACGACCTCGTCCACAGGCTCCAGTTCCCGGCCGGCATCGTCCACCAGGAGCAGGCGGCCGTCCACCGACCGTATCTGGGCGGTACGGAAGCCGGTCACCACCTCGACGTGGCCCGCCTCGACGGCCGCACGGGCTCGCCGGCCGAGGGCTCCTCGTTCGGCGAGCTGGTCGGCCGCGCCCCCACCGAAGGCGTCCCCGACCTCGCCGCGACGCAGTACCCACACCACTTTCGTCCCCGGGCTCTGTGGGGCCGGCTCGGCCAGGGCCACCAGCGTGGTCAGCGCAGAGTGACCGCGTCCGACCACGGCGGTGGTTCGGCCGATATGACGGACCCGGGTTTCCTCTTCGCTCAGGTCGGGGATCCGGTAGGAGATCCGCTCGGCCGCAGTGGTTTCACCCAGCGTGGGCAGGCCGTCACCGCCCACCGGATTGGGTGAGCCCCAGGTGCCGGAGGCGTCCACGACCGCGCGGGCCAACAGCCGTTCCTGGCCGTCACGGGTACGCACACGCACGGTGAAGGGTTGCTCGGCGCGTCCGGTGTCCACGACCCGGTCCCGGCCCAGACGGCTCACCCCGGTCACTTCGGTGCCGAAGCGGACCCGATCGCCGAGGGCGTGGGCCAATGGGGCCAGGTAGGAGTCGATCCACTCGCGGCCGGTCGGGTAGTCGTCGTCGTTCGGGCGCTGCCAGCCGGTGGTGACGAGCAGCTTCTCCGCCGCCGGGTCGATCAGGTCGCGCCACATCGAGAACAGCCGCACGTGCCCCCACTCGGACACCGCCGCCCCGGCTCGGTCGCCCTTCTCCAAGACCAGGACCGGAAGGTCGCGTGCCAGCAATTCCGCTGCCGCCGCCAACCCTACGGGCCCGGCTCCGATCACCATCACGGGACGCTCGTCGACCATGACTCACCTCTTTCATTGATCATCATCTATGAAAGAGGACTCTATCGATGCTCGTCGATGGACGCAACCATAGACCGTCGTCGATAATGAGGACATGACCTTTGTGCCGCTCGAACACACCGAACGCTCACTTCCTTCGGCCGACGCCGAGACCTACGCCGCCTGGTTCGCTTGCCTGGCCGAACCGATGCGAGTGCGTCTACTCCACGCCATCGCCACCACCCCCGGCTCGGTCAGCGTGGGGGAATTGGCGGAGATGGTGGGCGTTCGCCAACCCACCGTCTCCCACCACCTGCGCAAACTCGCCGACGTGGGATTCGTGACCCTCACCAAGGTGGGCACCTCCACCCGGGTCGCCGTCAACCCCGAATGCTGCAGCGGCCTGCCCCACGCCGCGGACGTGGTGATGGGAGTACTCAACACGCGACCGTGCTGCCCCACCGACCTGCCCGCGGACGTCACCACCCGTGCCATGACCGACACGGACCTGGAGGTGGTCCGAGAGATCTATGCCCAGGGCATCGCCACCGGCCAGGCCACCTTCGAGACCGAGACTCCCGACACCGAGGCTTTGAAGAACAAGTGGATCAGTGGACACCGCTGGGTCGCCGAGGCCGACGGAGAGGTGGTCGGTTGGGCCGCGGCTTCGACGGTCTCCACCCGCAAGGTCTACGCCGGTGTGGCCGAGACGTCGGT
Source organism: Nocardiopsis alkaliphila YIM 80379 (assembly GCF_000341005.1). Lineage (GTDB taxonomy): Bacteria > Actinomycetota > Actinomycetes > Streptosporangiales > Streptosporangiaceae > Nocardiopsis > Nocardiopsis alkaliphila. The sequence goes on along the minus strand of NZ_ANBD01000140.1, from coordinate 4,183 downwards.
GTACGTCGCCGAGGGAGCGCGAGGACGAGGTGTGGGCAAGGCCCTGCTCTACCGACAGGTCACCGAAGCCGACGCCGGCGGGCTATGGACGCTCCAGACCTCGATCTTCCCGGAGAACCGCGCCAGTCTGTCCTTGCACCACCAGGCGGGTTTTCGCACCGTGGGCGTACGTGAGCGCATCGCCCAGCACCACGGACGTTGGCGCGACATCGTCCTGCTGGAGCGCCGCCAGGGCGCCGGTTCGGACACGGGCGCGTCGACCACCTGTGGTGACGACGCCAGATGTGTCACCGGATGAATGGTCCGCCCCAAGCGGGAGCCACCGCGATACCCACACTCAGAACGAGGCCTCATCATCTCCACGGGCGACGGAGGGGGTCGCCGGGCACGCCGCGCCCGCCTCAAGGAGGGGTGCCGCCGGAGGCAGACGCCCGACGAGCCGAGCGTGACCGTGGGTGGGTCGGGGGTGTCGATGAGACCGGTGAGCACCCGGCGCACCATCCGTTCGAACAGTCAGGTGTGCGCCGGGGTGCCGAAGAGCACGCCCTCGATCTTGCTGAGGGCTGAGACAGCACGGAGCCGGGACGCTCACCGGGTGAGAGGGCCACAGTGTCCGCACACAAATAATGGCATGAGGTTGTCAATAAATTACACATAGTAACTACCGGTGTGGGTGAGGCCGTGCTCCATCGGGGCAATGAACATGGTCGGCGGATGCCTCCGCCGACCACGCCTCTGGTACCCACCGTCATGGAGAAGACATGGACGACGCCACGGACACGTCCCTCACCCGGCAGATGACGCCCTCGACTTCCACCCCGCCCACCACCGCCGAGGATCGCACGGCCCAAGCACCACCTGAGCTGGACGAGGCGAGGTTCAAGCTCGAACCCGGCGGGCTCGGCGATCAGCGTACCCGGGTCTTGGACGAGTTCCAGGCCTACCTGGACTACCAACAGCAGCACTTCCTTGGCTACCAGGTCAACCAGAGGCTCAGCGACGTCAGCTCCGACCTGGTGAAGCTGCTCGGCGTGCACACCAACAACATCGGCGATCCCTTCAAGGACGGCAACCTGCGCACACACACCAAGCACATGGAACGCGCGGTGCTCGCCTACTACGCGGACCTGTGGGGACTCAAGCCCCACGACGAGAAGGACCCAGAGAGCGCGTGGGGCTACGTGCTGAGCATGGGCTCCTCGGAGGGCAACATCTACGGCCTGCTCAACGCACGCGACTACGTGTCCGGCAAACACCTGCTACTGGAACCGAAGACGGACGACAGCCACATCATGCAGCTGGCCATGGCACAGGCGGAGCCGCCCGAACACGAGCAGAACGCCACCGAGCCGGTGATCTTCTTCTCCCAGGACTCCCACTACTCGATCGCCAAAAGCGCACACACGCTCGGTATCCCGACCTTCGGAGAGATGGGCAACGACCCGACCCGAGGCTATCAAGCCGACGCCATGAAGACCATGGGCACTCGGACCTGGCCGACCGAGGTGCCCTCCCACGGCGATGGCAGTATCGACCTCGACAAACTCACGGCGGCGGTGGACTACTTCGCGGGCAAGGGTCACCCGGTGGTGATCGTGCTCAACCTGGGCACCACGTTCAAGGGGGCCTACGACGACGTCAAGGCGGCAGTCGAGAAGCTGGGTGGGGTGTTCCACAAGCGGAACCTGTACGAGCGCGAGTTCACGGTCAAAAGCGGAGGGAAGGAGGAGGTGATCAAGCGTGACGGATTCTGGATCCACGTCGACGGAGCGCTGGGCGCCAACTACATCCCGTTCCTTCAGAAGGCGGGCATCACGGTTCCGAAGTTCGATTTCCGGCTGCCGAAGCCGGGGGTGAGCTCGATCGTGGCCAGTGGGCACAAGTACCCCGGCTGCCCCTGGCCATGCGGGGTGTTCATGACCCGGCGAAAGCTCCAGCTTCAGCCGCCGCCCATGGCGGAGTACGTTGGTTCTCCCGACACCACCTTCGCCGGTTCGCGCAACGGTTTCTCCGCGGCGGTGCTGTGGAACTTCTTCGCCAAGCACTCCCACGACGAACAGACCCAGATGGCCAAGAGCTGTCACGAGATGGCCACGTACACCTCGAAGCGCCTGAAGGAGGACGTCGAGCCGAAACTGAAGGAACGGCAGGAAGCCTCCGTGGAGTGCGAGCTGACCGAGCACTCGCTCAGCGTCCGTTTTCGAGCGCCGAACGAGAGCATCATCAAGAAGTACTCCCTGGCCACGGTCACCGTTCCGGCCGGAGGATCACGGGTGAAGACCTACGCCCACCTGTTCACCATGCCGCACGTGACCAAGGAGTTGATCGACCAGCTGATCACCGACCTGTTGCGCGAGGACGCCTTTCCGAAGGAAGTGGTGCGCACGGTGACCACGGAGACACCGATCCCGGAGCAGTACATGCCCGCCGAGGAGACTCAGGTGCTGCATGCTGTCGCCATGGACGATCGCGGTTTCGCTTGAGCCGACCGTGAACCAGGGGCCGATACACGGCGGCCGCGTCCGGCAGGAGGGGCGCGGCCGCCCGTGTTCCGCACCGGAAACGCCCCTCGCAACCGACGGGAGCGGGTCTGCGCTGAACCTGGAGCAGCAGGTGGTGGTGTAACTCGTTGAAGCAACGACCTCGTCCTGACCCGATGTTGCTTCGGTTCGGTGGACAGGTGTCGACGGGTGTGCCCGGTCGTCTGCGGCGGTGCGGGTTCGACAGTCGGTGCGGCCGTGGCCTTGTCCGGGGCGTGCGGGAAGGCGTTGAGAAGGGGGTGGCCGAGCTCGGCGCGCTTGTCGATCCACAGGGAGGCGATTTTGCGTGCCAGGCCGCGCATGGTCTTGAACGCGTCGGCACGTTCGGTGGTGGAAACCGCGCCCCGAGAGTCGAGGATGTTGAACAGGTTGTTTCGTGCCGGGTCTGATGGAGGCCGTGGAGTGTGCCGGGATCGCCTCCCGTCACTCTCCACCGCCCCTCGTCTGAGGATCGAGAAGCGGCGGCTTGTCAGCGTGGGCCGCCTCTAGACTCTGGCTCATGTCGAGAACCCTGTATCTGGTGTTGTCCGGAGCCCCCGCACCGGAAGGGGTGGTCGAGCTCGTTCAGGCCCTGCACAGCCACGGCTGGCACGTGACTGTGTTGTCCACCCCCACAGGCACAGACTTCCACGATCAGGACCAGTTGGCGGACCTGACGGGCGAACCGGTGCGCGTGGCGTTCCGGATGCCCGGGCAGGGCAAGCCCCTTCCTCCTGCTGACGCGGTGTTGGCCTGTCCGCTGACCTTCAACTCCACGAACAAGTTCGCCCAGGGGCTGGCGGACAACTTCGCGATCGCTCTGCTGTGCGAGATGGTCGGATACGGGGTACCCACCGTGGTGGTGCCGCACTGCAAACCCCAACTCGCCACCCACCCGGCCTTCACCCACTCCCTGGAAACGCTGCGCGCGATGGAACCGGTCACCGTCCTGCACGACCCTGACGCCCCCTATGAGAACCGTCTGCCCTCCTGGCAGCAGGTCATCGACACCGTCAACAGCCTCTGACCGAAAGGCACAGCGTGGACCCCGCCACTCGAGGCCAGACGATCAAACGTGCCCGACGACGGCACGGCTACTCCCAGAGCGTGCTCGCCGGACTCGTGGGACGCTCCGAGTCCTGGCTCTCGCAGGTCGAACGCGGCATCCTGTCGGTGGACTCCCACGAGATCCTCACCCGCCTGGCCCGTATCCTGCGCCTGGCCCGTATCCTGCGCCTGGACCTGACCGAGCTGACCGGAACCGAAACCGAGGCGGTCACCGACATGCGCTACGACGCCGCCCGCGCGATCGAGCGGGCCATGATGCGCTACTCCACCCTGGAAACCATCGTCGCCGAGACCGGAACCGAACCCCGCATCGACCCCGCCTCGCTCTCGGTCCAGGCCCACCAGACCTATGCCGCCTACCAAGCGGCCCGCTACGACGAGGTCGGACGCCGCCTGCCCCGGCTCATCCGCGAGGCCGAAGCCGCCGCGCACACCCCCGGATCAGACCGGCCTGCCGTGTGCTCGGCCCGAGCCATGGTCTACAACACCACCGCCGCCCTACTGCGCCGAGTCGGGGAGAAGGATCTGGCCTGGCAGGCCGCCGACCGCGCCATGTCAGCCGCCGAGTGGGCAGACCAAACGCTGCTGACAGCGGT
>NZ_ANBD01000139.1 GCF_000341005.1 Nocardiopsis alkaliphila YIM 80379 | reverse complement strand
GGCTCCACCTCGCCGCTGCCACGGCCGCCGCCACGGAGTTCGACCGTGCGGCGGTGCCGCGCTTCCTACGCCAGGCCCGTCGTGCTGCGGTCCGTTTGGGCGGGGACCACAACCTGCACGGGACCGCTTTCGGTCCGACGAACGTGGCCATCCACACCATCAGCACCGCCGTGGCGATCGGTGACGCCCGCACCGCTGTGGAAGCGGGGGAGGACCTGGAGGT
>NZ_ANBD01000138.1 GCF_000341005.1 Nocardiopsis alkaliphila YIM 80379 | reverse complement strand
GCCAGGACGCCGCAGCGGTCCACACCCTGCTGGACGCCGAACGGCTCGCCCCCGAACTCATCCGCTACCACCCCGGAACAGCCGGGGTGCTGACCGAACTGCTGCGCAGGGAGCACCGGCGCTCCACCCCGGAACTGCGCCCCCTGGCCAGCAGGGCCGGAGTGGCCTGAGCCAACCCGCAAAATCCTGCGGGTCTTTTACCCTCCTGCGGCTGCAGAACCGTGCGCCGTCCGCGTCTTACGGTCACCGCATGTCACTCTCCCACTGCTCCCGACCCGCCGGGCGCTCACCACTTCCCGCCTTGATTCCTCAGCAGCCACGCCTTGGCCAACACCCTGCTCAGCAGGGCGGGGCTGCCCCTCGGCTCGGCCGGCCGGTCGTACACCCTCTGTTCGGTCTGCGGGAGGTGGCGGCGTGGCACAGGTGATCGAGGTGGACGTGGACCGGTTTCGCGCTCACAAGGCCCAGTCGGTGCAACGGCTTCCTCGGCGCACGAGCGATCCGCGCGCGAACACCCCGATCGCCACTAACACCGCCCAGCCGCAGCAGGCGGCAGCGGTCATCCTGCCTGGAGAACCGGAGCAGGCCGCGGTGATGCGACGCCGCATCCGCTCCCGGGCTGGCGCCATCGGTCTCATGGCAGAGACGTTGGTGCTGTTGGCCGATGAGCTCTTCACGAACGCCTTGCGCCATACCCGCAGCGGAGAACCTGGCGGCGAGGTCATGGTGGCTCTCTTCAAGCTCCCCGACCGATTCCAGGTCAAGGTCACCGACCAGGGCCCACGCGAAGGCGAGCACGTCTTCCCCTGCCCACGCCCGCTGGATGCGTGCACCGAGGGAGGGTTCGGCCTGCACCTGGTCGCCGCCGAGGCGAGCCGGTGGGGCACCCTCCGGGAGAACGGGCGCACCACCGTGTGGTTCGAGATCGACCGCCCAGCAAGACGGACCTGACCCCTCATGTCCTGGACACGCGCTGACGACACGCGCTTGTACGCCGATGCCGAACGTCTCCAGTACCACCTCGGAGCCGACTGGGTGGTTCTGTGGGGACCGGGATCGCGCCGCTTTTGGGCCTTCGCCCGCGCAGGCTCTCGTCCTCTGATCTTGTCCGATCCCACGATCGAAGGCCTGCGCCAGCAGGTTCGCAACGCCGGCTATTGGCAAACGCGTTCGACCTACGCCGTGACGCACACCCTCCAGACCGCACAGGTCACCCAATAGCCGTTGACCTGCCCCCACCGGCCTGGCCTGCCCGCCCTTGACTTCCTCTTGCGAGAAGGTGCCGTGATAGCCCCTCACTTCCACTCGGTGATCCTGCAACCCACCACGCTGTGCAACCTCAACTGCTCCTACTGCTACCTGCCGGTCCACGAGCGCAAGACCCGTACCGAGATGCCGATCGAGGTCGCCCAAGCCCTCGCCGCCGGCATCACGTCACAGAACACGAGCGAGGTCGTGGACGTGGTCTGGCACGGAGGCGAACCCCTCACCACACGTCGCGAGTACTTCCGCGACCTCGTGGAGGCATTCGAGCCCCTGCGCCGGAAGGGTCGGATCCGCCACTGCGTGCAGACCAACGCCACCCTCATCGATGACGCCTGGTGCGACTTCTTCACCAGATACGACTTCCGAGTCGGGGTGAGCATCGACGGCCCCGCGGCGGCGAATCTGTCCAGAGTGGATTGGTCGAACCAGCCGGTCTTCTCCCGCGTGGAACGCGGCATCTCCCACCTTCAAGCCCGCGGGATCGACTTCACCGCCATCTGCGTCGTGACCGCACAGACCATCACCCACCCCCACATCCTGCTCGACTTCTTCGAGGGCCTGGGCGCCAAAAGCGTCGGGTTCAACATCGAAGAACTCGAAGGCGCCAACGACGCCCGCCAGGACATCGACCCCGACCACGTCCGCCGCTTCTGGCGCACGATGTTCGACCGCATCGACAACGGCAGCGCCCTCCGCGTCCGCGAGGCCGACCGTCTCCTGGGCTACCTGGCCGACGTCAGGGCCGGACGCAAAGACCGGTGGGAAACCGTCCTGATCGACCCCATCCCCACCATCGGTACCAACGGCGACGTGGTCGTGCTCTCCCCAGAACTACTCGGCGTCAAAAACGCCCACTACGACGACTTCGTCCTGGGCAACGTCCTGAACGAGCAACTGCCCACCATCCTCACCCGCGCCCCACACACCGCCTACGTCCGCGAACACCTGAACGGCGTGCACCAATGCCGCCGCACCTGCGAGTTCTTCACCTTCTGCCAAGGCGGGCAAGCCTCCAACAAATACTTCGAAACCGGCCGCTTCACCACTACCGAAACCACCTACTGCCGCAATGCCAAACAGGAACTCGTCCGCGCCCTGGGCGAGAAGATGGGAGTGTGACCGATGACGACTCTGAGCGGACTTGAAGCATCCGAACGGGCCGCCGACCTGATCGACCGACTCCAACCGAGGACTCCGGTAGGGCTGTTCGATAACCGCGACACCTGGGACAACGTCGGCGGAGGCCCCTGGGACAACCGTTCGACGTGGGACAACTGGAAGAAGTAGGGGAACCCTGTGCAGACCGCCGAGATCCGGGGCGCGAAAGTGCTCCTGCCCAGCGACGACGAGCCTGCCGTGCGCGCCTGGCCCTACCCCAACCCGCTGGAAGAGGAGAAGGTCACCAACATCCACTTCGCCTCCCTCGACCTGACCTCACACCGCCTGGTGGATGTCACCCTGAGCCGGTGCCGGTTCACGGGCTCACGGTTGATGGGGGTGTCACTGGCGCGCGTTTCGATGACCGATGTGCTCTTCGAGGGTTGCCAGTTCGACTATGCCAGCTGGGAGCAGGTCAAGGTCACCGGTGATGTGGCGTTCGTCGGTTGCTCCTTCAAGGAAGCCGAGATCATCGGAAGCGACCTGCGCGATGCGGTCTTCGACGACTGCACCTTCGCCGCGGACATCAAGAACACCAAGATGTCCGGCGCCGACCTGCGCGGCAGCGACCTGTCGAACCTGTCCGGGCTGGCCTCGCTCCACGGCGCGAAGGTGACCGAGATCCAGCTCCGACAGCTCAGCGAGGTCATGATCCGCGATTTGGGCCTCACGATCGCGGAAATCCCGCTGTAGGCGGGGCGGCACCAGCAAGAGTGGTTGCACCCGCTGTTCCACCTCGTCGTCAAAGGGTTGCGTCGAGGTGAAGCGGTCGGTCTGCCCTGGTCCAACACCCGGTTGACGGATGCTGAGGCCGATATCCGTACCCAGGTGGTGCAGCTGTCCTGGCAAACGTTCACTTCGACCCCGAAGAGTGAGGCGGGTCAGCGCACCATCACCTTGGAGGCCGACACGGTGAAGGTGTTGCGGGGGTGGAAGAAGTTCCAGAACCAGGCCCGGCTCCAGGCAGGGGCTGAGTGGGCGGATTCGGGTTTGGTGTTCACCCGACAGGACGGGCAGGGGTGGCACCCCTCGCACGTCAGTGACTGGTTCGCCCGCATCGCACGGGCGGCCGGGTTGCCGCCGCTCACGTTGCACGGGCTCCG
>NZ_ANBD01000137.1 GCF_000341005.1 Nocardiopsis alkaliphila YIM 80379 | reverse complement strand
GCCGAGCTGGGCCACTCCACCACCCACTTCACCCAGGACACCTACCAGACGGTGTTTCCCGAGGTGGCCAAAGCAGCGGCCGAGGCCACCGCCGCTTTGCTACGCGGAACAACGGCGCCGGTGAGTGGTTTGGTCCCGGTGCGGTAGCCGGTACCGCCGAGCACACCAGGAGACCCACAAGGGCTACCGACCCCAGGTGAGGATACGGGTTCACCCGCCCTGGCCTGGGTTTTCCTCATGTCCGGGGGCGGTGGGCCATCGGATCAAAGGTCCCCTGGTCAAGTGCTTCCAGGGCCTTCGATCCAGTGCTGACACGGGCGCGGGGCACCTTGGGCAAGAGGTATGGGAAGTTGATGACACGTGTGCCCTGCCGGGAGATCGTTCCGAGCCGAACGCATTCACCCTCAGGAGTTCGGTGTGCCCTCGGGCCACACACAAGGGGAACTGGCAGCGAGAGAGAAACTTCCATCATCGCTTATACGCACGGAAACGCTGAAGGCGTCCTCAGCGTGATTAACCGAGATCGATGTCTTCTCTGGTCGTCTGTCCCGCACGACCTCGTAGCCGTTGCTGTTCCAGTACTCGAGTATCAGGTCGACGTTTGTCTCGTTGTCCTCGACCCGCAGTCCGCGAACCCAGAAGGTTTCACTGACCGTGACCCGGTCCCTCGACCCACCGTCTGTAGGGTCGTCACAGGCAGCGAAGAGGGTACCGCGCCTCGTCTCGAGTTCGGCTTCGTCAGGAAGTGCGGTGAGAGTACCGTCGATGTGTTCTTGGACCTTTGTGGCGGCCTCGTCTTGGGTCATGGACTCGTTCATTTCGATGTTGCCATCCTGTGTCGATCCGCACGCACTCAGAGTCAGCCCGAGGGTGACAACGCAGAGCAGTCGCGACGTCAGTGTCATGTTTGTTCCCTCGTCAGTGCCTGCCGGCGATGATTTCGCCCATGTTCTCCAAGGAGGCGGTGTCCTCGTGGAAGTATTCTGAGTGGGCGGCTCCGAGTGGCCAGGGGCCGCCTTCGCTTCCCTTTTTGGACTCGAACACGCTTGCTCCGAAGTCAGGGCTGGTGGGGTCTGCGCCGTGCGTCAGATCGGTGAGGCCGGTGATTCCGTCGTTCTTGGCTGTTGAGGCGTGCACGTTCTCGGGGAGGAAACCGAGTTCGGAGGCGTGCTGGGCGTCTGCTCCAGGGCTGCCCACCAAGACGATCTCGTCGGCGTTGAGGCCGGCCTCGCTCTGTGCGGTGTGTCCGACGACGGTGGAGCCGTAGCTGTGTCCGATGACGGTGTTGTTCGACTGCGTGGTGTTCTCATGGGTGGCGCGAAGGGTGATCGCGCCCGGCTGAGGGGTAATTCCGTGCCGGGCGCATTCACTTTCAGGATTTCGGAGTTCCTTCGGGCCATACGCAAGGAGAAGAGGCGCCGATGGAGAGGCTTCCCTGGTCGCTGACACGCAGGAATGCTGCGAAGGAATCTTCGTCTTCGACCGTAATCGATGACTTTTCTGGGCGTTCGTCCCTCAGTACTTGGTAGCCGTTGTTGATCCAGTAGTCGTAAATTCGTTCGATGTTGGTTTCGTTGTCTTCGATGGGGAGCCCCCGGACCCACAGCCTTTCGCTCACGGTGACCCTGTCCTTCGGTCCGCCGTCTGTGGGGTCGTCACAGGCGGCGAAGAGGGTACCTCGTCGGGTCTCGAGTTCGGCTTCGTCTGGGAGTGAGGACATGATCCCGTCAATGTGTTCTTGGACTTTTTCGGCGGCTTGGTCTTGGGTGATGGTTTCTTTCATTCCTGCCATGTATCCGCATCCGGTGCTGTAGATCGTTAGCATGAGGGCGGCGATGGTGGTGTAGGTGGCGATCTTCAGTCGGCTCATTTTCTTAGTCGCCCTTGTTCTGGCCGGCGATGACCTCGCCCATGTACTCCAGCGAACTGTTACCTTCCCGGAAGTATTCTGAGTGGGCGGCTCCGAGAGGAAATGATCCTCCTTCGCTTCCTTTTTTGGATTCGAACACGGTCGCTCCGAAGTCGGGGCTGGTGGGGTCTGCGCCGTGCGTCAGATCGGTGAGGCTGGTGATTCCGTCGTTCTTCGCTGTTGTGGCGTGCACGTTCGCAGGAGGGAACCGGAGTTCGGACGCGTGCTGAGCGCTCGTACCAGAGTTGCCCACGAGGACGATCTCGTCGGCGTTATCGTCCGCCTCGTTGGCAGTATCCACAAGCCAGTTCGCTCGGCCCATGTGGGTATCGGTGCTCTGCCAGGTGGTCGTGGCATCTGGCGCGAGGGTGGCGTCGTTGTCGGCGGTGTCGGGATTGTCGTTGGACACGGTCGCGGTCGTGAGCGTCTCGGCCATCGTTATCTGCAGTGCAGGGAGTTCCCCGGCCAAGAGCGTGCCCGGCCGGGCGCAATCATCCTCAGGGCTTTGGAGTTCCCTCTGGCCACACGCAAGGGGAAGAGGCGCCAATTGAGAGGCTTCCCTCGTCACTGGCTTGAACGGATACGTTGAAAGCGTCTGTTTCACTTTCTGCAGTCACGAACAGTTCATCTGGGCGTAGATCGTGGATCACACGGTAGCCGTTGCTGACCCAGTAATCGTAAAGCAAATCGACGTTCTGTTCATTGTCCTCTGCGGGAAGCCCAGTTAGCCACTGCCTCTGACTGACCGTGACTCGGTCTTTAGAGCCGCCGTCTGTGGGATCGTCGCAGGAGGCGAAGGCGACCGGTCCGAGGGGTTCGAGTTCAACAGTGTCAGGTAGAGCAGCTACGGCGTCGGTGACGTGTTGTTCGATCTTCTCGGCGGCTTCGTCCTGGGTGATCGTTTCTTCCATGTCTGCTCTCTGTCCGAATCCGGTGTTGCAGCCAGTCAAAACAAGGGCGGCAAAGGTGGCGCATGCCACCGCTTTCCATTGGTTCATAATTTTAGGCGTCCTAGTGTTTTCCAGCGATGACTTCTCCCATGTATTTCAGAGAGAGCGAACCATTCTTAAAGTATTCCGAGTGGGCGGCTCCGAGTGGCCATTGGCCTCCTTCGCTGCCCTCATCGGATTCGAACACGGTTGCTCCGAATTCGGGGCTGGTGGGGTCGGCGCCGTGTGTCAGATCGGTGAGGCCGGTGATTCCGTCGTTCTTCGCTGTTGAGGCGTGTACGTTCTCAGGGAGGAACCCGAGTTCGGACGCGTGCTGGGCGTTCGTGCCGGGGCTGCCTACCAGGACGACCTCGTCGGCGTTGAGGCCGGCCTCGCTCTGAGCGGTGTGTCCGACGACAGTGGAGCCGTAGCTGTGCCCGATGACGGTGTTGTTCGAGCGTGTGGTGTTCTCGTGGGTGGCACGAAGGCCGTCCTGGAACCGGCTCAGCTCATCGACCGCACCCTCGGCGCGCCCGGTTCCAGCCGCCTCGGCGAAGTTGGGAGCGTCGTAGCCGATCCAGCTGATGACGGCATGGTCGCTTCCCTCGCCCGCAGCAGTAGCGGATTGATGCAGTGCCTCAGCTCGATCCATTTGGGCGTCGATGCTTTGCCAGGTGGTGGTGGTGCCTGGGACGAGGGTGGCGACGTTGTCGGCGGTGTCGGGGTTGCCGTTGGACACGATCGCTCGTCCACGACCGTTGGTATCCAAGGCGAGCAGGTACCTGTCGGAGTCCTCCTCTTCCAGGCTTTCCCGGAGATCGAGGAGCGTCTGAAGCTCTTGGTCGAGCGTGTCGTCGTTCGCCATGCTGAGCGCGATCGAGTCGGAACCGTTGCCGCCCCGAGCCGCGGTTTCCTTGGTTCTTTCCTCGTGCTCGGTGATCTCTTCCTCCAACCGGTCGATCTCCTCCTCTAGATGCTCCCGGTTGAGTTGGTCGCGCACGGTGGCGGGGATCCCGTCCAGGTCGCGTAGGAGTTCGGGGTGGTCCTCCATGAGTTGCTGTTGTTCTTCCTCGTCCAAGGCGTGCCACCAGGTGTTGACGGTGGAGGGGTGATCGTCCGGGCTGGGAAGATCGTCGGGGAGCATGCCGGGGTAGGAATCACCGAAGTAGGAGAGTTGGGTGCCGGTCAACAGTCCCGTTTGGGCCATGCGCGCCAAGGCGTCTGCTGAGGGCCCGTTCCGCAGGGAGTCGGAGGCTTCCTCGGCCTGTTCCATCAGGGTGTTCCAGTAACCCCGATGTTCCTCCAAGAGCAGCTCTCTGATTCGAGAGAGGGGTTTGGCCACCGCGAAGGGGTCACCCAGGGCTTCTGCGGATTCAGTGATGGCCGTGTTGAACCTGTCCTCGAGGTTGGTGCGCTTGGCCCGGTAGTCCTCGATGTCCTGGGCCCACTGCTCCAAGGCGGCGGCCCCGTAGGTCAGGTCCCGGAGGGTGTCCTCCCACAGGATGAGTTCGTCGGCGGCGGCCGTGGTGATGTCCCAGGCCACAAGGTCGGTGAACTCACCCGCGCTGCTACGGAACCGACTGTCGGTCTCCTCTGTTTGTCCGGTGAGGGACAAACGCAACTCGACCAGGGCTTCGGCGCCGCTGCGGATGGTGTCGGGGTCGGCGTCGATGTCTCCGGGAAGCCCCAACCCGGATGCGGTTTCAGTCCTCATGTCGGTGCGTCCACTTGGTGAGGGTCAGAAGTTGATGGGGATGTCCAGCAGGTCCAAACCGTCGCGGAACTCGTCCGAGGAATCATGGTCGGTGGCCGCGATCCGCAGGTCGGCGCCTTGCACGTCCTGGGCGAGGTTCACGGAGTTCTGCGCGAGTTGGCTGATGTTGCTGAAGGTTTTGGTCTCAAAGCCCCATACACCGGAGACGACGTAGGAGGAGACGGCCCCTTTGAGTTCGTCGGTGATGTCTTCGAGGATGGGAGCCGCTGAGGTGGTGCGGATGGCCAGTTCCTCGGCCTGTTCGGCCTCGTTCATCGCCTCGATGGGGTTGACGCCGGTGGAAGTGGACATAGGGGTTCCTGCTTGTTCGGGGGTAGGGGAACAAGCGGGACGTTACCGTATGTAGTGGGCGTATTTCAGGGCGAAACAGCGGTTTCGACTGTCCGGAAACGGCCAACGCTCCGCGAGGTCCACCGCCACCTGCACTCACCTCGGCCTGGACATCGAATCTGGTGCCCACGCCACGTGGATGATCCGCGACTACGAGCCGGCCACCGGACGGACGAGCGAGACCACTCTGGTACCCGAGCGCGGTGTCACCGGTTCGCTGGTGCACCAGTACTACACCTACGACGCCGACGGCCAACGCCTGATCCGTGAGGATCCCACCTCCACCACCCTGTACCTACTGGGCATGGAACTGCGTCTGGACAAGGAGCCCCTGGTCCAGGAAGGCACCCGGTTCTACTCCCACGCCGGGCAGATGGTCGCGGTCCCCTCTGTGTCAGGGTCAAGTGGGCCTCCATCGCCCGGCTGAACCTGGAGACCGCGCAGGTGCAGGGCGCCACCGGGCAAGGCCAGGTGCACACCGGGGAAGGCGCCCAGGTCGCGACCGACCTGGCCGGCACCTCGTTGGCGGGCAAGGTGCGGTTGGTGCTCACCTCACCCCCGTACGGGGCCATGACCCACGGCCAGGTGCGCTCCCGTCGGGATGGGGCCCGCGCGGTGGAGAAGTCGGCCTACCGGTACTCCCGGGACCGGGATCGGCGGGCGGCCAACCTGGCCTACCAAAAACCCGCAGTGCTCGCGGATTCGTTCACCCGCATCATGGCCGCCTGCCGTACCCTGCTCGCCCCGGGTGGGGTGGTCGTGGTGACCACCCGCCCCTACCGCAAGAGCGGGGAGTTGATCGATTTCCCCGGCCAGGTCGCCGAAGCCGGGGCGAGGGCCGGGTTGGTACAGATCGACCGATGTGCCGCTTTGCTGTGCGCGGTACGCGACGGGCAGGTCGTCTCGCGCACCTCGTTCTTCCAACTCATCGAAACCCGCCGGTTGCGCAAGGGCCACTGGCCGGTGCACGTGATCCAGCACGAGGACGTGCTGATCTTCACCAACCCCGATCAGGACACCTTGGATGAAAGGGCGGCGGCATGAGCAACCCCGACCACGGTGAGCCCACCACCCCGGAAGAGCCCACCACGGGCTGGGCCCCGGAACCGTTTCTACCCGAATGGAACTTCTTCGCCGCAGCCGCCGGCCCCGAGCTCCGTGAGCGCATCATCGACGACATCCGGGCCTTGGCCGACTTTTTGGAAGAACACCCCAGGCTGCCGATCAGCCCGTACACGAGTGTGGACGTGTCCTACTTCCCGCGCACCGAAAGCGACCAGGTGGCTTTGGCCGAGGTGGCCGAAGCCGGAGCCCGGATGGGGCGAATCCCGGCCTGGGAACGCGATCACTACCTGGTCGAACACACACAGGGCGCGGGTCGGTATCGGGTGGTGGCCATCCCGGCGCGGGTGCGGGCCCGGTACCGGTCGTGGTTGACCTACACCGGACACGTCCGACCGGACTGACCAGCCGGNGGGGCGGACCCGCCGGTTAGGGGTAGGGGCGGCGGGGCGGTGTGGGGCCACCAGCGCCCCCACACCGCCCCGAACCCCCGGTCCTGCTACCCAAGGGCGGGCCCAGGGGCTGGGGCCCCACGTGGGAGCGTTGGCGGCCCTGATCAGTGAAAACGACAAACCACCCGTATCGGGTGGTGGTTCGGGGTGGAGGGAAAATCCGGTGGGCTTGTTGGTCAATCCGCTTGCACTTCTCGGCGAGGTCGAGCGTGGATGCGTGGTGCCCCGCACGGCGCGGGGTCGCGCACCGCAAACGTGCAGATCAGAGGTGGTGGGGAGGTGGGTCAGGTGAGGTTGGATGTGCCGGTCAGTTTGGATGAGGTGGGTTCGTTGCCGGTGGTGTTGGACCCGGTTGCGGCCGGGCGGATGCTCGGTTTGGGTCGCACCACCACTTACCGGCTCCTGAGGGAAGGGGCCTTTCCAGTGCCGGCCTATCGGGCCGGCAGGTCCTGGAAGGTCCCCACCTCGGGGGTCCTGGCCCATCTCGGTTTGCAGATGCCTTCCACCTCGGGTGGATGTGCACGGTGTGGTGCGCGCGGTGACCACCACAAGGAGGGGGAGTCGTAGATGGCTTCTCACCAGGGACGAGTGTTCAAACGCTGCGGATGTCGGGACGAGAACTCCGGTCGGGCGCTGGGGGTGCGGTGTCCGAAGTTGCGCCGTCAGGGCGGGGCGTTCAACCCCCGCCACGGCGACTGGGGCTACCAACTCGAACTGCCCCGCACCGCTGAGGGGAAGCGTCGGCAGGCCCGCCGCACCGGGCTGGACAGCCAGGACCAGGCCTGGGAGGTGTTGGATCACCTCAAAGCCTTGCTGGAGTTGGCCGAGGGGGAAGGCGGGGTGGAGGTGCAGATCGCGGACCTGATCCAGAACGCACTCAAGGCCCGCACCCGGTTTCCTTCGGTCGAGGAGGTGCGCAAACGGTTGGGCACCGGGGCCGATGTGCGCAAAGAAGCCCCCACCGTGGGGGCCTACCTGAAGGCGTGGATCAAGGCCAAGCCCGACCTGGCCGAAGGTACCCGGGCCTCCTACCAGGGCCACATCCGCAAATATCTGATCCCGTACTTGGGCAAGGTGCGGTTGGACCGGCTCACCTCACGCCAGGTCGAGGCGATGTTCGACGCGATCGAAGCCGCCAACGAACACATCCTGGAATGCCGGGAATCCGACGATGCGAAGGTACGAGCCTCGGTCCGTAACCAGCGGGTGATCTCGCTGTCGACCAAGCACCGTATCCGCGCCACGCTGCGTAGCGCCCTGTCGGAGGCGGTACGTAACCCCGAAGAGGTGGTGAACATCAACGCCGCTTCCCACGCGAGGTTGCCCTCGTGTGCGAGGAAGAAGCCGTTGGTGTGGACCCCGGGCCGGGTCCGTCAGTGGGAGAAGGACGGCACGGTGCCGGGGGAGGTGATGGTGTGGACACCCGAGCAGACCCGCACCTTCCTCACCCACGCCCGCAAGTATGTGTGGTTGCACCCGCTGTTCCACCTGATCGCCGTCAAAGGATTGCGCCGAGGCGAAGCGGTCGGCCTGCCCTGGTCCAACACCCGCCTCACCGACGCTGAGGCCGATATCCGCACCCAGGTAGTGCAACTGTCCTGGCAAACCTTCACCTCCACTCCCAAGAGCGAGGCGGGTCAGCGCACCATCACCTTGGATGCCGACACAGTCAAGGTGTTGCGGTCCTGGAAGAAGTTCCAAAACCAAGCCCGCCTGAAGGCCGGAGAAGACTGGAAAGACTCGGGGTTGGTGTTCACCCGACAAGACGGGCAGGGGTGGCACCCCTCGCACGTCAGTGACTGGTTCGCCCGCATCGCACGCGCGGCCGGGTTGCCGCCGATCACGTTGCACGGGCTCCGACACGGGGCCGCCTCGATGGCTCTGGCAGCGGGAACGGACGTGAAGGTGGTCTCGGCCGAGCTGGGCCACTCCACCACCCACTTCACCCAGGACACCTACCAAACGGTGTTCCCCGAAGTAGCCAAAGCAGCGGCCGAAGCCACCGCCGCCCTGCTGCGCGGAACAACGGCGCCGGTGAGTGGTTTGGTCCCGGCGCGGTAGCCGGTACCGCCGAGCACACCAGGAGCCCCGCAGGGCTTCTGGCCCCAGGTGAGGATACGGGTTCACCCGACCTGGCCTGGGGTTTCCTCATGTCCGGGGCCGGCGGGCCATCGGATCAAAGGTCCTATGGCCCTAGCTGTATTTTTGTGATCTCAGTCACTTTATTTTCCTTGAGTGATATTCGGATGGGGATTCAACGAGCTTGGGGTTAGACTACGAAAGATTTCGTAGTCTAACCCCAAGCTCTTTGCTTTCCCTATCCGCGCTTGGTGGCCCTGGTTTCAAGGGGTGCGCGGCAAATTTCACTTCGATACATTGAGGCGCACAGGCCAAACAGGTGTCTGTGCGCTTTTTGCGTGAGTGGGCGCGGCTTGCTTGCATGCTCGAAGCGACTGGATGCAAAAGAGTGGTGACACTTGGAAGCGTGTCACCACTCTTTCACAAGAACACTCTGCTTAAGGCAGGGACGTTCCCCCTGGATCTGTTGCAGCAGGTCCAGTCCAGTGGAAGTACCGTCGAGGAGGCAACTCGTTGAAAGAAGACTCGGATGGCACAGCCAAGGAAGACGCTACCCTCGCTTCAGGAGGTGCGTCAATCTACCGAGCGGGCAGGCAGATGAGATTCGGTGCTGGCTCAAACCGGGTGGTGGTAAGCCTGTTGGCAGGTTTGGGGGTTCTGCAGTTCTTGTCGGCGTGGGTAGCGCTTGCCGTGATCGCTGTGATTTTCCTTCTGGGGCTGGTTTGGATTGTAACTCCGCCGGATCGAGACAAGCTTGCTTGGTGGCAGGCGATGTTCAGCTTCATTGAATCTTGCTGGCAGCGAATCTTGTGGAGGGGCGCCCTCAGGAAGGGCTGAGTGCACGACCAAGGTGGGGTCCGGGGTGCAGATTGCTCTCGAGCAGCTCGACGGCGCGTGGTGGGCGACATCAGGCGAGCACGAGAACATGCTCAGGTGAAGCCTCTACGGTCACAGAACGGCAAAGTGCTCCGCGAGGTCGACCCCCACCTGCACTCACCTTGTACTGGGGAGCACACCAGGAGCACACAAGCCCCGAAAACACGACGAGGACCTCGTTCGAGGTCCTCGCTTACCCCATTTGACCTGGGGTTTTGTGGCGCACCCGGCAGGATTCGAACCTGCGACCGTCGGATTAGAAGTCCGATTTTTTCGTGCCTGTACGTGCCACGGGGTGCCGTTTCGTCCCAATCCATCCGATCACTGCTGTCGTTTCGTGTCAAGGGGTACCGTCTTCTGACGTCCCGGTCCAGAACTACGGAGCACAAACGGAGCACGCACGCTCTGTCTGCGGCGTCCGATGGCACCTCGCGAGGTACTCGTCCGTCGTCTGTCTGTCGAGTCACGTACTCAAACGTCGTCTTGCCTCAGCTTGTGCGCCAGCGTCTCCGGGCCCTTGAGCTGGCCCTGACTGCGCGGTGGAGTGTCGCTGCGGTATCGCACACTGGGTGACCATGACGACCGAACCCGTGCTCCGCTGCGTACGCGACTACTACTGGGGCTGTATCTACTGCGAGGATGTTGAAGGCTACGACGGGGATGACGACCATCTCTCCGGCGACGGCCCGTTCTTCGCCGTGGACGGGCATGTCGCCATCCAGGTGGCCAACAGCCGCATAGTGGATCCGCAAGACGCCGACGTCGAACTGAACGTGTACGTCCACGCTGTTCCCCTGGCCTCGTCCGACTACGCGTCCGTGATCGTTCTGCCTTCCGGGGTTCTCTCGATCGGTGACGCAGACGGCTTCGACGAGATCTCCCTCCGCCCTGGGCGCTGGTTGATGCAGGTCGACCTGGAGCCCCGTCGACCAGAGGAAGCCCGGTGGGTGAAGATCCATTTGTCTCCTGCAGATCCGCAGTAGATGAGGAGCCTTGTTCGAGCTCTGGTGTGTGCCGGGATCGCCTCCCGTCACTCGAGGTACCGGAACACGGTCATCTGTAAGCGGACCAGTGGCCGGTAGTATCCCCGGTCTGCAGGGTGGTGAGGCCGGTGGTACCACTGGGCGCGCAGGCCGAGGTTGGTGTTCAGGACCGGCAAGACGCTGGTGACGAGCTTGAGTTCGTGTACCTGCCTCAGTACAGGAAAGCCCGGCCAGTCCAGCACGTCGTCCACACTCGGTGACGAGCGGGATGTGGGGGCGGTGGGTAGTCCTGGCCTTGTCCCGGTCTTGGACAGACGCGGCCATCACGCACACCAACAGCCACAACCCCAGGGCGTCGGCGACGATGAATCTCTTGCGGCCGTTGACCTTCTTGCACGCGGCATAGCTCCGGAGCCCCTGGCCTATGGTGTTGGCGCCCTTCGTGCTCTGGGAGTCGATGATCCCGCCGAGAGCTCGCCCCCACGTCCGTGCGCGGTGCGCAGTCAGCGGCGCAAAGCGGACATGATCTGCTCGATGACCTTGGTGTCCTCAGTGGGAGAAGCACCAGTACACGCCTCTGCCAGGGCGGGAAGTCCACGGGCAGGTGCTGCCAGGAGCAGCCGGTACGCACCACGTACAAGATTGCGTCCACCACGCCGCGGCGGGGGTGCTTTTCGGGACGGCCACCGGTGTCGGCCGGTGGGAGCAGTGCCCACTCAGGGCCCACAGGGAGGGGTAGGCCGGTCGTCATGGCATAGCGTCATGCTCGCGGCCTGGCGGGAGCAGTGTAGGGGCGAAGCGCCCGGACTGTTACCCCTTCTCAAGCACGATCTAAACTGAAAACCCACAGCAGCGGGTCTCGGGGTGCCCCGGGGATCCGCTGCTCTTCCCCCACTCAGAAACGCAACGTGCATGCGCAGGAGGCCCCGTGTCAAGCCGCACGAGAACTTTTGACCCCAGCTTCAAGTTCCCTGTAAAGCCTGCTCCCCCCAAACCGCTGCAAATTCCGGCTTCCTATCAAAAT
This sequence comes from Nocardiopsis alkaliphila YIM 80379, assembly GCF_000341005.1. GTDB lineage: Bacteria > Actinomycetota > Actinomycetes > Streptosporangiales > Streptosporangiaceae > Nocardiopsis > Nocardiopsis alkaliphila. The sequence continues at coordinate 953 of NZ_ANBD01000137.1, read as the reverse complement.
TTCAGTGAGCCTTTTTCATCCTGAAGGTGCAGGTCACAGCCCCGTACCGGTCTCCCCGAACCCCTTCTGAACAGCAAGAAGCCCCTGGTAGGTGGGTTAACAACCACGAAAACCTGCCACACCAAGGGCTCTGCATGCTGTTCTACCGCTCCGCGCTGCCGTTGTCACGCCGCACCCTGAACCTGACCGCCCACACCATCCGCACCCACCGCGCCCGCACCGGGTCCCGGTGGCGGCGCCTGGACCCGGCACAACAAGCCCTGCTCGTCCTGGCCCACCTGCACAAGGGTGAGCCCTTCGCCCAGGTCGCAGCCGGTTTCGGTGTCGGTACCGCGACCGCCTGGCGATATGTCCGCGAGACCACGGCCCTGCTCGCCGAGCAGGCGCCCACCCTGGACCAGGGGCTGCGCCGCGCCCGCCGCAAGGGCTGGGCGTACGTGATCGTCGACGGGACCCTCATCGCCTGTGACCGGGTGGCGGCCGACCGGCCCTTCTACTCCGGCAAGCACAAACGGCACGGCATGAACATCCAGGTCGTGGCCGCCCCCGACGGTGAACCGCTGTGGACCTCCTGGTCCCTGCCTGGGGCGGTGCACGACACCCGGGCTGCCCGGGTATGGAAGATCGCCGAGCGCATCGAGGCGGCCGGGCTCCTCGGGCTGGGCGACAAGGGCTACGTCGGGCTGTCGGAGGCGGTGTTCTGCCCGTTCAAAGGCCGCGGCAAGCCGCAGTGGAAGAAGGCCGCCAACTCCGAGCACGCCAAGCTCCGCTCGCCGGGTGAGCGCACGATCGCCCAGCTCAAGCAGTGGGACGTCCTGCGCCGCCTGCGCTGCTGCCCGCAGCGGGCCGGCCAGATCACCCGTGCTGTGCTGGTCCTTCAGCTCCGAGAAGCAAGATGAAAAAGGCTCAGTGTCTTGAACTGAGCTTCGCTGTAAGGGTTGTCGTTGCTGACC
>NZ_ANBD01000136.1 GCF_000341005.1 Nocardiopsis alkaliphila YIM 80379 | reverse complement strand
CGACCCTGCTCGCGCGTGACCGCGCTCGCCGGGTCGTTTCGTCGTTTTTCCGAGGGAGGAGCCCCAGAGCTCCGAGGGTTTCGCTCAAGGCGACCCGGTCGGAAACCGGCCGGATCGTTCTTCGAGGTGGGCGGCCAGGTTGGCCAGGGACGACGCCAGGCCGGCCTCGTGGTCGCTCTGGGAGATACCTGGTGGGACATCCTCCGCCCGGATGGTGACCAGGGTGCCCTCGGGGGCGTCGGAGAGCGACCAGCGCATGGTCATGACGCCCGCGAAGGTCGGGTCATCTGATTCGAACACGATCCTTTGCACCACTCGTTGCTCCGGTACCAGCTCCGTGAACTCGGCCTTCACCACGTCGGTGTCCTCCGAGGACTTGCCGTGGCCGGCTTCCCCGTAGGTCAACACCAGCTGGTAACCCTCCAGGCTGAAATGTTCGAACCGTCCGGTCATGCCCTCGGGCGGTAGCCATTCCAGGAGACTTTCCGGGGTGGTGAGGGCCCGATAGGTGGTGGCTCGATCCGCCATGATCGTGCGCTCGCCGATGTCCACTCGTTCGCTCATGAAAGCAGCGTAGTTTCTAGACTGGCCGAATGGATCTTGATCAGGAGGAGACCAGCCCCGTCGTCGGGGTGTTGGAGGGAATTCGCGCGAAGGTCGCCGGCCTGGGCGGGGGTAGGGTCGCCGACTACATTCCCGAACTCGCCCACGCCGAGCCGGACGCTTTCGGGATCGCCGTGGTCAGTCCGCATGGGCGCGCCTACGCGGCGGGTCGTTCGGAACAGACCTTCAGCCTCCAATCGATGTCCAAGCCGTTCGTCTACGCGATGGCCTTGGAGGAACACGGCTTGGAGGTCGTGCACGAGCACGTGGGCGCCGAACCCAGTGGAGAACCCTTCAACGCGATCAGTCTGGACGAGTCGGGTCGTCCAGAGAACCCAATGATCAACGCGGGCGCGATCGTCACCACGTCCCTGGTCGGTGATGGTGAGCGCGGGGTGCGTTCCGAACACATCCGTTCGGTGCTGTCGACCTTCGCCGGGCGGGACCTGGCGGTGGACGAACAGGTCTACCTGTCCGAGGCCGAGACCGGACACCGCAATCGGGCGCTCGGGTACCTCAGCCTGTCCGGGGGCGTACTGGTGGGTTCGGTGGAGGCGGCCGTGCAGGACTACTTTCGCCAGTGTTCCGTGAGCGTCACGGTGGTCGACCTGGCGGTCATGGCCGGCACGTTGGCCTCCGGCGGGGTCAACCCCGTTACCGGGGAGAGGGTCGTCTCCCAGCTCACCGCGCGGCACACGTTGTCGATCATGACCAGCTGCGGCATGTACGACCGGGCGGGAGAGTGGGGCCTGCGCGTGGGGATTCCGGCCAAGAGCGGGGTGAGCGGCGGCATCCTCGCGGCGGCACCGGGGGCGTTCGGAGTGGGGGTTTTCAGTCCACCGTTGGACGAGGCGGGCAACAGCGTGCGCGGTGTGGCGGCGTTGGAACGGCTCTCCGAGGACTATGACCTGCACATGCTTCGAACGCCGGCACGACCGCATTCCCCGATGCACAGTGTGACCCGCTCGGGCGACTCCTTGTCCGTACTCCTGCGAGGGGAGATCGACTTCCTCGCCGCGGAACAGGTGGTCTCACGTCTGGCCGAGGCGGTCGAGGACACGGGGGTCACGTCGGTGACGGTCGAACTCGAACGGGTCTCCGGGTTCAGCGAGGCCGCGCGCTCCCTTCTCGCGGCCGAACTGGAGGAACTGGCCGACGCGGGGGTCGGTGCCCAGGTGAAGGACCCGCGCGGCGTCCACGGCTCCTGAAGTCGGGAAGGTCCCCTTGACGGGGCACCTCATCGTTCTATAATCAACTTAGTGGTTGATCAACTGGAAGGTTGAATGAGTGGCGGACGATTCGTTGAGCCTCACGTTCTCGGCATTGGCGGATCCGACCCGTCGGGAGATCCTGGCCCGATTGGCCCAGGGGGAGGCCACCGTCAACGAACTGGCGGAACCGTTCGAGATGAGCCTTCAGGCGGTCTCCAAGCACCTGAAGGTTTTGGAGCGGGCCGGTCTCATCACACGGGGGCGTGACGCCCAGTGGCGTCCTTGTCGGTTGGAGACCGCGCCCTTGGAGGAGATCGACCGCTACCGGAGGCGGCTGGAGGGTCGCTTCGCTCGTTTGGACGAAGAGCTACGCAGGATGGGGAAGAACCATGAGTGATCTCAAGGTCGTCGTCGAACCAGGACGGCAGGACGTCGTGATGACCCGCACCTTCGACGCGCCGCGCGAACTGGTCTGGCGCGCCATGACCGAGCCCGAACTCGTGGCCCGCTGGTGGGGGCTGGACGAGACCACCACCGTCATCGACCGGCTGGACTTTTGTCCCGGAGGGTCTTGGCGGTTCGTGGAACGTGAGGACGACGGTCAGGAGTACGCCTTCCACGGGGTCATCCACGACGTGAACGGGCCGGAGAGCTTTACCCAGACCTTCGAGTTCGAGGGTATGCCCGGGCACGTGCTCCTGGAGCGCCACAGCCTGGAGGAGGTCGATGGGCGCACCCTGTACACCTCGCTCGCCGTCTTCCAGAGCGTGGAGGACCGTGACGGAATGGTCGCTTCGGGAATGGAGACCGGGGCCGGGCAGTCGATGGACCGGTTGGAGGAATTGCTGCGCACCCTGGGCTGAATCCTCGCCTGTGGACGACGCCGCACCTGTGGGCTCGAAAGGGTACTGTCAACGGGTGGCAGATCTCCCCGACGTTCCAACCTTGCTCGAGGCGGCGGTCGAGGCCTTGGGCGGCCGCGGCCGAGAGGGCCAACAGACCATGGCCGAGGCCGTGGCGTCCGCGGTCGAACAACGTGAGCACCTGGTGGTCCAGGCCGGTACGGGCACCGGTAAGTCCCTGGCCTACCTCGTACCCGCGATCAGACGGGCCGTGGAGACCAAGAAGCCCGTCGTGGTCTCCACGGCCACCATCGCGTTGCAGAACCAGTTGATCGACCGGGACCTACCGCGCCTGGCCACCGCCTTGAAACCGCTGTTGCCCCGGGAACCCACGTTCGCGGTGCTCAAGGGGCGACGTAACTACCTGTGCCGCAACCGCGTTCAGAGCGGGGCGGAGGAAGAGGACACCGAGCTCTTCGACCCCCGGCAACTCTCCTCCTTGGGCCGCCAGGTCGCCCGCCTGCACGAGTGGGCCGATGACACCCTCACCGGAGACCGCGACGAACTCGTCCCCGGCGTCAGCGACCTGGCCTGGCGACAGGTCTCGGTGGGCGGTAACGAGTGCATGGGCGCCAGGGTGTGCTCCTTCGGCCAGGAGTGCTTCGCCGAGTTCGCCCGCGAGGCCACCGGTGGGGTGGACGTGGTGGTCACCAATCACGCCATGCTCTCCATCGACATGGCGCAGGGTTACCACATCCTGCCCGAGCACGACACGATCATGATCGACGAGGCGCACGAACTCGTCGATCGGGCCACCTCCGTGGCCACCGGGGTGTTGAGCGAACGTGCCGTCTCCACCGCGGCCAAACGTGCTTCCCGCCTGGTCGAACCGGGCATCAGCGAACGGCTCGCCGAGTGCGCCGATGGGCTGGCCCTGATGTTCTCCGAAGTCGGCGAGGGCCGCTTGGACCACATGGACGAAGGACTCGCCGGCGCGATCGCCGCGGTTCGCGAGGCGGCCGCCGCCTGTGTCACCGCCATCGGACCCAATCCGGGTGAACTGGACCCCGACGCGGCTTCGGATCGCAGACTGGCCTTGGCCGCCCTGGAGGAGGTGCGTGAGGCCGCCGAGCGGGTCCTGGAATCCTACGAATCACCATTGCGTGACCGCACCGAAGTGGTGTGGCTGGCCAAGACCCCCTCCCGACCGCCGGCGCTCAACGTCGCACCGCTCGGAGTCGGCGGGATGCTGCGGGAGAAACTCTTCGGTGACCGCACCGTCGTGCTCACCTCCGCCACCCTGACCCTGGGTGGCGACTTCACCGCTTTGGCCAGGCAATGGGGGCTGGGCCGTGAGGTCGGCCAGGAGGCGGCCGAAGGCGGGGAGGAGGCGCATCGTGCCGAAGGTGAGCCTCGTTGGCGAGGGCTGGACGTGGGTTCGCCCTTCGAACACGCCCGCAGTGGCATCCTCTATGTCGCCCGGCACTTGCCCAAACCCGGCCGAGACGGGCTCTCACCGGACTACCTCGACGAGATCGCCGAACTCATCGAGGCCTCCGATGGACGCGCCCTGGGGTTGTTCTCCTCCATGCGTGCCGCCCAGCAGGCCACCGACGAGCTGCGAGAACGCCTGGAGCAACCCATCCTGTGCCAGGGTGAGGACTCCACCGGCCGGCTGGTGCGCCGCTTCTCCGAGGACGAACGAGCCTGCCTGTTCGGGACGCTGTCCCTGTGGCAGGGGGGGGACGTGCCGGGCTCCTCGTTGCAACTGGTCATCGTGGACCGGATCCCGTTTCCACGCCCCGACGATCCGCTCGCCTCGGCCCGCCAGCGGGCGGTCTCCGCGCACGGGGGCAACGGCTTCTTGTCGGTATCGGCCACCCACGCGGCCCTGTTGCTCGCCCAGGGCACCGGTCGCCTGTTGCGCTCCACCGAGGACCGTGGGGTGATCGCCGTATTGGACCCGCGTTTGGCCACGGCGGGCTACGGCGGTTTCCTGAGAGCCTCCCTGCCCCCCTACTGGGGGACGACCGACCCACAAGTCGTGCGTTCGGCACTGCGCCGGCTGGCCGAGAAGGCCGATGAAGGGGAGAGGAAACCCGCGGCCTGAACGAGACGCCGGTGGCCGGGCACCGAGGGCCCGGCCACCGGATCAACCGCGGGTGCGATAGCCGAACAGGCGGACCGCGTACCCGGGGGAGTCCTCCTCGGGTTCCTGGATGTGCCAGCGATCGTCATGCTCGCCGACCAGGAGTTCGTTCCACATCATGTCGATGAGTTTGAGTCTGGAGACCACCGAGGATTCCGGGTCCAAGACGATCGAGTAGGCGTGGTCGGTGAGCCGTTGGGTCACCATGCCCACGGACTGCCCGTCCCAGATCGCCGGTACCGGAGCGTGTCCGACCTCCACCCCGCACAGCCGGAGTTGCTCCACCTCTTCGTCGAGGGCCTCAGCGGCCAACGCTCCGTCGAGTCGTAGGGCGTCCTCCAGCTCGTCGCGCTCCGGGTCGGAACGCAGGTAGGCGTGGTAGGTGCGATAGCCGCACGAACGGCACTTGCGCCAGACCACGCACCGGGCCAGCCCGTAGGCGGACTGGGCTTCGCCGACACTCTGGTAGTCGCTCACTTGGCGAACCATGCCGCATTCGCAACACAAGGCAGTGAGATCCTGCTTCATCGGAGTCCCCCCTCCCAGGTGAGTATGCGACGAATGGAGGCCGTTAGGGAACCCGTTCGGCGAGGAAGTCGCGGCAAGGAGTCGTCATCAATGCCCAAAATGGCCGGCCTGCGGGTTTCGGGCATACGTCAGAGCCTTCGGGGGTGTCTGGTCTCACGTCAAGGAGTGTGGCTCATGTGATCAATCGTCCATGGTCAGTCCGCGCTTGTTGCGCGCGGTCCAGTCGCGCATCCGCTGGGGGTAACCGACGATCTGTACGTCGTACGCCGGCTTGGCCAAATTCTTGGCCACCTTGCGGATGACCTCGGGGGAGCCGCAGCGGCGGCGGATCCACTCACCATCGGTGGCGACGGCCACCGCCGTGGTCCGGGTGGCGAAGGTCTCCGGTTCGACGAAGAACTCCACACCCACCCTGCTCTCGGCGAAGTCGATCAGGGCCTTGATGTCGGTGTCCTCGGAGGCCCGGTCGAACCGAGCCTTGCCCTTGCGGTTGGCCTTACGGAGTCCGAAACGGTCTCGCCATCCCATTGGCGCCCTATCCCCTTAGTGCGTGCACATTCGCTGTGTATCGCTATGTCGGCAGCGAGTCTATCCATCCGGACAACGAGCGAATCGGTCCTGGAGTGCCCAAGCCGTACCGGTTTCCCGCGTTTTCCGGACAGCTCTGTCACCACACTGCTACGTTCTGTTCGCACGCGGCTCAGTCAGGGGGAGATGAGACATGCCGATGTGGACATGGGCGGGGGAGACGGCGCGCCGGATCCGCGCCGCCGGCCAGGAGGAACTCGCCGAGGCGGTCACCACGTTGCCACGGCTCAGTGAAGCGGGCGACGCGGTCAAGGTGGAGGCACTGGCGCGGTCGGCGATGCGTACCGCCAGGCGGCTGGTGGCCGAGGCGGGTAACCGAGAGGCCGCGGTGCCAGGTGTGTTCGGACCACCGACCCTGTTCTTCTTGGCGCACTGGCCGCTCGCCGTGCGGGTGGGCGCCCTGGGGGAGGGGCGCCGTGCTCTGGACCAAGCGCAGGGCGCGGTCCGTGACGAACCCGCACCACGGATCCACGGGCCCCTTCCGGTGTCCGCGCGGACCTCGTTGGTGCGCTGTCACGCCAACATCGATTCCCGGGGGAGCACCGAGATCCGCCGAGATCTGCTCTCCTCTCGCAACCTGTCCGGTTGGGAGGACACCCCGGCCTGGCCCGCGTTCATCCTGGCACGGGTACATCTGCTCGTGGACGAAGGGCGCCCCGAGCGGGCAGAGGCCGAACTGCGCCGTTACGAACACACCGCCACCGGTCCGGCCCTACTCGGAGCCGAAGGGATGCTCGCTCTGGTCAGGTCGTTGCGGCACCAGGACAAGCACAGTGACGCCCTGGACGCCCTGGACCGAATGGAGGCCGGACTCGGACCGGGCGAGGAGAGGGGGGCCGCCGATCCGCGTCGCCTAGCCCTGCTCCGCACGATCCGTTTCGAACGCGCTCGCCTGCTGTCCTGGTTGGCCCGTCTGGGCCTGTGCGACGCCTACAAGGCCATCGCCCTGCTGCCCACCGTGGAAGAGGCCGAGGCCTGCCCGAACCTGCGCCCGGCCTGGGCGGAGGCCGTGGAGAACCTGGTCTGCCAGGGGAGCGTGCGCAACGACTGGCGACTCGGGGTGCGGATGACCACCTGGTCACGTTACTTCGAGCGGGTGGGAGCGCCGCGCCGTGGTGCGGAGATGGCCCTGACGGCCACCCGACTGGCCGGCGGCAGGGGAGCCCGCTGGGTCGCCGAGTGCTCGGCGCAGCGGGCCGAACGCCTCGTCCATGAACTCGGTGGGACCGAGGAGATCATCGGTGACCTCGCCGAGGCGCGCTCGATGGTGCGGGCGATGAATCCGGTCCGGCCGATGGCCCCGGCCCAGAACATCCTGGAGTTCCTGCGCGCCCAACCGGCGCAGGAGGTCGACCCCGAGGAGCAGGCCGAACAGGTCAGCGCGGCGCTGGCCACGCTTCCGCACGACTCGGCCCTGTTGAGCGCGCTCGGTCAGGTGGGGCGCACGCTCATGCTCTCCGACGTCGCCACCCGACCGCACTGGCATCACGTTCGAGCACGCCCTGGGGACCAGCGGGCGGCCCTGTCGTTGCTGGAGAGCCTGCTACACGACAACGACACCGCCGGGGTGCGCGACCTGGTCCGCACGCTCGCCGCCGGTGCCCTTCCCCAGATGGAAACGCCAGAACAGGACCCTCCGGCGCAGGGCCGACCCGTACGGCTCCGATCCGAAGAGCCGCACCGCGCCGGGGAGACGACCCACCGGCGCGTGGAGCACGCCTCTCCCATGGCCCAGGTCGCCGGCGCCCACGAGCCACGCTGAACACACGGTCTGGGGGCGGCCCTGCCGAAGGTCTCAGGGCTCGGCGGGGGCCTCGTCCCACAGGAAGCGCCCCGCGGGGTAGGTCAGGGCCGCCGGGGGCAGCGTGGCGGGGCGGCCACTGGCCAATACCCGTACCCGGCCCACACGTTCGACCGGACGCTCCGCCGCACCGATTCGGCGCAGAGCCTGGGCGGCGACCGCGTCGGCGGCGGTGAACAGTTCGGTACGGCCCCCCAAGGCCTCCGAGATCTGCTGTCCCACCAGGTCGTAGTGGGTGCAGCCGAGGACCACCCCGCGTACCCGCGCCGGAGTCAGCGCGGCGGCGTAGCCCACGGTCTCGGCGATCCGCTCGGGATCGGCGGACTCCACGGCCTCGGCCAGGCCCACACAGGCCACCGGGGTCACGGCCACGTCCTTGGCGAAGGTCTCGACCAAGCCGCGCTGGTAGGCACTGCGGGTGGTGGCCTCGGTCGACCACACCGCGATCGGTGTACCCGCGGCCGCGGCCGGTTTGATCGCGGGCACCGTACCGATCACCGGGACGGCCGGTTCGTACCTCGCGCGCAGCGCGTCCAAGCCGTGCACGGACGCGGTGTTGCACGGCACCACGACGGCGTCCAAGGGTCCGCCGTCCTCGGTGGCGGCTCGTGCGGCGGCGTCGGCACCGGCCAGGGCACGCTCGATCACCTGCTCGGGGGCGCGAGGACCCCACGGCATGTGGTCCGGGTCCATGGACAGGAACAAGTCGGCGTCGGGCCGGGCCGCACGCAGGGCGGCCGCCGTGGACAACATGCCGATGCCGGAATCAACGAGAGCGATGCGCACGGAACGGAATCCTATGCGGCTCCTCGGGTGATACCGACAACGCACCAGGTCGCCGGGGGGTCGTTACCGAGGCGCCACGGAAAGACTCTTCTCGGGCTGTCCGGTTGTGGCCGAAGCCGGGTAGGACACGTACCGAAATGGGGTGGCACAAGACCGTTACCGATGGGTAGAACAGAGGAAGTCGGCCCGCGTCGGCCCCCTCACCGCCGCCCGGGCGACCCACGCCGAGTCCGTCGAACCGTTAGGGAGCCGGTATGACCCGTGAACGACCCGATACGACTCCGCGGCGGGTGAGGATCGGCGACTCCGCTCCCGGTGAGGGATTCGCCGAACACGTCGCGGCGGTCCAACGACTGCGCCGGGACTACCGCGCGCTGCCCCCCGGGGCTCCGGTCCGGTTGGCCAAACCCACCTCCAACCTCTTCCGCTTCCGGGAACCCTCCACGTCCCCGTCCCTCGACGTTTCCGCGTTCTCCGGGGTCATCTCCATCGATCCCCTCGAGCGTCTGGCCGACGTCGGTGGCATGACCACCTACGAGGACCTGGTCGCCGCCACCCTGCCCCATGGCCTGATGCCCTTGGTCGTGCCCCAGCTGCGCACCATCACCCTGGGCGGGGCCGTCACCGGCCTGGGGGTGGAGTCCTCCTCGTTCCGCAACGGGCTGCCGCACGAGTCGGTTCAGGAGATGGAGATCCTCACCGGCTCAGGCGAGGTGCTCACGGCCACCCGCGACAACGAACACCGGGACCTCTTCCACGGGTTCCCCAATTCCTACGGAACGCTCGGATACGCTCTGCGCCTGCGTATCGAACTGGAACCGGTCTCCGCGTACGTGCACTTGCGTCACCTGCGCTTCTTCGACGCGAGCGAGACCATGGACGCCTTGAACCGGATCTGTGCCGACGCCGCCTACGACGGTGAGCGGGTCGACTTCGTGGACGGGGTGGTCTTCGCCCCCGACGAGCTCTACCTGACCCTGGCCCGCTTCACCGACCAAGCGCCCTGGACCAGTGACTACACCGGTAACGACGTCTACTACCGGTCCATCCCGCGCTACGCCGGTACCGGGCCGGGCGACTACCTCACGATCGAGGACTACCTGTGGCGATGGGACACCGACTGGTTCTGGTGCTCCCGCGCCTTCGGCACCCAGAACCCGTTGGTGCGTCCGCTATGGCCTCGCTCCCTCAAACGCTCCGACGTCTACCGTCGCCTCGTGGCCTGGGACCGGCGCACCGACTTCTCCAGGCTCCTCAACCACTACCGGGGCCGTCCCCAGCAGGAGCCGCTCATCCAGGACATCGAGGTGGGCGTGGAACGCGGGGCGGACTTCCTGGACTTCTTCCACGCCCGGATCGGAATGAGCCCCGTGTGGATGTGTCCGATCCGGCTCCGTGAACCACGCCGTCCCGGCATGACCGACGACGAGCACGTGTGGCCGCTCTACCCGTTGGAGAACGACCGCCTGTACGTGAACTTCGGGTTCTGGGGCATGGTCGACATGAAGCCGGGACAGCGCCGTGCCCACCACAACCTCCTCATCGAGGAGGAGGTCACCCGACTCGGCGGCCACAAGTCCCTGTACTCGGACTCCTTCTACACCGAGGACGAGTTCTGGGACCTGTACAACGGCGCCGCCTACCGCGACCTCAAGGAGACACACGACCCACAGGGGCGACTCTTGGACCTGTACGCCAAGTGCGTACGCAATCGCTGAGCAGTCTGGACACCACCATCGGGGCGCGCCCGTGGTTCTTGGGCCGTACCCGTGAGGAGGAGGGAAACAGCAATGCGGCTCGCAGAGATCTTCGAACGTGTGGTGGGGCCCGGTGCGCCGATCCGGTTCACCGCCTACGACGGCAGTTCCGCGGGTGACCCGAACAGTGACGTCGCACTGAACGTGCGTACCCCGGTCGCCGTCAACTACCTGGTCCAGTCACCGAACGCGGTGGGTTTGGCCCGCGCCTACGTCACCGGCCACCTGGAGGTGGAGGGTGACCTGTACACCGCCCTGAGACGGGTGGCGGACTTCGCCCTCGGCAGGGACACCACCCCCTCCGTCCGCGACCTCGTCCAAATCATCCGTTCCGTGGGTTGGGTCAAGTTCGTCAACCGGGTGGCTCCACCGCCTCAGGAGATGCGTCGCAAGACTCTGCTGGGACGAGGGCCGCGCCACTCCAGGGAACGCGACGCCGAGGTCATCCAGCACCACTACGACGTCTCCAACGAGTTCTACGAGATGGTCCTGGGCCCGTCCATGACCTACACCTGCGCGGTCTTCGATGACGATGACGGCAGGCGAGAGCGGGTCGGGGCCTTCGATGGGGCCCTGGAGAGCGCCCAGTTCCGCAAGTACGACCTCGTGTCCCGCAAGCTCGGCTTGGAAGAGGGCATGACCCTGCTCGACGTGGGCTGTGGTTGGGGCGGCATGGTCCTGCACGCCGCCCGGGAACACGGAGTGAAGGTGCTCGGGGTGACCCTGTCCAAGGAACAGGCCGAGTGGGGCGCCAAGAAGATCGCCCAAGAGGGGTTGGGCGACCTCGCCGAGATCCGGCACATGGATTACCGGGACGTGCCCGACGGCAGCTTCGATCGGATCAGTTCCATCGGTCTGACCGAACACGTCGGTGCCCGGAACCTGGACACCTACTTCGCCTCGCTCAACGACAAGTTGGTCCCGGGGGGACGGTTGCTCAATCACTGCATCACCCGCCCGCGCAACGACCTGGAAGCCATGAACCCCAAGGGGTTCATCAACCGTTACGTGTTCCCCGACGGCGAACTGGAGGGACCCGGCCGGATCCAGGTCGCCATGAACGACAACGGGTTCGAGATCCGTCACCAGGAGAACCTGCGTGAGCACTACGCCCTGACCCTGCGCCACTGGGGCGCCAACCTGGAGCGCCACTGGGAGGAGGCCGTCGCGGAGGTCGGGGAGGGCACCGCCCGGGTGTGGCGGCTGTACATGGCCGGGTGCGTGTTGGGCTTCGAGCGCGACGTCGTGCAACTCCACCAGATCCTGGGCGTCAAACTCGACGGCACCGAATCCCACATGCCGCTGCGACCCACCTTCTGAACCCGAAGGGAACGGGCCCTTGCCGAATCTCGGGTCCGTGGCCCCTCCACGGGCCGTGGGGGTGTTCACCGTGCGGCGAACACCCCCACGGCCTGCCTCGCCCGAGGACGTCCAGACGGCATCATGGTGACGACACACTCGTACTCCGTAGCCGTGAAGGGACCAGAAGTGTCCTTCGATGACCACGCCCCCGAACCCGACGAGCCCACCCCCGCTTTCGAGGCCGACCCACCGGACCACGTCAAGGAGACCGCGATCGCTCTGGTGGGCGCCTACGTGGGCCACGACCGTGACGAACTGGATCGGACGATCCCTCGAGCGGCCGACGACGCCGCCGACGTCCTTTCCGAACTCAAGGTGCTCGCGGCCTTCCTCAGCCGTCGGGTCCAGGCCACCGGTGTGGTGTGGAAGCCCGCCGACTCCCGGGAGGCGGTGGCCCGCACCGTCGCCGAGATGCTCCCACCCGAGCTGGAGTTCGCTGTCTCCACGGCTTGGGAGGCGCACTCGGTCGGTGAGGAGGAGGCGGCCGAACGGTTCACCCGGGGCGACCCCATGATCTACGTCCACATGCTCGCGGCCTTCTGCGCCGCCATCGGTTCGGCCGTCTACAAGCGCGCCGAACTCGTTTCCACCCTGCGTCAGGTGACCGGTCTGAGTGAGTGAGGACCTTCGCCCCTTTCGAGTCGCCTAACAGCTCAGAAACAAGTCCTAGTGGTTTACTTCACAAGCGGGTGTTATTTACGTAGGTTTCCTACCAACCCTCGGGGCAGCCACGAACGGAACGGGAGACGAGCCGATGGCCCGCAAACGAGTACACGAGTACGTTCCCCTCCCAGCGGCCACGCTGGCCCTGATGCTTGCGGCCACGGCCTGCGGCGACGACGGTACCGGTGATGGGGGCACCGACACCCTCCAGGTCTGGATCATGGAGGGGACCAACCCCGACGCCTCGGAGTTCTTCGACTCGGTCAACGAGGCCTACACCGAACAGACGGGCATCGAAGCCCAGGTCGAATTCGTGCCCTGGGCCGATGCCCAGGACAAGATCACCACCGCCATCGCGGGTGGCACGATGCCCGACGTCGTCGAGCTGGGCACCACCTTCACCCCCGAATTCGCCGACGCCGGAGCCCTGCACGATCTGTCCGGCTACATCGACGATCCCTCCCGCTTCCACCAGCAGATGTACGAGATGGGCGTCATCGACGACGCCGCCTATGGCGTGCCCTGGTACGCGTCGATCCGCTCGATCATCTACCGCAAGGACATCTTCGAGGAGCACGGCCACGAGGAACCCGCGAACTGGGAAGAACTGCGCGAGACCGCGATGGACCTCGCCGAGGCGGAAGAGGACATGATCGCCTTTCCGGTGCCGGGCGACGCCCAGTATTCGGTCATGCCGTGGGTCTGGGGCGGCGGTGGTGAGCTCGCCACGCAGGAGAGCGACGGCACCTGGACCTCCACCCTCGACTCACCCGAGGGGCGCGCCGGGATCGAGTTCTTCACGGATCTGTCCCTGAAGGACGACCTGTCCACCACGGGTGCGGTCAACTGGAACGAGATCGACGTCATGGAACAGCTCTCCGATGAGCGGGCCATCATGGCGATCTCCAACAGCTCCAACCCCAAGGCCATCATCGAGAACAACCCGGACCTGGAAGGCAGGCTAGGGGTCTTCGTACTGCCCGGTCAGGAGGAGGGTTACACCGAATCCTTCGCCGGCGGCTCCCTACTGTCGGTGTTCGAAGGCACCGGCAACGAGGAAGCCGGATGGCACTACGTCGACCTCCTCACCAGCGGGGAGTTCTTCGAGCGCTGGGGTGAGGAGAGTGGCTTCTTCCCAGCCGGTGTGGCGGAGATCGAGGAGTACGCGAACTCCGAGGACCCGCTGGTTCGGCCGTTCGCGACCCAGTTGCTCGAGGCCGGCAAGAGCACTCCGGCCGTGCCCGCCTGGTCACAGGTCGAGGCCGAGGGTGTGGTCGTCAAGATGCAGCAGGACATCCTCAACGGTGACGCCACCGTTGAGGAGGCCACCGCGGCCGCTGCCGAGGCCATCGAGAACATCCTCAACGAGGGCCGTTGATGCGGGTCGAACCGACCCGTCGGCGGTCGGCGCGCGCGCCGTTCCTGAGTATGCGGGGGCGGCGCGCGCTCCTGCCGTGGGCCCTGCTCGGCCTCCCTCTAGGGGTCATCGCACTCCTGCTGCTCTTCCCCATCGGCCGGATCGTGTGGCTGTCCTTCCGGGACTTCAAGTTGCGCAACCTGGTCTCGGGTGAGTCCGACTTCATCGGTCTGGCCAACTACGTCACCTTGCTGACCGACCCGTACCTATGGCGGATCGTCCTGGTCAACACGGTGGTGTTCGCCGTGGTCGCGGTGATCACGACGGTCGTGCTCGGCACCCTGGTGGCCCTGTTGCTGGCCGCCCTCGCCCCCGTGCCCCGAATCGTCGTGGTCTCCTGCATCATGGTGGCCTGGGCCATGCCGGCGGTCAGCGGCACCTACGTGTGGATCTGGATCTTCGACGTCGACCAAGGGGTGGTCGCTCAGGCCCTGTCCTCCCTCGGCCTGATCGATCAGAGCGGGCACAACTGGTTCGCCGACCGGTTCTGGTTCTACGCGATCGTCACCCTCAACATCGTGCACAGCGGGTTCCCGTTCGTGGCCGTCACCGTCTTGGCCGGGTTGCTCACCGTGCCCAGGGAACTGTACGAAGCGGCCCGCATCGACGGAGCCGGAGCGTGGAAGCGCTTCTGGCACGTCACGTTTCCCACCCTGCGACCGGTGTTCGCGGTGGTGACCGTGCTGTCAACGATCTGGGACTTCAAGGTGTTCGCGCAGATCTACCTGATGCCCGGTGGTGACGTCGGAGGATCTCGGATGCTCAACCTGGGAGTGTGGTCCTACGTGCGTTCCTTCGGCCAGAACGACTTCGGCATGGGCTCGGCCATCGCGGTCATGCTCACGCTGCTGCTCCTGGGCGTCACCGTCGTGTACCTGCGCGCTCTGTTCCGAGAGGACGAGATCGAATGAGGTGTCCCAAGAGCGGTGGCGCGCGCCGATCAACCCAGACCGGCCACCAGTCGCTCCCGTACCACGCGCCAATCCACCGACGCCAGGGGACGCCGGTCCAGGTCTTCGCGCACCGCGGCCATGGTACGCAGACCCTCCTCGCACAGAGGGCTGCCGTCGTCGTTGTCCCGGTTGATCAGACCATCGACGTATCGGTGCAGCCGTCGTCCACTGGGATCTTCACGGGCGTGCCTGGCGGCACTCTTCCGGAACCGGGCGTCATGAGGGATCCAGGCGGCGATCACCTCGGTGGGAGTGAGCGAGGAAGGGGCGTTCACACGGCTCACCTCACCTTTTTCCGTACGGCCTGCCCCGTGGGGAACGAAGGGGATTCTAGGGCATGTCCTGCGGACACATACCCTGCCGTGCGGCGTCTCGGTGGTACCGCCATCACGTTCTCATCGGTCCAGGACCGAACCCGGATCGGCCCTGGCCGTGTGACCCCGGCGAACTCGCCAGAGGTGCCCGGTAGGGGCACTTTGATCTTCGGCCCCGTGCCGCCGGCACCCCCGGAACGGCCGCTCGCGACGGATGGCGTCCACGGAACACGCCTTGGAACCTGCTTCCAGGCGTCCGACCCGTCCGGAGCGGGCGCCCGCCGGTTTTGCCCCCGTCCTCGAAGGAGGGCCGATGGTCACCTCTAGTCCCCGAACCACCGATGACACCTCCGCCGCGCCCGGGGACGAGGTCCTTTGGCAGGCTCGGGTACGGGCGGCCCGCAGACGCGGCGACACCCTGAGGGCGGGTCGCGTTCTGGGCAAGGCGGCGGGTGTGAGCGCCTTGCTGTTCTTCACCCTGTTCCCCGTCTACTTCATGTTGGTCAGTGCCTTCTCCGAGCGGGCGACCTCCGGAACCGGCGCGTTGCTGCCCACCTCCTTCACCCTGGAGAACTTCAGGTACGTCCTGGTCGAGGGAAACTTCCTGCTGTACCTGCGCAACTCGTTGACGGTCGCCGCGATCACCGTGGCCATCG
Organism: Nocardiopsis alkaliphila YIM 80379; assembly: GCF_000341005.1. GTDB lineage: Bacteria > Actinomycetota > Actinomycetes > Streptosporangiales > Streptosporangiaceae > Nocardiopsis > Nocardiopsis alkaliphila. The sequence goes on along the minus strand of NZ_ANBD01000136.1, from coordinate 53,394 downwards.
CCTGCGTACTCGCGATGCTGGCCGCGGTGGCGGTGGGCCGCTTTCGCTTTCGGTTCCGCACGGCCGTGCTCGTCATGGTGCTCATCGTGCAGATGGTGCCGTTGGAGGCGCTGGTCATCCCGTTGTTCATCCAGGTACGCGACCTCCAGATGCTCAACACCGTGTTGGNNNCCCCCTGCCACTGGCGATATGGATGATGCGCGGCTTCGTCGCGGCGGTCCCCAAGGAGGTGGAGGAGGCCGCCTACATCGATGGCGCCTCTTGGCCGCAGATGTTCTGGAAGGTGCTGTTCCCACTGGTCGCACCGGGACTGGTGGCCACGGCGATCTTCTCCTTCATCGTGGCCTGGAACGAGTTCGTGCTGGCGATGACGTTCATGACACAGAGCGAGAACTACACGGTGGCGGTGGGGTTGCGCCAGTTCTTCGGTCAGTACGCCAACGACTGGGGGCACGTCATGGCCGCCTCCACGATCATCACCATCCCGGTGATGGTGTTCTTCGTCCTCGTGCAGCGTTGGCTGGTCGCGGGGCTGGTGCAAGGGGCCGTCAAGGGCTGAGCCCTCGAAGACGGACGGACACGAAAGAGGGGCCGCCCCGGCACGAGTCCGGGGACGGCCCCTCTCGGCCCTTACGACTCAGCCTTCGCGCAGTTCGCGCTTGAGGATCTTGCCGGTGGAGGTCATCGGCAACTCGGGGCGGAACTCGATCTGGCGCGGGTACTTGTAGGCGGCCATCCGCTCCTGGGCGAACGCGGTCAGCTCTTCCTTGGTGACCTCGGCACCCTCCTTGAGGATCACGAACGCCTTGATCTCCTCACCGTGGGTGTCGTGGGGAACACCCACCACGGCGGCCAGGCTGACCGCTTCGTGGGTCATCAGGACCTCTTCGACCTCACGCGGGTAGACGTTGTAACCACCACGGATGATCATGTCCTTGGAACGGTCGATGATGAAGTAGAACCCGTCATCGTCGCGGCGGGCGATGTCCCCGGTGCGGAACCAACCGTCCTTGAGCACCTCGGCGTTGACCTCGGGACGGTTGTGGTAGCCCTTCATGACCAGGTGGCCGCGGATGGCGATCTCACCGACCGGGTCCTCCTCGCCCTCCTTGACGACCTCGTTCCACTCGGGGTCGATCAGCTTCATCTCCACACCCCAGACCGGGCGACCGATGGAGCCGGTCTTGGCCCCGGTGTTGGGGTTGTTGAACGAGGCGACCGGTGAGGTCTCGGACAGGCCATAGCCCTCCTTGATGCCCACCCCGAAGGACTTGGTGAAGTCCTCGGCGAGCTGGGCGGGCAAGGCCGAGCCACCGGAGACGGCGTCGACGATGTTGTCGGTGATCGCTTCCAGGTCGTACTTGCCCGGTGCGGCGGCCTGGGCGGCGTTCAGCAGGCCCCAGTACATGGTGGGCACGCCCGCGAAGCCGGTGACGCCTTCCTTTTGCATGAGGGTCAGAGCCTGGTCGGCGTCGAAACGTGGTAGCAGGACCATGGTGCCGTGCCGGTACAGGACGGCGTTGAGCATGACCGTCTGTCCGAAGATGTGGAACAGCGGCAGCGCGACCAAGGAGACGTCCCGACCCTCCGGGTGCGGGTTGACCATGCTGGAGGCGACCACCGCGTTCATCATCAGGTTGGTGTGGCTCAGTTCGGCGCCCTTGGGGCGGCCGGTGGTGCCGCTGGTGTAGATGATGACGGCGGTGTCGTCACCGTTGCGCTGCACGGTCTCGAAGGTGCCCGGCCGGCCGTTCAGGGCCGCCCAGATGGTCTCGGCGCCCTCGATGGTGGACTCCGTGGCGCCCGCCTCGGCGGGCATGTCCACGAAGACCTCACAGGTGTCCACCTGGTTGAAGGCCTCGAAGGAGCGTTCCCCCAGGGGAAGCTCGGGTGAACCGGTGAAGGAGAAGAGCGCCTTGGCCCCGGAGTCCTCCAGGTGGTAGGCGATCTCCCGCGGGGTCAGGAGCACGTTGAGGGGGACCACCACGGCGCCGGCCTTGAGAGCACCGAAGTACACGAAGGGGAAGTAGGGCAGGTTGGGACTGGCGAGCGCCACCCGGTCGCCCGGCTCGATCCCCCGGGCCACGAGCAGGTTCGCGACCTGGTTGGCGATCATGTCGGTGATCGCGTAGTTCAGGCGCGTGTCACCGAAGACCAGACACTCCTTCTCGGGAACGGACCGAGCGCCGTCTTCAAGAAGCGTGGACAAGTTGAACATGGGGCCTCCCGCGGCAAGCTGATCCGGACAGGTAGCACGAAACCAGGCGTGACCTGGGTCTCGTGCTCTGTGCCACTTTGACGGAAGAGTAACAAACCGGACGGTCGGTGTGGAGGGTCGAGAGGTCTCGAATTCGCCCAGGCGGCGCCGATCCCCCCTCGGACGAAGGAGGGAGCCCTGGAAGCGGTCTTTTCCCGGGTGCGGCAAGCGCTAACCTGAAAACGACATACCCAGAACCGGCTAAGGATTTTCAGCGATGACAGCGGTAGACGGCGACCAGACGACGGGCGACACCTACGACGCCCGCGCCCTCCAGGACAAGTGGCAGGCGCGCTGGGCCGCCGAACTCCCGTTCCAGGCGAGCGAGGACCCGGCGGATGACCGGCCCCGTTCCTTCATCGTGGACATGTTCGCCTACCCCTCCGGTGACCTGCACATGGGTCACGCCGAGGCCTACGCCATCGGTGACGTCATCGGTCGCTACCGCCTCCAGCGCGGTGACAACGTCCTGCACCCGGTCGGCTGGGACTCCTTCGGCCTGCCCGCCGAGAACGCGGCGATCAAGAACAACTCCCACCCGGAGAAGTGGACCTACGCCAACATCGAGACGCAGGCCGCCTCGATGGCCCGCTACGGCGTGGCCGTGGACTGGTCCCGGCGCATCCACACCAGCGACCCCGAGTACTACAAGTGGAACCAGTGGCTGTTCACCCGGTTCTTCGACCGTGGACTGGCCTACCGCAAGGACGGCCTGGTCAACTGGTGTCCCCAGGACCAGACCGTGCTCGCCAACGAACAGGTCGTTCAGGGCAAGTGCGAGCGTTGCGGCTCCGACGTCGAGCGTCGTGCCCTGAATCAGTGGTACTTCAAGATCACCGATTACGCCCAGCGCCTGTTGGACGACATGGACCAGCTCGACGACGGCCGCTGGCCGGAGGAGATCCTGGCCATGCAGCGTAACTGGATCGGCCGCTCCACCGGTGCCGACGTGCACTTCGAGATCGAGGGCCGGGACGAGCCGGTCACCGTCTACACCCCCCGGCCCGACACCCTGTACGGAGCCACCTTCTTCGTGGTGGCCGCCGACGCCGACCTGGCCGAGGAACTGTGCGCGCCCGAGCAGCGTGAGGCCTTCGAGACCTACCGCTCCGACGTGTCCAAGCTCTCCGACATCGAGCGCCAGACCACCGAGCGACCCAAGACCGGTGTGTTCCTGGGTCGCTACGCCATCAACCCGGTCAACGGCGAGCGCATGCCCGTCTGGGCCGCCGACTACGTCTTGGCCGGGTACGGCCACGGTGCCATCATGGCCGTCCCCGCCCACGACCAGCGCGACCTGGACTTCGCCCTGGCCTTCGACCTGCCCGTGCGGGTCGTGGTCGAGACCGGTGAACCCGACCCGGCCGAGACCGGCGTGGCCACCGCCGGTGAAGGCACCCTGCGCGACTCCGGCCCGCTGGACGGACTGTCCAAGACCGAGGCCATCGAGCGCATCATCGAGGTCTTGGCCGAACGCGGTACCGGCCAGGCCACCGTCAACTTCCGCCTGCGCGACTGGCTGCTGTCCCGCCAGCGCTACTGGGGCACTCCGATCCCGATCATCCACTGCCCCTCCTGCGGCGAGGTCCCCGTCCCCGACGAACAGCTTCCGGTCACCCTGCCCGAGCTGAAGGGCGCCGAACTAGCGCCCAAAGGCATCTCCCCGCTGGCCGCCGCCAAGGACTGGGTCAACGTGGACTGCCCCTCGTGCGGTGGGCCCGCCGAGCGCGACACCGACACCATGGACACCTTCGTGGACTCGTCCTGGTATCCGTGGCGCTACTGCTCTCCGCAGCTGGACACCGCTCCCTTCGACACCGAGGCGGTCAACGAGTGGGGCCCCGTCGACCACTACATCGGCGGTAAGGAACACGCCACCCTGCACCTGCTGTACGCGCGGTTCTTCACCAAGGTCCTGCACGACATGGGCATGCTGAACTTCACCGAACCCTTCGCCCGTTTGACCAACCAGGGTCAGGTCATCAACCAGGGTCGGGCCATGTCCAAGTCGCTGGGCAACGGTGTGGACCTGGGCAAGGAGATCGACGCCTACGGTGTGGACGCGGTGCGCCTGACCATGCTGTTCGCCTCCCCGCCGGAGGAGGACGTCGACTGGGCCGACGTCTCGCCCACCGCCGCGCTGAAGTTCCTCAACCGCGCCTACCGGGTCATGCACGAGGCCGGCGCCGCGACCAAGCCCGGCGTGGACTTCACCAAGGGCGATATCGAACTGCGTCGCGCCACCCACCGCGCCATCGACCAGATCACCGCACTGATCGAGGACAAACGCTTCAACGTGGCCATCGCCCGTTGCATGGAACTGGTCTCGGCCGCCCGCAAGGCCATCGACTCCGGTCCTGGCGCCGCCGACCCGGCCGTGCGCGAGGCCGCCGAGGTCGTGGCCATCTCCCTGTCCCTGTTCGCGCCCTACGTGGCCGAGGAAGGCTGGGAGAAGCTGGGGCACACCGGTAGCGTCGCCGTCGGCAACTGGCGCGAGGCCGACCCCGAACTGTTGGTCCAAGAGTCGGTCACCTGTGTCGTTCAGGTGCAGAGCAAGGTCCGAGACAAGCTGTCCGTGGCGCCCGACATCGACCCCGCCGAACTGGAGCGTCTGGCCTTGGCCTCGGAGAAGGCACAGAGCTTCATCGGTGACAAGACGGTCCGCAAGGTGGTCGTGCGCGCGCCCAAGCTGGTCAACATCGTCGTCGGCTGACACACCTGAGGGGCGGTGGTCGTGACCGTGGCCACCGCCCCCTCACGGTCGTGCCGACGACACCTACTAGGAGGCGGTGCCGGGTGGGCCCTGCGAAGGGTGAGAAGGCCGAGCCCCGACCGTGGGCGCGAGTGGCGACCATCGTGGCGGGAACGGTGGTGGTCTCGGCCGCGGCCATCGCTGGAGGCCTGTGGATCGCCGGTGAGGACCCCGAAACACCCAACGAAGAGGACACCCACAGCGCGGCGCCCTCCTGCGAGGCGATCCCCGAGGACGCACTGGCCGAGGCCCTGCCCGGCGCCGCCTTGGAGAGCGTCGAGCACGGCCCCCTCCAAGGCGGGGAGAGCAGCGTGTGCGTGTGGACCACGGCCGGAGCGATCGACGTCGATCAGGGCGCCTTGAGAGTGGACATGTCCGCCCACTTCACCAACGAGTCCATTGAATCCGGCATCACCGGTCAGGAGGCCGCCACGCGGGCGTACGACGCCCTGACACCGGTACGGGGTGAACCCGTGGACCTGGCCGGAGGCGCCCGGGCCCAGGTCTGGCGTGGACAACTCCCCGGTACCGCCGAACTCGCCTTTCACACCGCGAACCTGCTGGTCCGGGTCTCCTACACCGCCGAGGCCGACGGCGACCCGGTCCCCTTCGACACCGCGCGGGAGACCGTCGTGGATTTCGCCTCCCACTTGGAGGAGGATCTGTGAGCAGCGCCTACGAGACCGACCCCGGGGCGCCACCACCGCAGAGCCGTGTGCCGGCGATGGTGCTACTGATCTCACTGGCCCTGCTCGGTATCGCCATCCTCGCGTGGCTGCTCTGGTACCTCTTCGACGAGAGGGCCGAACACGGTGCCTACGAGGCCGCACCCGAATGTGAGATCGGTGAGACCGATGTGCTCGCCGAACTGGTGCCCGGTTACGAGAAGGAGGTCGAGGAGACCGTCGGCACCGTCCAAGACTCCTTTGGAACCGGATGGCAGTGTCGTTGGAGCACTCCCGAGGTCGAAGGTTCCTCCGTCCCCGCCGCCGCTACCCTCCTGCTCGTGGCCGCCCCGGTCGAGGGTGGCGAGGAGAACGCGGCCCAGACCCTGGAGTCCACCGCCTCGGGCAACGACGCCGACAGGGTCGACGACCTGGGCGAGGAGGCCCTGGCCTGGATCGAACCGGGCGCTTTCGAGGTCGGCTGCACCGGGGTGCGGGTCTCCAACCTGTACCTGGAATCCTGCTACACCGCAGCCACCGACTACGATGCCCTGAACTCGATCGAGGGCGTCGAAGCCGTGGCCGAGGCCGAGCGCCTGGCCCGAGCGATCGTGGCGGAACTTCCTGAGGGCATCGAAGAGCACCAGAGCGACTGAACCCGACCGAGTCCGCCAGCCGTGTCCGTATCTGTGCCGCCTCCGCCTCGGCGCCGTGTCCGTATCTGTGCTGCCTCCGCCTCGGCGCCGTGTCCGTACCGGCGAAGGCTCACCAGAGTCCGTCGACGAAGTCCTCCACGGCCGGTGCCACGTCGGGGGAGAAGGCTCGGTCGGCGTCGAGGGCGGCCGCGCCAGGGGAGTCGTCGTATTCACGAAGCACGTGGTCGGTCCCGGCGAGGTCCACCCGATCGGCGTCCTCCAGAGCGTCCATGAGTCGATCGATCTCCTCGCGAGCGATCTGGGCGTCCTCCTCACCCCACAGCACCAGTACCGAGGTGTCGGAGGGGAGGTCACGTGCGAGCTCGGCGGGATCGAAGGCGTCGATCCAGGCGAGGAACTCCTGGTTCTGAGGGCTGAACAAGCCGGTCGAATCGCTTCCGGTCAGCTCACGTCCCGAACGGACCGCGGCGCGGGCCATCCGGGTGTCGGAGAGTATCCGCACGGCGTCGGCCTCACCGATCGCTCCCTGGGCCTCGGCGGTGCGTACCTGTTCGGAGAGTTGGCGATCGATGACGTCGAGCATGCGTGTTCCCGGTGGGGCGGCCAGGACCAGGGCGGGCTCGGCGTCGGAGAGGACCTCGTGCGCGCGCAGGGCGAACAGGGCACCTTCACTGTGCCCCACGATGAGGGTCCGTTCGGGGTCCACCTCGGGCTGGGTGATCAGTTCGGTGTAGGCGGCCGCCATCTGGGCGTCGAAGACTTCGGGATCGATCGACGCCTCCGTGTCCTCCACGACCTCCACCGCGGCCTCGTCCCAAGTGTCCGGGTCGCCGCTGCCGAGCTTGTCGTAGCGAAGGGAGGCGACCCCCGCGGCGCTCAGGACCCGGGACAGGTTGAGGTTGGTGTCGGCTTCGGGCCGTCCGGGATTGTTGCCGTCTCGGTCGGTGGGGCCGCTGCCGGAGACGATGAGCGCTCCGGGCACGCCGTCATGACCGCCGGTCTCAGGGCCGGTGAAGGTGCCCTGGACGGTGAACCCACCGCCCTCGAAGCTCACCTGGCGTTCGTCACCCTTGACCCCGGGCGGTTCGGGCCCCTCGTCCGTGGGGGTGCAGGAGGTCGCGAACAGGGCCACGGTGGCGACCACCGAGACCAAGAGACCACGGTGGTGTGCATGGGCGGAGAGGACGGGTGCGTGGGCAGCTGTGGACACGCCTCTCAGCGTATCGGCTGCCCCACGGCCCCCGTCCTGGCCGCCCCGCTCTCTCCAGGTGCCGCACCGCTCAGACGCGGCGCATGACGGCGACGACCTTGCCCACGATGGTGGCGTCGTCGCCATCGATGGGTTCGTAGGCGTCGTTACGCGGCATCAGGCGCACGTGCCCGTCGTCCTCCTTGCGCAGCACCTTGACCGTGGCCTCGTCGTCCAGCATGGCCGCGACGATGTCGCCGTTCTCCGCGGTGGGCTGTTGACGGACCACCACCAGGTCACCGTCGGTGATGGCGGCGTCGGTCATGGAGTCGCCGACCACGGTGAGCATGAACAGGCGACCCTCACCGACCAACTGACGGGGTAGCGCCAGGACGTCCTCGATCGATTCCTCGGCCAGGATCGGGCCGCCGGCGGCGATCCGGCCGACCAACGGAACCGAGGCGGCGCGGGTGGCGTCGGCGGTCAGCTCCTCGTAGGTGAGGGTCTGGGTGTGGTCGCGGCCGGGGGTGCGCAGTTCGACGGCGCGCGGCCGGTTCTGGTCGCGGTGCAGGTAACCCTTGCGCTGAAGCACCTTGAGTTGGTGCGCGACGCTGGAAGGGCTGGAAAGGCCGACCGTTTCCCCGATCTCCCGAATGGAGGGCGGGAAACCGCGCTCGCGTACGTAACGCTGGATGCAGTTGAGAACGCTCTGTTGACGGGCGGTCAGTTTGGGGGCTTCGGGCGTGACACCGTCCGTGTCGTCCACGGGCGAAAGAACGGTGGTGTTTCCGGAGTCGATGACTCCGGGGCTGTCCTGCGGCACGGCCGGGCCTCCTCGGCGTTCGGTTCGGTCAGAGCCTGTTCGGGTGGCCGGTGCCGGCCCTGCCGACCCGGTGGTCTGCGGGGTGGCGGGACCGACGTGAAATCGAGTTCAAGATTAGTCGTTGCGCACGGTGATATCAAACAAGCGTTCGACAGGTAGGCGGGGGCGGGCCCACTTATTCGGTGCCCCTTTCCCAGGGGCCCGGTTAAGTATGTACACCTGTTCCCTGCCCAGTGTCCTCCGAATGCCGAAAACGGCTTTCTCGATCACTTGACCGAGACCGAGTCCACCCTTGGAACCGGCGGAAGCGGGCAGCCGCCGAGGGGCCGGGATCACGGGACACGAATCACCCTTTCCGGGGTTGGTGGGAGGGGGCGGGTGGATCTTTCCGCCCGTATCCTTGAGGGCCGGCGCCCCGGTCTTCGAGCCCCACCCCCGCCGTGCCCTGCTTCTGTGGCCCACTCGTGGGACACACCCCCGGCAAGGTTGCGGCCTACGCTCACTAGGTCTAGGTTCGACCACAACATCTGGTGTTGCCAGCGTGGTCAATGCCCAGAAGTTGTGGCTCAGTGGGCCCAAGGGTTGTGGTCCGGGTAGAGGGAAGCAGGTGAATCAGGATGCACTGTCCGTTCTGCCGTCATCCGGATACCCGGGTGATCGACAGCAGGTCCACCGACGACGGTTCCGCGATTCGGCGCCGCCGCTCCTGCCCGGCCTGTGAACGCCGGTTCACCACTCAGGAGACCGTCCTGCTCATGGTCGCCAAGCGCTCCGGGGTCACCGAACCCTTCAGCCGGACCAAGATCATCGCCGGGGTGCGACGTGCCTGCCAGGGCCGGCCCGTCTCCGAGGACGCCCTCGCCAAACTCGGCCAACAGGTCGAGGAGGAGATCCGTAGCCGAGGCGTGGCCGAGGTGCCCGCGCACGAGATCGGACTGGCCATCTTGGGGCCGATGCGGGACTTGGACGAGGTCGCCTACCTGCACTTCGCCAGTGTCTACCGAGGCTTCGAGAGTCTGGCGGACTTCGAAGCGGAGATCGCCGACCTGCGTCGGGGCCGCCGGGAACCGGACGAGGGTTCCGAGCCGGCCGTAACCACCGCCGACACCACCTCGTAGCGGCCGGGGCGCTCGCCGAATCGCCCGGAACGGCCGCGACGGTATAGGACGACCACGCGGCCATGACAGGGCCGCGCACGAACGACACTCGGGGAGCGTCATGACGGAGATCAGTAGCGGTTCGACGGGACGTAAGGGGAAGAAGCCGCGCAAGGGGCTGAAGATGGGGCGGATCTTCACGACCGAAGGCACGCATCCCTACGACACCCTCGAATGGGAACGCCGCGACGTCGTCATGACCAACTGGCGCGACGGCAGCGTCAACTTCGAACAGCGTGGCGTGGAGTTCCCCACCACCTGGTCGATGAACGCCACCCAGATCGTGGCCGGCAAGTACTTCCGTGGCGCGGTCGGGACCCCCGAACGTGAGTGGAGCCTCAAGCAACTCATCGACCGGGTCGTCGGCGTCTACACCGAAACCGGGCGTGAGAACGGCTACTTCGCCTCCGACGAGGACGCCGAGATCTTCGACCACGAGCTCAAGTACGCCCTGTCCCACCAGTACTTCAGCTTCAACTCACCCGTGTGGTTCAACGTCGGGACCACTTCCTCCCAGCAGGTCTCAGCGTGTTTCATCCTCTCCGTGGACGACACCATGGAGTCGATCCTGGACTGGTACAAGGAGGAGGGGATCATCTTCAAGGGTGGTTCCGGCGCGGGGGTGAACCTGTCTCGCATCCGATCCTCCCAGGAGCTGCTCTCCTCCGGTGGTACCGCCTCCGGGCCCGTCTCCTTCATGCGCGGCGCCGACGCCTCGGCCGGAACCATCAAGTCCGGCGGCGCCACCCGCCGGGCCGCCAAGATGGTGGTGCTCGACGTCGACCACCCCGACATCGAGGAGTTCATCGACACCAAGGCCCGCGAGGAGCACAAGATCCGTGCCCTGCGCGACGCCGGGTTCGACGTGGACCTGGGCGGCGACGACATGTTCAGCGTCCAGTACCAGAACGCCAACAACTCCGTGCGAGTCTCCGACGCCTTCATGCGCGCCGTGGAGAGCGAGTCCGAGTTCGGCCTGACCTCCCGCACCACCGGTGAGGTCATCGCCACCGTCGACGCCAAGACCTTGTTCCACCGCATGGCCAAGGCCGCCTGGGAATGCGCCGACCCCGGTATCCAGTACGACGGCACCATCCAGGACTGGCACACCAACCCTGAGACCGGGCGGATCAGCGCGAGCAACCCCTGTTCCGAGTACCTGTCGCTGGACGATTCCTCCTGCAACCTCGCTTCGATCAACCTGTTGAAGTTCCTGCGTGAGGACGACACCTTCGAGGTGGAGAAGTTCACCCGGCTGACCGAGCTGGTCATCACGGCGATGGACATCTCCATCACCTTCGCCGACTTCCCCACCGAGAAGATCGGTGAGACCACCCGCGCCTATCGCCAGTTGGGCATCGGTTACGCCAACCTGGGTGCCCTGCTCATGGCCACCGGCCACGCCTACGACTCGGAGGGCGGCCGTGCGGTGGCCGGTGCCATCACCTCGCTGATGACCGGCGCCGCCTACCGGCGCAGCGCCGAACTCGCCGGCGTGGTGGGCGTCTACGACGGTTACAAGCGCAACGAACAGGCCCACAAGCGGGTCATGCGCAAGCACGCCGCCGCCAACGACGACCTGCGCACCGTGGGTACGTTGGAGGAGCCCATCCACGCCGCCGCCACCGCCGAGTGGGCCGAGTGCCTCAAGGTCGGCGAGCGCAACGGTTGGCGAAACGCCCAGGCCAGTCTGCTCGCTCCCACCGGAACCATCGGCTTCATGATGGACTGCGACACGACCGGGATCGAGCCGGACTTCTCGCTGGTCAAGTACAAGAAGCTGGTCGGCGGCGGCTCCATGCAGATCGTCAACCAGGCGATCCCGCGCGCCCTGAAGAACCTGGGCTACCAGGATGAGCAGAGCGAGGCCATCGTCGAGTACGTGGCCGAGAACGGTCACGTGGTGGACGCGCCCTCGCTGCGCCCCGAACACTACGAGGTGTTCGACTGCGCCATGGGCCGCCGCTACATCGAACCCATGGGGCACGTGCGCATGATGGCCGCGGTGCAGCCGTTCCTGTCCGGCGCCATCTCCAAGACGGTGAACGTGCCCGAGGAGGCCACGGTCGCCGACTTCGAGCACATCTACTACGAGGGCTGGCGCATGGGCCTCAAGGCCCTGGCCGTCTACCGTGACAACTGCAAGGTCGGCCAGCCGCTGTCCACCGGCAAGAGTGAGAAGAAGGAGGCACCGTCCCCCGAGGTCGTCGAGGTGGTCCGTCCGGTCCGTCGCCGACTGCCCAAGAAGCGACCCAGTGAGACCACCTCGTTCTCCGTGGGCGGTGCCGAGGGGTACATCACCGCGGGCTCCTACCCGGACGATGGTCTGGGTGAGGTCTTCATGAAGCTCGGCAAGCAGGGTTCCACCCTGGCCGGGGTCATGGACGCCTTCTCCATCGCGATCTCCATCGCCCTGCAGTACGGGGTTCCGTTGGAGACCTACGTGGAGAAGTTCACCAACATGCGCTTCGATCCGGCCGGTATGACCGACGACCCGGACATCCGCATGGCGCAATCGGTGGTGGACTACATCTTCCGCCGCTTGGCCCTGGACCACCTGCCCTACGAGGAGCGCGCCGCCCTGGGGGTGTTGTCGGCCTCCGAGCGTGAGGCCCGGCTCAACGGCGATGACCCGACCCAGGTCGCCGCCCAGGTGGAGTCCTACGCCCAGTCGGCCGCCCCGGCCGAGGCCCCGGCGGCCCGCGTCGAGGAGCCCACCGAGACGTCCGCCGCGCGCCCCGTTTCGGAGGGTTTCATGGCGGACGCTCCGCTGTGCATCACCTGCGGGACCAGGATGCGGCCCTCGGGCAGCTGCTACGCCTGTGAGGGTTGCGGCGCCACCAGCGGTTGTAGCTGATCCATCACGCGTCAGGGGGAGGCGGTTCGGCCGTCTCCCCCTTCGTGTTCCCCGGTCGCGGCCGCGTGGTCCATACCCGTGGTTGCCATGCGCGAACCCGGGGTGACCCTTGAGTAGGTACGTCGCGTACTTGACGTACGTGCCTGCCGGTGGCAGGCTGAGAGCACGCCCCGATGGAGGTACCGCCATGACGGCCGTGCACTACGACAGCTACACCGAAGCCCGCGCGCACTTCAAGGCACTCCTGGACGCTGCGGAGAGGGGCCGGGTCGCCACGGTGCGTCGTGAATCGGCCAGAACCGCCGTTGTGGACGTTGAGAGGCTGCGCCACTACCTCGCGACAGTCACTCCGTCGCGTGCGCAGGTGGTTCCTGAGGCCGAAGGCTGGTCCGTCTTCATTCCAGGACTACCTGTCGCCGCGGACGGAGCCTCCTTCGAGGAGGCCCTCACCGAAATGGTCGACGCCTTGCGAGAGTACGCGCAGGACTGGCAAGACCACTTGTTGGACGCGCCCAACCATCGCGAGAACTGGGGTCTGGTCCAGTTGATCAGTCTCAGCGACGATGAGCAGCTGCGCGACTGGCTGGTGGGGAAGGCGCGGTGACCTGGCCGCGGCCCACACGCGAGCATCACGACCGCTTCTGTAGGACGGAAGGGTGGCATCGGGTACGAAACGCCCGCGGAGGCACAGGCACCCATCACCTGACCTACGAACTGGATTTGCCGGATGGTCGGATCCTGAGGACGCGGGTGTCCTGGCCTGTGGATCGGACCGACTATGGCAGGGGGATGTGGACGCATGTCCTCCGGGACCAGCTCGACGTCGATGAAGCCACGTTCTGGGCATGTGCCCGGGATGGAGTTCTGCCTGACCGGGGAGCACCCACACCTCCCTCGGAGGCCCTGCCCGCTGATCTCGTCTACCTGTTGATCTCCAAGCTCGGTCTCGATGAGACCGAGATCGTGGGGATGAGCAAGGAAGAGGCGATCGACAGGCTCCAACGGCACTGGATCGGAGACGACTGAGACGGGCGGCTCACGCAATACCGCACCTTCCGAACAAGTGCACCGCGCCGGCATCCATCACGCGTGAGGGGGAGGTGGTTCGACCGTCTCCCCCTTCGCGTTCCCCGGTCGCGGCCGCGTGGTCCATACCCGTGGTTGCCATGCGCGAACCCGGGGTGACCCTTGAGTAGGTACGTCGCGTACTTGACGTACGTGCCTGCCGGTGGCAGGCTGAGAGCACGCCCCGATGGAGGTACCGCCATGACGGCCGTGCACTACGACAGCTACACCGAAGCCCGCGCGCACTTCAAGGCACTCCTGGACGCTGCGGAGAGGGGCCGGGTCGCCACGGTGCGTCGTGAATCGCCCAGACCCGCCGTTGTGGACGTTGAGAGGCTGCGCCACTACCTCGCGACAGTCACTCCGTCGCGTGCGCAGGTGGTTCCTGAGGCCGAAGGCTGGTCCGTCTTCATTCCAGGACTACCTGTCGCCGCGGACGGAGCCTCCTTCGAGGAGGCCCTCACCGAAATGGTCGACGCCTTGCGAGAGTACGCGCAGGACTGGCAAGACCACTTGTTGGACGCGCCCAACCATCGCGAGAACTGGGGTCTGGTCCAGTTGATCAGTCTCAGCGACGATGAGCAGCTGCGCGACTGGCTGGTGGGGAAGGCGCGGTGACCTGGCCGCGGCCCACACGCGAGCATCACGACCGCTTCTGTAGGACGGAAGGGTGGCATCGGGTACGAAACGCCCGCGGAGGCACAGGCACCCATCACCTGACCTACGAACTGGATTTGCCGGATGGTCGGATCCTGAGGACGCGGGTGTCCTGGCCTGTGGATCGGACCGACTATGGCAGGGGGATGTGGACGCATGTCCTCCGGGACCAGCTCGACGTCGATGAAGCCACGTTCTGGGCATGTGCCCGGGATGGAGTTCTGCCTGACCGGGGAGCACCCACACCTCCCTCGGAGGCCCTGCCCGCTGATCTCGTCTACCTGTTGATCTCCAAGCTCGGTCTCGATGAGACCGAGATCGTGGGGATGAGCAAGGAAGAGGCGATCGACAGGCTCCAACGGCACTGGATCGGAGACGACTGAGACGGGCGGCTCACGCAATACCGCACCTTCCGAACAAGTGCACCGCGCCGGCATCCATCACGCGTGAGGGGGAGGTGGTTCGACCGTCTCCCCCTTCGCGTTCCCCGGTCGCGGCCGCGTGGTCCATACCTGTGGTTGCCGTGCGCGAACCCGGGGTAACCCTTCGGCACGCACGTCAGCGGAAGGTGGTACCCCCATGCTGATATCCGCGATCCTGCGGACCAAGGGTTCTCAGGTGGTGAGCGTCGCCCCCGACGCGACCGTCGCGTCCTTGCTCACCGAACTCGCCCGCCACGACATCGGCGCCGTCGTCGTCGCCCGACAGGAAACCCTCATCGGCATCGTCTCCGAACGTGACGTCGTTCGCCATCTGCGGCGACGGGGCCCCGACCTCCTCGCCGCCCCGGTATCGGACATCATGACCTCCGACGTGGTCACCTGCGTTCCGGAGGACACCGTCGAAGAGATCAGCGAACACATGACCCGTCACCGTTTCCGCCACGTTCCGGTCACCTCGAAGGGCCGTGTGGTGGGGATCGTCAGCATCGGCGACCTGGTCAAGAGCCGGCTCCGTGGTCTGGAGGACGACCGGGCCCGCCTGGAGGCCTACATCCACGGAACCTAGCCCCGGCCCCCGAAGCAGTCGCCCGAGGCCACCGCGACGGTGGCCGTCGCCACGGTCATGCCCGACACCGCCGGCCGGGAACCGATCTTCTCGGCCGGCGGGTGGGCCGGATCGAAGGCGCCCACGTACACCCCCGTAAGGGCCACGGCCGTGGTCGAGGCGGTATCGGGAACCACGGGCATCGGGTTTCTCCTCGCTCGATCCGCTTCCGGCCTCCGCCTCGGAGGGCCAGGTGGTGGCCGCCCGCCATGACCAGGCGAAGGACGCATCACGCTCTGGACACGGGTCTGTGTTTCGGTTGGGGGGCGTGGCACCCTTGTGTTCTGTCCGCTACCCCTTCTCTGCGCGCGAGATCCGCTCTTAACTGGAACCCAGGCGGCGTACGTCGCGTCGAAGGTGTTAGTTCCCGAAGTTCCAGAATGGAGTTCTTGCCTATGTCGTTCGCGCAGACGGTGCGCGGGGCGGCCGGTGCGATGGCCCAGGGGGCCGACCCGCGCCAAGCCGTCGCCGACGCGGCCCAAGAAGCGATGGGACAGGGGGGTCGAGGTTCCGGGCAAGACTCGGGAGACGGCCTCGACCCTCGTGATTTCGTCGCCGCCCGTGAACAGGGTTCCTCCGTCGACACCCGCATCGAACAGAAGACCACCTCGCTCAACGGAGCCGGGGAGGCGCTCAACCGCAGTTACCACGAGCGTGGCCGGAGCGGTCCCGTCCACGTCATCTGCCCCATGGTGATCCCCCGGGGGCGTACCTTCGTCACCATGCTCCCGGCCATCGTCCTGGTGGTCCTGGGTGTGATCGGTACGATCGCCTTCGTGGTCCCCTCAGCGGTCATGTTCGGTTCCAACCCGCTGTTGCATCCCTTCTTCGGCTTCCATTACTGGATCGTCACCATCGCCGTCACGGCCTTCATGTGGTGGCGTCAGGGCATGGTGATGGTTCCGGAGGGCTGCCAGGCCATCGTCACCCGTTTCGGGAAGATGGAGAACCTCTTCCAGCCGGGCCGGGTCACCCTGTTCAACCCCTGGAAGCGCGTCTCCTACATCGTCAACACCACGCGCGAATACCCTTTCAACGCACCCATCCGCTCCGCCCCCACCAAGAGTGGGGTCCAGGCCTCCATCGACCTGTTCGTGCAGTTCAAGATCGAGAACGCCGTGGACTTCGTCTACACCCTCGGTGGCGTGCCCGGGTTCCAGGAGAAGCTCAACAACGCCATCTCCGAGACCACCCGAAGCCTGATCTATGAGCAGGAGGCCTCGGCCATCTACGACATGGTCGGCGAGAGCACCCAGGCCCTTCTGGACTCCCTGAACCGGCAGTTCAGCGGCATCGTCGTCCTCACCAGCGCCAACATCACCCACGCCGAGCCCTCCAACCAGGAGTACCGGATGGACCTGGCGGCGCCGGAGATGGTGCGGGTGGCCAAGGACGCCTACACCTTCGAGTACGAACTGCAACTGCGCAAGGAGCAGAACGAAGGCGACCTGAACAAGGAACTCGCCACCCTCAACGAGACGCTGTCGGCGATCCAGGCCGACATCGCCCAGTACCAGGCGCAGATGGACACCGCTCTGGAGCGTGAGACCAACCGGGCCCGGTCCCTGGCCCGTCAGCGCTTCGTGGAGGCCGAGTCCGAGGCCAACGCCAACGCCGCTCTCTTGCAGGCCCAAGCCCTGGACATCCGAGCCGTCTCGGCCGCCGAGGCGCCGGAGATCCTCAACTACCGCTTCCGGGAGAACCTCCTGGACAAGCTGGAGGCGGTCGCGGACAGCCTGCCGCAGGTGTTGCGCATCGGTTCCGGTGACGCCGCCAGCGTCGACTACCTGCGCATCGCCCAGGAGATCATCGGCCAGACCGACGCGGCCCTGTTCTCCGATGAGGACATGGCGGCGATCCGTGAGCGCCTCGCCGAGATCCGTGAACGTATCTCCCAGCGGCAGCAGGAGATCAACGAGATCGTCGAGGACGAGTCCGAGGGCCCTCGCCACTCCGAGGCGGAGGACCCGGGCGAGGACCTGGTCGAGGAAATCCGCCAGTCCGTGAGCGATGACGCCATCGATGAGCGCCTGTCCGAGGCCGCCCACGAGGAGGGTGGACCGCAGGGCACCGAGCCGCGCGATCCGCAAGCCTCACGGACGCCGTTCGACGCCCCGCCGCCCACCGGTGCCCCCTATCAGCAGTCCCAGCCGCCGCGAGACCAGCAGGACCCGCCGTTGCCCCCGTGGTCGCAGGGCGGTCAGAACCCGGGAGGTCAGTAGATGAGTGAGTCCTTCAACCCCGGTGGCGGTTCCAACATCAAGGAATCCCTCGCCTCGTGGGGCGACCTGGCCGGTCTGCTACGCGGTGGTGACCAGGGCGCCATCGTCCCCGTCGTCATCCCGCGGGACAACCGAGGTCTGCGCTGGATGGTCCTGGTCTGGTTCGGCCTGTTCGCGGTTTTGGCGGCGCTGGTGATGACCATCCACGCGGTGGGTGGCGGCGTCGACGGGACCCTGTACGGTGCGCTGGCCGTGCCCACCCTGCTCGTCGGTGTGCTCAGCATCGTCGCGGCGGTCCTGTGGTGGTGGCGTGGCTCGATCATCGAGATCGAGGAGGGCACCACCGGCATCCTCACCAAGTACGGGGCCTACCAGAAGAACATCGGTCCGGGCCGCCACTACCTGTGGCACCCGTGGTCGCGGGTGGACTTCGTGGTGGACACCCGTACGGAGATCCCCTACACCGCGCCGGTCCTGGCCTGTCCCACGCGGGAGAACGTGCCGCTGAAGTCGATCGAGTTCTTCTTGAAGTTCCGCATCGACGAGCCGTACTCGTTCGTCACCCGGATCGGGGCGAGCAACTTCGACCTGGTGTTGTCCAGCGCGGTTCAGGACGCCATCCGCCAGCGCAGCCGCATGGTGAACACCGAGTCCGCCTACGACCTGCGTGGCTCCAACGTCGAGGACATGCGGCGTCTGCTCAACGAGCAGCTGCGCAAGTACGGTGTGGTCATCACCGGCTGCAACATCCCCGACGTGCAGCTGCCCAGCCAATACCAGCAGCATTTGGCCACTCGGGAGCGGGTCGCCAAGGAACTGGTCGCCTATGAACAGGAGTGGGAGCTGACCCGTAAGCGTCGCATCGACACCCTGCTCATGGACATCGAGCGCTCCAAGAAGACCCGCGACGCCAAGATCGTCGAGGTCAACGCCTCCCTCAACAAGGCGCGCAAGGACGTGGCGCAGATGTTGGAGGAGCAGGAGACCGAGGCCCAGCGGGTGCGATACGAGATCGAGACGCGTGGTCGCGCCGACCTGGTGGCGGCGGAGAACGAGGCCAAGGCCCAGGAACGGTTGGCCACCGCCTATCGGGACAACCGGGCGGTGCTGGAGTACGAGCTGGCTCGTCGTCGTCTGGACGTGGGTGCGGTTCTGGCCGAGCAGGCCCCGCGCCCGGTCGTGGTCCAGACCGAGGCCGGTTCGGGTGATTCCTCGGCGTTGTCCACGCTGCTCACCGCCCAGTTGCTGCCCCAGGTCATGAATGGTGGGTCGTCGCGATCGTCGTTCTCGGCCACGGGCGCCCAGGACGCGCTGGAGTCCGCGCAGGGCACGGTGGCGGCCGCGGCCGCACGCCAGCAGCAGATGGCCGAGGAGTACCGGCAGCAGCAGGACACCGCGATGCGTCAGCAATTCGAACGTGGTGAGGGGTACGGCGACCAGGGGCGTCGTCGCCGCTGAGCCGGCACCTCGAAGGAGCCGGCGCTCCGTGAAGGGGGTCCCACGACCGAACGGCCGTGGGACCCTCGTTGTTCTCCGTGGCCCTCTTCGTGCCGACCCGCCCCCGGTGCCCCCTCTCGTGCGCCAGAACGGACCGATGCCTTCGGCCCTTCACTCAGCCCGTGGGAGACAGGGCCGCGTATCCGGCGATGTCGATTCCGTGCCGGGCGGCGATCTCGACCAGGTCCTCGACCTCACCGGCCTGGGCGGTGGCCAGGTCGTCGTCGCCGATGGCGTGGGCACGTCGCAGCGCGGTGAGGGAGTCGTGGAGGCGAAGGTGCAGGGTGAGGGCGAACTCGCGCATGGACATCTCCTCTGCTGGATGGAGCGGGAGGGGTCCGAAGGGGGCTGCTCCCGCTCCACCATTCCTACCGGTGCCGGGTGAGAGTTCGGTTGGACGCGAACAACGTTCGGTAAGGATCCGGGTAAGAGTCCGAGCGTCCAAGGCTCGTCTCAGTGGTCGACCCAGACGTACCAGTCACCGGAGACGTGTTCGTAGATTCGCGATCCCTGACCGGGGACGAACACCCCGACGGGGATCTCCTCGGTGCTGTGGGCCAGTCCGGCGGGCTTGAACAGGCCCGCGCCCTCCACCGCGTAATGAGTGACGTCCTCGTTCTCGGAGACACTGCGCAGGCGGTACAGGCCGACCCGCTCACCGTTGAGGGGAACCGCGGTGGCGGTACCGGTCTCTTCGGGTACTTCCAGGAGCCGGTCCGAGGAGGCCGCGATCCGGGATTGCAAGGGGACGTCCGCCACGGCCAGGCCCAGGGCCACGATCGCGATGAGCGGGGCGCCCAACCAGCGCAGCCAGTAGTGGCGGATCATGGGGCGGGCCACGGCGAGTGCGATCCCCAGGCGCAGCGCGCCCATGCCGGCCAACAGCAGACCACCGCCGAGGCCGATGATGAACGTGGGCAGGTGCCCGCCGGGCACGCTGTCCTCGAAGAGGAGGACGAGACCGATGATCGCGCAGGCCGGGATGTAGAGCCGGCCGGGTGGACGTGAGGCCCAGTTGATCAGACGCCGTCCCAGCGTCGGCTTCTCCGCGATCTCGATCAGCTTGGCCACGGACCTGTCAGGTTGCGGGCCGGAAGCCGAGGCGGACATGGCGTACCCCCACCGAATCCGGGTCATGGCGACGCGGCCGCCGTCATGGCGCAGGGGCACAGAACGGGCCGCGTCACAGTCGATACGGCCGTCGTAGCGCGGCCTGCCCCACAGGATAGAGCAGTGTCGGCGCATGTTCGGAGCATCGGCGAGAAACAATGCGGACTTTTCCCCTCGTACCGAAGACGGTCCGCCTTGCTCCTCAAGGGTGGGCGGGAGCGTCGTCGCCAAGGGGCGGGTGGTCCCGGGCTCGCCGTCCACCGGCCACGATCATGAATACCCAGGCCGCTGTGACCAGCACCGTTGCTCCCTAGGGGACGAATCGTGGCGGGTGTCGGGCACCGCCGATGAGGGTGGTGGTGGCCGCCGCGAGCGCGAGGAACGGTCCGGTCGGCCATGTGACCAGCCCCACTGCGAAGGAGATCGACGGCGCCATGAGTGTGGGGACGGCGGGGGCGAGGACCTCAGGAAGGGGTGGGCCCCGGTTAGGGTGGAACACGTGTCGACGACTTCCCGAAAGACCGACCCCCCGCCGGCCCCCACCTTCGAGGTGGAGAACGAGTTGCGCGCCACCGGCGCCCGTGTGGTGGCCGGAATGGACGAGGTGGGCCGTGGTGCCTGGGCGGGGCCACTCCTGGTCTGTGCCGCCGTACCCGGTGAGGGCGAACCGCCGGCGGGGCTCACCGACTCCAAACGCCTCACCCCCGGACGCCGTCGCGAACTCGCGGCGCGGATCGAACCCTGGGTCGCCGGCCACGCCTTCGGCTGGTCCGAACCCGCCGAGATCGACGAGGTCGGCATGACCGAGGCCCTGCGCCGGGCGGCCCGACGTGCCCTTCAAGCCTTGGAACCCCGGCCCGACGCCGTCGTCCTCGACGGCCACCACGACTTCATCGGTGCCCCCTGGCGTGTGCGCACCCAGGTCAAGGGCGATCTGACCTGTGTCAGCGTGGCCGCGGCAGCCATCCTGGCCAAGGTCAGACGCGACGCGTTCATGGCCGAGGTCGCTGAGGAATATCCCGGCTATGGGTTCGAGAAGGGCGTCGGCTACCCTTCGCCCGTCCATCGGACGACCCTCGCCGAGAGCGGCCCCACACCCCACCACCGGCTGAGCTGGTCCTACCTGGACGCCCTGCCCCGCTGGCGGCACCTGCGCGTCACTCGACCGGCTCCCGACGGTCGACTCCCCCTGTTCTGACACTCGGGGTGGGCCGACGACACGCCGCCCCGCACTGGACATCCGACCCTGGTTGGGGCAAGGCTGTTCCTTGCCCGAACCTTCGGCCCATTCGGGCCGCCCACGCGACCCCCACGCAGGAAGGGGCATGGATGACGCGCGAGACGAGCCCCGCTGCGGCACGGGAGGTGTCCCCCTCGGGGCTGGACCGCCTGCGCGCTTCCTACCATCGTGTCCCCTTGGGGCGTCGTCTCGTGGGTGCGTTGGTCTTGATCACGGTGGTCGCCGTCGCCGCGTTCGTGCTGAACCTGTCGGTGATCGCGGCCCTGGTCGGGACCGTGCTGGTGCTCATCGTCTTCACCGCGCTCATGCGTTCGATCGATGCCTTCCTCACCGTCCTGGTCGGTGTGCTGTGGCTGGTCATCGCCGTGCCGCTGTTCCAGATCCCCTTGCTGGGCAGACCCATCGCCCTACTCGTTCTGCCCGTGCCCCTGTTGGTGACCCTCGCCGCCGGGCGGGTACGGGAGTTCCCCGCCTGGCACACCAGCCTGCTCTCCCTCACCGCCGGTCTGATCTTCGGCTTCTCGGTGGCGTTGCTCGGCATGGTCATCGACCCCTTTCCCGCCGGCGCCGGCATCGCCGCCCTCTACGTCGCAGCGGGGGGCTGTCTGCTCTGGCGGCTACTCGCGGCCAACCAGGTCATCAAGGACAGCCGGGAGAACGAACGTAAACGCAGCGAGGGCACCGTCGGACCCCTGCCCGCCGAATCCGGAAGGTCGGCGGCGAAGGCTCCCGCGCCGCGGGGGCGGGCCGCCGGCGATCCCGAACGCGCGGCCCCGGGGAAGGAGGAGGGCGCCGAACCCGTCCCCGTCGACCAGGCCTTGACCGAGCTCGAGGAGATGATCGGCCTCGACCCGGTCAAACAGCAGGTACGAGGGTTGGCNGCCCCCCCGCCTACGGGCCGATGCCGGCTTGTCCGTCGAACGTCCCCTGCGCCACCTGGTCTTCTCCGGGCCGCCCGGCACCGGTAAGACCAGCGTCGCCCGCACCTTGGCCACGATCTTCCACTCCTTCGGACTGCTGCCCACCTCCCGTGTGGTGGAGGCCCAGCGCGCCGACCTGGTGGGGGAGTACCTGGGCGCCACCGCCATCAAGACCAACGAACTCATCGACGATGCTTTGGGCGGAGTGCTGTTCATCGACGAGGCCTACTCCTTGGTCAACGAGGGTGATGGCCAGACCGACCGGTTCGGCAACGAGGCCGTCCAGACCCTGCTCAAGCGGGCCGAGGACGATCGAGACCGACTGGTCGTCGTTCTGGCCGGCTACGACAAGGAGATGGACGCCTTCCTGGCTTCCAACCCTGGCCTGGCCTCACGTTTCGCCACGCGCATCACCTTCCCCAGCTACACCGCCGACGAACTGTTCCGCATTTCGAGGACCCTCATCGAGCGGCGCGGTGACCGCCTGGACCCCGACGCCGCGCGCACCCTGCGGCGGCGTTACGACCAGACGGTCCAACGCCAGGCCGTGGACGAGCTCGGCAACGGTCGATTCGCCCGCTCCATGGTGGAGAAGAGCTGCCAGGCCCGCGACGTACGCGTGGTCACCTCCGGGGTCCTCCCGTCCGAGGGCCTGGGGACCGAGCAGGCCACCTCGAAGAAGGGTTCCGTGGAGGACGAGGGCGGCGTATCCGGTACCCGGCCCAGCGCCGACGACCTGGTCACCGTGCGCGCCGCCGACGTCGAGACCGCCTACACCGAGCTCACCTCGCGTCTGCCCGGTTTCGGTGAGGCCCCGGGGTTGGAGGAGGCGCTGGCCGAACTCGACGGCATGATCGGTCTGGAACCGGTCAAGGAACAGGTACGTTCCCTGGTGGCCCAGCTGCGGGTGGCCCGTCTACGCGAGGAACAGGGACTGCCGCACCAGCCGCCGCTACGCCATCTGGTCTTCACCGGCCCACCCGGGACCGGAAAGACCACGGTGGCGCGGGTTCTGGGTCGGGTCTTCGCCGCTCTGGGCATGCTCGGCCGTGCCGAGGTCGTGGAGGCCCAGCGTGCCGACCTGGTGGGGGAGCACCTGGGAGCCACCGCGGTCAAGACCGACCGGCTCATCGATCGGGCCCTGGGCGGAGTGCTGTTCATCGACGAGGCCTACTCCTTGGTCAACCCCGGATACAGCGGTGGTGACGCCTTCGGCGCCGAGGCGATTCAGACCCTGCTCAAACGGGCCGAGGACGACCGCGACCGGCTCGTGGTGGTGCTGGCCGGCTACACCACCGAGATGGACCGCTTCCTGGCCTCCAACGCCGGCCTGGCCTCCCGGTTCAACGTTCGGGTGCGTTTCCCCTCCTACGCCCCCGAGGAGTTGGCCGAGATCGCCGATACGGTGGCCGCCCGCACCGGTGACACCTTCGAGGACGCCGCCCGCCAAGACCTGCACAGCATCTTCACGCACGTATGCGAGACCGGGTGGATCGACGAACTGGGCAACGGGCGCTTCGCTCGTTCCCTGTACGAGCGTGCCTGTTCCCATCGTGACCTGCGGGTGTCCCAGGAACTAGGGGACGCGGCCACCGCCGCCGAACTCACCGTGATCACCAGCGACGACGTACGCAAGGCCTACTCCGACGCCACCCAACAGGCCTGAGCCGTGTTCGTTCCGGTCCTTGGCTCGGGAGCGTGTCCGTGCGCCGAAGGGCGAACCGGCCTCGTGTGCCCTTCCTCCTGCCACCGCTCGCCCCCCGTGGCCGCGATGAGGCCCTGACCCGCCGGTGCTACTGTCCAGTACATGACCGCCTCACCCTCATCCAGCCAGAGCCCCGTCACGCAGGCCCTCATCCTCGCCGGCGGACAGGCCACCCGGTTGCGGCCCTACACCGACACCCGCCCCAAGGCCATGGTGGAGGTGGCCGGACGGCCCATCATCGATTACCAGCTCGAGTGGCTGACCTCGCACGGCGTCGAGCAGGTCGTCGTCTCCTGTGGTTACAAGGCCGAGGTCCTGCGCGAGCACCTACGATCCCGTACCGAAGGGCCCGAGATCAACCTCCTGGTGGAGGACGAACCGCTCGGCCGTGGTGGCGCCCTGCGCTACGCGGCCACCGGTCTGCGCGACGCCGACGCCCCCTACTTCGCCCTCAACGGCGACGTCCTCACCTGGTTCCCGCTGGACGAACTGACCCGTAGGCACCGGGCCATGGGCGGCCTGGCCACCCTCGCCCTGGCACGGTTCCGCACCACCTGGGGCATCGTCGACGTCGACGACCAGGACCGAATCGAGGGTTTCACCCAGAGCCCGTTGCTGCCGGTCTGGATCAACGCGGGCGTCTACCTGTTCGAACCGGGCATCACTCCGCTGTTGCCGGTCAAGGGCGACCACGAATCCTCGACCTTCCCCGAGTTGGCCGAGGCCGGCGAACTCACCGCGTACCGCATCGACGGCTTCTGGCGCGGTGTGGACACCGCCAAGGACGTCAAGGAGGCAGGCGTGGAGATCGAGGCCCTGCGAGCCGTGGAGTAGTACCCCGTGCCATCGGGGCACTGGGCTGGTGGGTATTGTCGCCGTCGTGACGAATGACGGTTTCCTCCTCCCCAGTGCCCCCAACTTCCGTGACCTCGGCGGCCATCGCACGAAGGAAGGCCGCACCGTACGAGACGGCTTCCTCTACCGTTCCGACGCGTTGCACACCCTCACCGAAGAAGAGTTGGCCACATACCACGGGTTCGGGATCCGCCAACTCATCGACCTGCGCAGCCACCACGAGCGCGATCGTCTGCCCGACCTGATTCCGGACGGCGCCGAGTACGCGGCCATCGGTGTGCAAAGGACCGACTCCGCGGGCGCCAACTTCATCGATCTGCTCGGCGATCCGGACAAGGCCCGTACCGCGTTCGCCAAGGGCGGGGCCGAGCGGTACATGTTGGACGTGTACCGGGGGCTGGTCATCGACGCCGAGGCGCTGGAGGGCTATCGGGACCTGGTCGAGCGTGCGGCCAAGGGGCCGACGGCGCTGGTCTTCCACTGCAGCGCCGGCAAGGACCGTACCGGATGGGGAGCGGCCCTACTGCTCACGCTTTTGGGCGTGGACCGCGAGACCGTGACGGCGGACTACCTCGCCAGTAACGATCGTCAGGCGGCCACCGACCACTGGATGCGATTGCTGTCCGAACACAGTGGTCTGCCCTGGGAAGACGTCCAGCCGATGACCCGGGTCAAGCCGGAGTACCTGGAGAGCGCGTTCGACCTCGTGGACGAGCAGTACGGGTCCTTCGACGACTACGTGGTGGACGGTCTCAGGCTCTCGGGAGGAACGATCGAGAGCTTCAAGGCCCGGATGCTCGTCTGAGACCCGATGAAGGGCGAGGAACGGCCGCCCCCACAGGGGGGTCGAGCTCCGATCACAGGGCGTCCAGTCGTCGCCGCAGGTCGCTCTCGTCGGTGGCGCTGAACAGCACCTCGGTCAATCGCGCCCACACGGCCGGGCGATCCATCCCTCGGTCCAGCAGGCGACGAGCCGCCGCCCACAGGTTGGCGGGGCGTCCCTCCCAGAGCCGCTTGGCCAGGCGTTCGTGACGGTCCAGCTCCTTCTCGCGTTCGGGGTCGGTCCCCTGAACGGGCCGATACCAATGGTCCTGCCCGCTGGAGTGGTGACGCCCGTTGTGCGGGGGCTCCTCGTACTCGCCGTAGTGGTCCAGGCGCAACAACGCACGTCGCCCCTGGGAGGTCGATGGGTCGAACTCGTCGGGCGCGTCGGTGAGCAGCTCACTGGCCAGCAGAGGGAAGGCGAACATGCGGCGGGCCAAGGAGGCGAAGTCACCATCGGGCAGCAACCGCCGTACCGCCTCCTGCCGCAGACCCAAAGGCCGGGCGGGATCGCGGTAGACGCGGGTGAAGGTCGAGGTGGTGTCCCACACGGTGTCCAGGGTGGCGCCCACCGCCACCTCGGGCAGTTCGCTCAGGGCACCGGCCCAGCGCACCCATGCGGCGAGCACGTGCGGCATCGCCTCCTGTTCCTCGGGCAGCAGTACCACCCGGCCGGGCAACCAGTGCAGTAGGAACGACTCGACCTTGCGCGGGCTGACCCGCAGTGGACGCCCTGAGTCGACGTCGCAGCCGTGGGTGATGATGTGGTCCACACAGCGGCTGGCCGCGTAGGAGTCCGACAGTTCGGCGGCCTGGTCGGAGGCGAGGAAACGTGCGGCCAACACCGCGCGACGGTCGCGCCGCCAGACGGGATGGTGCGACCGTCCCTCGGGGAGTCGTTCGATCCGGGAGGAGGCCAGGGCGAAGTGGGCCGCCAATGAACCACCGGTCAGGTCGTCGGCGGAGATCCCCACCGGGTTGTCCACCTCGCCGGTGACCACGTTCTCGGTTCGTTCCAAGGCGCGAAGAAGCAGGGAACGGGCCTGGCCGAGTTCGAGTTCCTCGAACCGGGCGAAGTCGTCCGTGCGTACGCGCTCATGGCACTGTCGAAGCAGCCTCTCCACCTTGGTGGTCACCCAGGCGTCGCGCAGGAGGCCGCCGCCGTTGTGGTCCACGACGAGGATCAAGGCGTGTTCGGGCACCCGAGAGTCGCGACCGAACACGCACACCACGTCGTCGGTGTCACCGAACCGGTCACCGTGGACGTAGGCGGCGATCGGTGTGACCACGCCCAGCTGGGAGGCCCAAGCCGGTGCCTGAAGCCCTCGTTCGCGCAGTGCGATCATCCCCTGCTCGGCGAGTTCGCGTTGGGGGGCCGAGGTACCCAGCGCGGTGATCGCGGCCAGCACGCCGAGCCCCGCCGGTTTACCGGAGGCGGTGGCATGGGTGATGAGGCCTTCGCCGAGGAGTCGCCCAACGTCCAGGCCGGGCAGACGCGCGCCCCACCAGGTCCCCAGGAGCTCACTGAAGGACAGTTCGGCGTCGAGCGGATGCCGCATGGCGAGCAGTGCTCTGGCCGCGCGCAGCATCTCCTCGAAGGCGGCGGCGGGAACGTCGGGTCCTGTGGGTGGGGGTGTAGCGGAGGGCACGCTCTGAGCGTATGCCGGCCGGCGCGAGGGTGGCCCCCGCTCCCGGGCCCGGGAGGTGCCCCCAGGACCTTCAGTGCGTCGTCCGGTGGCCCGTGAACAGTGTGGTGCCCGAACGTCGTGTCCCCACCTTCCGGGAGGGTGGGACGGAATTCACCATCGCTTCGAGGTGTTCGCGGGCGACCCGTTCGACGAGGTGTGGTGTGACCGGGACGCCCAGGTGTTCGACGCAGTTCAAGGTGTCGCTGACACAGCGTTCGACGCAACGATGGGACAGCCCGCTGAACTCGTCATGAAGCCTTGCCGAGATCTGCCTGAGATCATGGACCGGGAAGGTCTGGAGCATTCTCGCTCACACCCCTAGCTGAAGATGGTCTGGACGGTGACCTCCACCTATTTCACTTGTTCTGAGACGACTGTCAACCCCTCACGCGGCACGCTGCGGATAAAAACTAAAGGGGAGAGCGTTTACTCGTTTCACATCATCCACGCAGGTCAGCGCGCTAAAAAGGGTGTTTTTGGCATATAACAGTATGATTTCGGAGGGTTCTTCAGGGTCATCTGTGGTCTGGAAATATGGGAAAACACGCACGTAAAGTCACCGTGCGACCGTGCCGTGGGTGGCCCGTGGCCTACTATTTACCCTCCGCGCGCAACCAGCGCCCAACGTCGTCGCCGTTGCGCATGGGCGGCCGTGTCTTATGCTTGAGCCGTGACAGTGGCCGAGAGGAGTCATGGGGCGTGACTCCCGGGAGCCGCCGAGTCCCCGAACGGAATCGGCGCCGCGCACCCAGCGCCCTCGACAACGGACGGCGGGCACGGTGCGCAAGGGGGCCACCTGGTCCCGAAAACAACCCCCGCTGGGGATCCACGACGGTTCCGGAGGTGTCGAGTAGTTGAGCGCCGAAACGTCCATTCCCCCTCCCCGGATCAACGTGGCGGAACTGCCCGACGCGGTGAAATCCCTCCTCACGGACGCCCCCATCGGATTCGCCTTGCTGGGTCCCGACGACACCTTCGGCTCCATCAACGCGCGGATGGCCGCCGTTTACGGAAGTACCCCCGAACTCTGCCTGGGACGTACCCCGAGCCAGATCCTGGAGGAGGTCGGTGATCCCGCCGGGGCCGGTGCTCAGACCTCCTTCTTGGAATCGGTGCGGGAGAGCGGCATCCCCGTCCGAGGCCGCCACCGCACCCCCCAAGGCCACACCTGGGACCTGACCTGGTTCCTCGTCCACGACCCCACCAATGGTGACGAGCACGTCGCACTCGTCGGTGCGCGCGACCACGAGGATGACACGGCCCGTCGCGGCGAACAGCGCCTGCACGCCCTGCTCCAGGCCGGTAACCAGATCATCTGGTCGGCCGGCCCCGGCGGCGAGGTCCGCGAGGACTGTCCCCAATGGCGCACCCTCACCGGCCAGGACCTGGACTCCTACCTGGGACGTGGCTGGCTCGACGCCGTCCACCCCGACGACCGCGTCCGCGTCGAACGTGCCTGGGACGACGCGGTCCTGGACGTCACACCCTTCGATTCCATGTTCCGTGTGCGCACCCGCGCGGGCGGTTATGGCCATTACCGTGCCCGCGCGCACCCCATCATGGACGGCGCCCAGACCGCCGAATGGGTCGGCACGCTGGTCGACATCACCAACGAGCGGGAGGCCGACGAACTACGCCAGCGGCTCAACCAGCAACTCAGTGAGGCGGCCATGCGCACCGCTCGGTTGCAAAAGGCCACCTCCGACCTGGCCGAGGCGCTCACCGCCGACGAGGTCGTCCAGGCCATGTCCGAGATCGGCCGTTCCGGTGTGGGCGCGGACCATACCTCGCTGGTCCTGTTCGACCGAGACCACCTGCGCCTGCGGATGCTCTCCGCCGACGGTTGCCAGGGGCTGCCCCGAGGCGGATTCTCCCTCGACTATCCGGACATCGCGGCCCTGGCCGTGGCCGACCGCCTGCCCCACCTGGCGGCCGGACCGGCCGAACTGCGTGTCCTCTTGGAGGAGGCACCCGAGGTCGAGGCACTCTTGGAACGCACTCGTGAACGCGCCTGGGTGGCACTGCCGATGGTGGTGGCGGGTCGCCCCATCGGTGCCCTGCGTTTCTCCTTCGAGGCCCCACGTGAGGTCACCGACGAGGAGCGGGTCTTCCTGGAGGCGCTCGCCGGTCAGTGCGCCCTGGCCATCGGCCGGGCCATCGTCTACGAACGCGAACATGGCACCGCCGAGGAACTCCAGCACAGCCTCCTGCCGGAGGCCTTGCCGAAGGTTCCCGGTGTGCGCCTGGCCGCCTACTATCGCTCCGGCTCCCAGCACGTGCAGGTGGGGGGCGACTGGTACGACGCCTTCCCCTTGCCCGACGGACGCGTGGCCGGGGTACTCGGCGACGTCATGGGTAAGGGCATTCCGGCTGCCGCCGGAATGAGCAGGATCCGCAACGCGTTGCGTGCTCTTGCGTATTCGATGCCGGAACCGGCCGACGTCCTGACCGGGCTCGACCGCATGTTTTCGGCCACGGAGGGAATGGACCAGGTCACAACGTTGGTCTACTTCGTCCTGGACCCGGTCACCGGACAGCTCGACCTCAGCAACGCGGGGCACCTTCCGCCGTTGGTGGTCGCCGGGAACGCCGGGCCCTCACTGCTGGAGGCCGAGCCCGACACACCACTCGGAGTCAGCTCCACACGAGGCCATCACAAATTCTTCGTACAACCCGGTAACACGATCGCCCTCTACTCCGATGGACTGGTTGAGAACCGCAAACGATCGGTCGACGCCGGTCTCGACGAACTGGTTCGGAAGGCGTCTGAGGCCCTGCCCGACGTGGTGGGCGATCCACAACAGATGCTGGAGTACCTTGTTGAGAGCATGCTCGAAGGGTACGAGCAGGACGATGACGTCACTCTGCTCGCCGTTCAGCTTCCGGTGATCGATTCGGCGTCGGAGCGGTAGACCGTACGAACAAGTCCATTGCCTTGCCTACAGTGAAGAAGCCGCCGCGCCCCGCGAAGCAGAAGCAGGGGGTGAACCCGGCTTCCCCGCCCAGTGGGGACGATCCCAGGCCGCTGGTGGGAGAGGGCGCATCGCCCGGTCCCGGCAGACGGACCCCCGGGTTCGACAAATCTCGCCACACGTCCGTTCGAGAGGTGTTTGTGTCATCTGCCAGTTCGACTCGCTCGAAGCAGTCCGAGTCACTGCATGAGCCCGTCATTCAGCAGCTGATCGAGCGTGGGCGGTCCCAGGGCTTCCTTGAGCCCGAGGACGTGCGCCGTGCCTTCGAAGAGGCCGAAATCCCGATGTCGCAGGCGCAGTCCGTGCTCCGTAGCCTCGCGAAGGAGGGCGTGACCGTACTCGTTCCCGAGTCGGCCTCCTCACGGCGCAAGACCACACGGCGTAAGACCACCACGTCGCGGTCCGGTTCCACCCGCTCGACCACGACCAAGTCGACCAAGGCCACCAAGCCCGCTCGCGCGGCGGCGGCTCAGGAGCAGCCGGAGACGGTCACCGCCGTCGTCGACTCCGCCGAGGCCACCCCCGCGAAGAAGGCCGCGGCCAAGAAGACCACCGCCAAGAAGGCGGCCGCCCCCAAGAAGACGACCGCGAAGAAGACCGCGGCCAAGGCCCCGGCCAAGAAGGCGACGACCAAGAAGTCCGCCAAGAAGGACCTCGAACTGGCCCCTGGTTCCGGTGAGTTCGCCGATTCCGGGGTGGACGAGGACCTGGAGCACACCGGTGCCGAGCTGGAACTGGTCGAGGACACCGGCGACTCCGAGGCCCCGGCCAAGCCGGCCAAGCCCGAGACGGTCGGCGCTCCGGTCAAGCCGAGCAAGGACGATGACTCCTTCGTTCTGTACGACGATGACGATGACGCCCCCGCCGCCCAGGTGGTCGCGGCCGGTGCCACCGCGGACCCGGTCAAGGACTACCTGAAGCAGATCGGTAAGGTGCCGCTGCTCAACGCCGAGCAGGAGGTCGAGCTCGCCAAGCGGATCGAGGCCGGCCTGTTCGCCGAGGAGAAGCTCTCCGAGGAGGACGAGGTCCTCACCTTCGAGCTGCGCGACGAACTGGAGTGGATCGCCGAAGACGGCGGCCGCGCCAAGAAGCACCTGCTCGAGGCGAACCTGCGTCTGGTCGTGTCCCTGGCCAAGCGCTACACCGGTCGCGGCATGCTGTTCCTGGACCTGATCCAGGAGGGCAACCTGGGCCTGATCCGCGCGGTGGAGAAGTTCGACTACACCAAGGGCTTCAAGTTCTCCACCTACGCCACCTGGTGGATCCGACAGGCGATCACCCGCGCCATGGCCGACCAGGCCCGCACCATCCGTATCCCGGTGCACATGGTCGAGGTCATCAACAAGCTGGCCCGAGTCCAGCGTCAGATGCTCCAAGACCTGGGACGTGAGCCCACCCCGGAAGAGTTGGCCAAGGAACTCGACATGACCCCGGAGAAGGTCGTCGAGGTGCAGAAGTACGGCCGCGAGCCGATCTCCCTGCACACCCCGTTGGGCGAGGACGGCGATAGCGAGTTCGGTGACCTCATCGAGGACTCCGAGGCGATTCAGCCGGGCGAGGCGGTCAGTTTCACCCTGCTCCAGGAGCAGCTGCACTCGGTGCTGGACACCTTGTCCGAGCGTGAGGCCGGCGTGGTCTCCATGCGCTTCGGGCTCACCGACGGTCAGCCCAAGACTTTAGACGAGATCGGCAAGGTCTACGGGGTCACCCGTGAGCGCATCCGGCAGATCGAGAGCAAGACGATGTCGAAGCTCCGTCACCCCTCGCGTTCGCAGGTTCTCCGCGACTACCTGGACTAATCAGTCGGCCCAGGACCGGACCACAGCCGTGGACTGAAGAACACAGGCGCGCCTTCCCGTGGGAAGGCGCGCCTGTCGTTGTTCCGCGGTACCCGGGTCCGCTCACGGGCGTGTGGCGACCCCCGCGTGTCCCTCGCAGCGCGCCGGGCACCTTCTACTACCCCCCGCACGGAGTTCCATCTCCATCCGATGGTCTCCATGCTGCCGGACGCACTGTAGGTGTGGCATAAAAAAGCCACCCTGGTCCCCATTCGAGCGTTACGAGCCCTCTCGGGACCTTCTTGGGCGCAGGAGCTCAATCGCGGACGATCACGTCCATCGTGCGAGCGGTGCCCGGCTTGCCGGCGGGCTGGAGTTCCACGGTGTGGCCCAGATCGCGTAGCGCCGTCAGTAGCGCTTGTGGGGTGTGCGCCTCGACGCGTTCGGTGACCAGGACTCGGGCGATGTCACCGCGGGTGGCCTTGGCCATGTGGCTGACCACCGAGCGCTTCATTCGGCCCTCCACCTCCCGTTCGCGCAGAACCCGCACGGTCACGGTCCGCTCGGCGATCTCTCCGGTCGGTTTGAAGGCCGTGGCGTAGGAGGATGAACGGCAGTCCACGAGTAGACGCCCCTCGGCGAGCTCGTTCACCGGAGCGGTGAGCGCCTTGCGCCAGTACGTGCCCAGCCCGCCCAGAGGGGGAAGCTTCACGCCCATGGAAAGCCGGTAGGGCGGCAGCCGGTCGGTGGGGCCCACCACCCCCCACAACCCGGAGAACACCAGGATGCGTTCTCGGACCAGGTCACCGTATCGGGCCGAAAGCCCGGGGAGCCCGAGCCGGTCGTAGAGCACGCCGGTGTACAGGTCGGCGGCGCGCAGCGTGGGGGCGGACGTCAGGTCCAGGTTGCGCTTGAGGGCGTCCACCTGCGAGACCGACAACCCCAGGACCTGTCGGGCGGTGTCCTCGGGACCCGCGCACAGTTCGGTGAGCGCCACCATGACCCGCTCCCGCTCCGCGGCCAGGCCGGGCAGGGTGAGCGTGTCCACGTCCAGACGCGGCCCATCACCAAAGGTGGCCTTGCCCTCGGAGGGCGGAAGCAGGATGAGCATGGTGTTCCTCTTCTCCGGATGGTCGACGCCTGGGGAACCCGACCCATGCTAGGGCGTGCCCTCAAGGGCGGGGATAGGATCTGCGGCTCAACGACCAGTGAGGAAACGAACATGCACACTTGGGCGGCGCGTGTGTCCCGGGATTGGCCCCCGTTCCACGTGGAGAGGCGTGGTGGTTGGCGGTTCGGACTGGCGGAGGGGTTCACCAAGCGGGCCAACTGCGCGCTGGTGGAGGACGTCGACGCCGATGTCGCCCAGGTCACGGCCTTTTACCGCGAACACGGGTTGCGTCCTTGTGTTCAGGTATGGCCGGGCCAAGAGGACGTGGACGCGCGGTTGGCCGAACACGGCTACGCGATGGTGGAGCCCACCTTGGTCATGGCCCGGGAACTGGAGGCCAGGCCCCAGGGGCCGGGTCTCACCCGGATCTCGGACCGTCCCACTGCGCGCTGGAGGGAACTGTTCGCCCAGGCCGGGGCCGACCCCTCGTGGGGCGAGGGTGTGGTGCGCATCCTGGGACGGGTCACGGCGGCCTACGGCGTCCACGAGAGCGGGGACGGCCGTGGATGCGCGGTGTTGGACGGCGAGTCGGTGGCGGTCTACGCGATGGTCACCGCCGAGTCGGCCCGCGGCCGTGGTGTGGCACGGGCCGTTCTGGACGATCTGCTCACCTGGGGGCACGACAGGGGCGCCCGCGAGGCCTACCTGTGTGTGGTGGCCGACAACGAGCCCGCGTCGCGTCTGTACCGGGGCGCCGGTTTCGTGGAGGTCTCGCGCTACCACAACCGTGTGCTCATGGGCTGAGGGCCGGCACACCCGAAACGGACCCGGTGAACACGTCGACGGCGGCCCCTTCATGGGACCGCCGTCGACGCTGGCGTAGGTGGTCGGGGCTAACGCTCATCCTCGCCGCTGTTCTTGCTTTCGGTGAGCTTGCTCGTCTCGTCCTGGATGTCCGAGGCGATCTTGCGGATCGAATCGTCGTGCTTACGCATGTGGTGTGCGCAGAACAGAAGCTCACCACCCGAGTTCAGCAGTACCCGGACATAAGCCTGTGCACCACAGCGGTCGCAGCGGTCAGCAGCCGTCAGCGGCTGAGTGGGGGCAAGGGTTCCAGTCACTTCGCCATCCTCAATACTCGGCGTTAGTCACCTCTGACAACATCTAACCCGACCTGGACGTTCCCAACCGGCTCCCGTGTACGCCGACAGCGGAATCCGCCCGGTTCGTGGCTATAAGGAGCACTTTGGGACCCCTCTCTTCGGAAACGACGTCCAGTCCTCGTTGTACCCATCGGTAGTCCTGGAAACCAGGCGTATCCAGGTCGCATCCCTCAGAGGTGGTAGTCTCGCGCGGGGTAGGCTTTCGGCCCGGTTCCGCGGGTTCGTGAAACCGACCACCGCGCTCTCGGCCACACCGCCGATCGGGAGGTCCGAGGAAGCGCCCCTCACCGGGGAGGACACGTCCCCGCCCAACACGGCCCGTGCCACGACGCAGCCTCGGCCCGTCGTAGTCTGGCCCCTCGAACCGTCGGTGCGGCGCGATACAAAGGGCACACGCCGCATCAGCGCCCCGATGGCCCTTAAAACGCAGGAGATGTCCGAGTGACCGCCTTGACCGCAGCCGTCCACGATCCCGAGGATTACTCCGCCCGACACCTGTCGGTTCTGGAGGGCCTGGAAGCGGTGCGCAAACGGCCGGGCATGTACATCGGATCCACCGACAGCCGCGGCCTCACTCACTGCATGTGGGAGATCATCGACAACTCCGTGGACGAGGCCCTGGGCGGTCACTGCGGACGTATCGACGTGACCCTGCACTCCGACGGCTCGGTCTCGGTCAGTGACGATGGCCGTGGTATCCCCGTCGACGTCGAGCCCAAGTCCGGCCTGTCCGGTGTCGAACTGGTCATGACCAAGCTCCACGCGGGCGGCAAGTTCGGTTCCGGGTCCTACAACGCCTCCGGTGGTCTGCACGGAGTCGGTGCCTCCGTCGTCAACGCCCTCTCCGCCCGGGTGGACGTCGAGATCGACCGTCAGGGGCACACCCACGCCATCAGTTTCCGCCGCGGGATCGCCGGCCGGTTCGCCGGTGACGGCCCCGACGCCGAGTTCACCGCGGCCTCCGGCCTGGAACAGGTCCGCAAGGTCGCCAAGAAGACCACCGGTACCCGCATCCGCTTCTGGCCGGACCTTCAGATCTTCCTCAAGGACGCCGAGATCACCCGGGAGGACCTGCTCGACCGGGCTCGGCAGACCGCCTTCCTCATTCCAGGGCTGACCATCGCGGTACGCGACGAGCGCGTCGAGGGTGAAGCCGCCTACGGCGAGGAATTCCGCTTCGACGGCGGCATCGGCGAGTTCTGCACGTTCCTCGCCCCCGACGACCCCGTCAGCGACGTCCTGCGCATCCAGGGCAGTGGCAACTTCACCGAGACCGTCCCGGTCCTGGACGAATCCGGCCACATGGTGCCCGCCGACGTCCAGCGCCGCTTGGACGTGGACGTGGCCTTGCGCTGGGGCACCGGCTACGACACCACCGTGCGCAGCTTCGTCAACGTGATCGCCACCCCCAAGGGCGGGACCCACATCAACGGCTTCGAGCGTGCCCTGGTCCGGGTGATCAACGACCAGCTGCGCGCCACCAAGCTGTTGAAGAACAGCGACGATCCGGTCACCAAGGACGACACCCAAGAAGGACTCACCGCGGTCGTCACCGTGCGTCTGCCCGAGCCCCAGTTCGAGGGACAGACCAAGGAGATCCTGGGTACATCGGCTGCCTCCCGCATCGTTTCGCAGGTGGTCGGTCAGGGCGTGCGCGACTTCCTCACCTCCACCAAGAAGGCGGAGAAGGCCAAGGCCCGCACCGTCATGGAGAAGGTGGTGGGCGCGGCCAAGGCCCGCCTGGCCGCCCGTCAACAGCGGGAGACCCAAAGACGCAAGAACGCCCTGGAGAGTTCGGCGCTGCCCGCCAAGCTGGTGGACTGTCGCAGCGAAGGACTGGAGCACAGCGAACTGTTCATCGTCGAGGGTGACTCGGCGCTGGGTACCGCCAAGCTGGCCCGTGACTCGGAGTTCCAGGCACTGCTGCCCATCCGGGGCAAGATCCTCAACGTGCAGAAGTCCTCGGTCGCGGACATGCTCAAGAACGCCGAGTGCGCCGCGATCCTGCAGGTGGTGGGGGCCGGTTCGGGCCGTACCTTCGACATCGACGCCGCCCGCTACGGGCGGATCATCCTCATGGCCGACGCCGACGTCGACGGCGCGCACATCCGCTGCCTGCTGCTCACCCTCATCTACCGGTACATGCGGCCCATGCTGGAGGCCGGTCGGGTCTACGCGGCCGTCCCGCCGCTGCACCGCGTCGAGTTGACCAACGTTCGACGCAAGCGCGGCGCCAAGCCGGAGGACCGCTACGTCTACACCTACTCCGACGCCGAACTCCAGCGCACCCTGCTGGACCTGGAGAAGCGCAAGATCTCCTGGAAGGAGCCGGTGCAGCGGTACAAGGGCCTGGGTGAGATGGACGCCGACCAGCTCGCCGAGACCACCATGGACCCGCGCCACCGCACCCTGCGCCGGATCCGGGTGGAGCAGGCCGAGGAGGCGGCGGCCGTGTTCAACCTGCTGATGGGCAACGAGGTGGCCCCGCGCCGTAGGTTCATCCAGGAGGGTGCCCAAGGGTTGGACATGGAGCGCATCGACGCCTGAGGCGGACCCACACGTGCCGAG
The DNA here is from genome assembly GCF_000341005.1 of Nocardiopsis alkaliphila YIM 80379. GTDB lineage: Bacteria > Actinomycetota > Actinomycetes > Streptosporangiales > Streptosporangiaceae > Nocardiopsis > Nocardiopsis alkaliphila. Next base: position 16,618 of record NZ_ANBD01000136.1, on the reverse strand, counting down.
GTTTCGGCGCACGGGGCCCGCACCGCGACGACACGTTCGGCGGTGCGGGCCCCGTGTCCATTTCGGCTTTCGAGGATTCCCACCGGTTCTCAGGGCGCCTGGGGAGGTTCCCACACGCCCTCGGCGAAGAAACGGTCGATGGCGTCTCGATAGGGAGTGGGATCCAGACCGCGCTCGCGGACCCAGGCGTCGTTGTAGTAGCTGTGCTGGTAGCGTTCACCACCGTCACAGATCAAGGTGACCACGCTGCCCCTACGGCCCTCACGGAGCATCCTGGCGACCAGGTGCCACACTCCCCACAGGTTCGTACCGGTGGAACCCCCCGCGCAGCGCCCGGTGACGTCGTTGAGGTGACGCATCGCGGCGATGCTCGCGGCATCGGGCACCTGCATCATCAGATCGATCACCGACGGCACGAAGCTGGGCTCCATACGCGGGCGGCCGATCCCCTCGATCCGAGACGGCGTCCCGGTGACGTAGTCCGTCGCGCCCGTGACCCAACCGGGAAAGAACGCCGAATTCTCGGGGTCCACGACCGCCAAGCGGGTCTGCAACCGTCGGTAGCGCACGAAACGGCCGATGGTCGCCGAGGTACCGCCGGTCCCCGCGCCCACCACGATCCAGTCGGGACAGGGATGGCGCTCCATCGCCAACTGCTCGAAGATCGACACGGCGATGTTGTTGTTGCCACGCCAGTCGGTGGCCCGCTCGGCGTAGGTGAACTGGTCCATGTAGTGTCCGCCGCTCTCGGCGGCCAACCGCTCCGCCTCGGTGTACATCTTCGACGGCTCGTCGACGAAGTGGCAGCGTCCGCCATGGCGTTCGATGAGCGCGATCTTCTCCGGGCTGGTCTTACGCGGCACCACCGTTACGAAGTCCAACCCGAGCAGTTGGGCGAAGTAGGCCTCCGAGACCGCGGTCGACCCCGAACTGGCCTCCACGATCGTGGTGCCCTCGGTGATCCACCCGTTGGCCAGCCCGTACAGGAACAGCGAACGCGCCAAGCGGTGCTTCAGACTGCCGGTGGGGTGCACCGACTCGTCCTTCAGGTACAGGTCGATGCCCCATTCGGGGGGTAGTGGGAACACGTGCAGATGGGTGTCGGCCGAACGGGTGTCGTCGGCGATGACCCGACGCACGGCTTCGTCCGCCCAGGAACGGGTGCCGGCGGACCATCGGTCGACCCATGGGGCGTGGGGGTCGTGGTGTTCGGGTGTGGGAGCCATGTCCGCAGCGTAACCGGCACGAGTGGAGGCGACCAGCGACGGAGGGGTGGAACCGTGGGCTTCGGTCGAGGGCGGTGGAGGGCCGGTGTCCGCCAAGGAGCGGGACCGACCCCTCGCCCGCGGACGTGGTCAGTCCAGGGAACCTCCGGTCATCACCGCGTGGAGCCGACGGTAGGTGGACGCCTCCTCATGGCGGTTCTGCCTTTCCAGGGTGCGTGCCAGCGCGATGTGCGCCCAGTTGTCCACCGGGTCCAACTCGATCATGGTGCGGAAGGTCGCCTCGGCCCGGTTGAGCTGCGCGGAGTGGAAGTAGGCCAGACCCAGCAGTTCGAGGAGGGAACGGCTGCCGGGCTCGTTCTCGACCACGGGCTCCAACAGGCGGGCGGTGTAGATCGGATCGCCCAAGTCCAGGAAGACGCGGGCTTGGTTGTAGATGTCGTAGGTGCTCTCTTGCACGGTGCTCCTCTCGACGCGCCACACCCTCGGCAGGACACAACGGTCGATGAGGCGACCGCATTCCACCGGGGCGGACGGACGGGCGAGAGCCCGATGCCGGGAGGTCGGTCGTGGTCTCCACGCCCACTGGGGTGATCCCCTCTGGAGTGGGCTTCGACACCTCGACGTAGCCGATGGCCGGCCCTTTTCCACGCAGGGAAGGGCCGGCCATCGATGGGATCAGAGGTCGACCGGGCTGACCTTGCCCGTGTCCACGTCGTAGATCGCTCCGGCCACCGGCAGCTTCTTGGGCAGCAACGGGTGGTGCCTGATGCGCTCCAGGTCGTGTTCGAGCGCGCCCAGTTGATCGTTGTCGGTGTGGAATTCCAGGCTGCGGGTGTCCACCCCGTGCCGGGTCTCGATGAGCCGATGCACCTCGGCGTCACCGGACACCGACGCCATCTTGCAGCGGGTGTGGGGCAGGACCAGCACCCGGTCCACGCCCAACAGGTACACCGCCAGAACCAAGGTACGCAGGGTGTCATCGGTGACCCGGGCGCCCGCGTTACGCAGGATCTTGGCGTCACCAGGACCCAGCCCCAACATCTCCAACGGCTCGATCCGCGAGTCCATGCACGTCACCAGGGCCAACCCGCGGGCGGCCAGCGGTTCGAGGCCGGCCAGCGAGAAGTTCTCGACGTAGTCGGCGTTGGCGCCGAACACGTCGTCGAAGGGCCCTGGGGGAGGGGTGGTGTCGGTGTTTCCGCTCACGTGGAGTTTCTCCCTACGTTCATGGTGTGTGCGCCGTGCACGACGAAAAGGACGCGTGTGCACGGCACGCGATGTCGACCTCAGGAGCTCGCCTCGGGCGGAGTGATGCCCGAGTCGGTCTGCCCGCTGCCGACCGTGGTGATGGCGCGCGGTAGTGCCTCACCCGAACCGTCCCGCCGCTCGGTCGGGTCGGGCAGTCTGATCGGCTTTCCGTCGGCCCGCGAGGCGCGGGCGGGGAGCCTTCCCACCCACGCGAACAGCAGGACGTCCTCGCCCTTGAGGTAGCGGTGGCAGCGTACACCGCCGGTGGCTCGGCCCTTGGTGGGATAGGCCTCGAAGGGGGTGACCTTGGCCGATCCGGTCTGGGTGCCCGCCAAGGCGTCGCTGCTACCGGACACGGTCACCACTACCGAATCCTGGGGGCTCGGTACCGCGCCGAACCACAGTACATGGGCGTCTTCGGCCAGGCGTACACCGGCCACACCACCGGCGGGTCGACCCTGTGGGCGCGCCGTGCTCGCGGAGAAGCGCAGCAGTTGTGCTTCGGAGGTGACGAAGGCGAGGTCCTCCTCGCCGGTGGACAACTGGGTGGCGCCGATGACGCGGTCGCCCTCCTTGAGCGTGATGATCTCGAAGTCGTCCTTGTTGGGCGGGTAGTCGGGGGCGACCCGCTTGACCACACCGTCTCGGGTGCCCACGACGAAGCCGGGGCCCTGGGTGTCCATCGACACCACGGTCACCACCGTCTCGTCCTCGTCGAGTTGGACGAACTCGCCTACGTCCAGCCCGGCGGCCAGGGGCGGACGTTCCGGTTCGCCCTCCTGCTCGGGCAACTCCGGCAGTTCCACGACCGGGACCCGGATCATTCGGCCCATGCTGGTGACCAGACCGATGTCCGAACGCGAAGTGGTGGGCACGGACACGTGGAGGGCGTCATGCGGGGCACGCAGCCCTTCGTAGGGGCGCGGCGGGGCGGCGTCCTTGGTCCGGACGATGTGTCCGTCCACACCGAACAGCACGTGGCAGGGCTGGTCGGCCATCTCCAGCGGGATCACGGCGGCACGGGAGGCACCGTCGCTCTCGCGCAGTCGGGTGCGTCGGGGGACGGCGAACTTCTTGGAGACCTCGTTGAGCTCCTTGGACACCAGACGGCGGAGCTTCTTGTCGGACTCCAGGATCGAGGTGAGCTCGTCGATCTCCTTGTTCAGTTTCTCTCGCTCGGTCTCCAGCTCCAAACGGTCGAAACGGGTCAGGCGGCGTAGTGGGGTGTCGAGGATGTAGCGGGCTTGGACCTCGGACATGTCGTAGGCGCCGATGAGGGCCTCGCGGGCGGCCGCGGTGTCGTCGGCCTCACGGATGAGCGCGATCACCCGGTCGATGTCGAGTAGTGCGACGACCAGACCGTCGACCAGGTGCAGGCGTTCCTGACGCTTCTTGCGGCGGAACTCGCTGCGGCGACGCACCACTTCCAGACGATGGTCGACGTAGACCTGGAGGAGTTCGCGCAGACCCAAGGTCTGGGGCTGACCGTCCACCAGGGCGACGTTGTTGATCCCGAAGGACTCCTCCATCGGCGTGAGCCGGTAGAGCTCCTCCAGGACTGCCTCGGGGTTGAAGCCGTTCTTGAGTTCGATGACCAGACGCAGCCCCTGGTTGCGGTCGGTCAGGTCCTTCAGGTCCGAGATGCCCTGAAGCTTCTTGGACTGCACCAGCTCCTTGATACGGCTGATGACCTTCTCCGGCCCGACGCTGTAGGGCAGCTCGGTGACGATCAGACCGGTGCGGCGCGCGGACACCTTCTCGATGGACACGGTGGCCCGGGTCTTGAAGGTGCCACGGCCCTTGCGGTAGGCGTCACGGACGCCGTCCAGGCCGACGATGGTGCCGCCGGTGGGCAGGTCGGGGCCGGGGACGAACTTGGTGAGCTCTTCCAGGGTGGCGTCGGGGTGGGCGATCAGGTGGCGAGCGGCCGCGATGACCTCACCGAGGTTGTGCGGGGCCATATTGGTGGCCATGCCCACGGCGATGCCGCTGGTGCCGTTGACCAAGAGGTTGGGGAAGGCCGCGGGCAGGACCTCGGGTTCGGTCTCTTGACCGTCGTAGTTGGGCTTGAAGTCGACGACGTCCTCGTCGATGGAGGAGACCAGGAGTTCGGCGGCGTTGGCCAGGCGCGCCTCGGTGTAGCGCATGGCGGCCGGGGCGTCGTCGCCGCCCAGGGAACCGAAGTTACCGTGGCCGTCCACCAGCGGTACCCGCATGGCGAAGGGTTGGCTGAGCCGGACCAGGGCGTCGTAGATGGCGGAGTCGCCATGGGGGTGGAGTCGGCCCATCACCTCCCCGACCACGCGGGCGCACTTGACGTGTCCGCGGTCGGGCCGCAGACCCATCTCGTTCATTTGGTAGAGGATGCGCCGTTGGACCGGCTTCATGCCGTCGCGCGCGTCCGGTAGCGCGCGTTGGTAGATCACCGAGTACGCGTATTCGAGGAAGCTGCCGCGCATCTCCTCGGAGACGTCGATGTCGATGATCTTCTCGGCGAGATCCTCGGGGGGACGGGAAGTAGTACGGGCCATGTCCGTAATTCTGGCCTGCTCCGGTGACTGAAACGTACACGGGTGTGTGGTCGGGTGGGTGTGAGTCGTGTTGCAGCCGGGTTTCGCACCGCCCGGGAGGGGGTTTCCGCCCCCGACGCGGAGCGGGGGCGGAAACCTCGTGCCAGTGCGGTGACCTCCCTTTATCCAGATGCCTCGGGTTCTGTTCGGTGAGCCACGGAGGGTGCCGTTCGGGTGCCCTCAGATTCTTGACTCCCAGGCGCCCGAACACGTCGAAGCGAAACGCAGGTGCTAGAAGACACCGCCTAGGACAGCACGGCGACCTCTCCGGCGGGGACCTCCAGGACGGTACCGTCGGAGAAGGTGACGGTCCGGGCCCGCGTCGAGGGATTGAACGCCGTGTAGGTGCGGGTTCCGGAATCGTCGAAGACCGCGTAGTGGGCGGTGTCGGCGGTCACGGACACGTCCACGGTGCCGAACTCGGCGAGGGTGGACACCCACTGATAGGTGTGCGGCTTGGAGCCGCCCGCCTCGGGTTCGTAGGTCTGCCACTGCTCCTCGAACATGCGCAGGGCGTCCTCGCCGTCGGACAGGGCCCGGTGCGCCCAGTGGATGTCTCGCCAGATCTCGGGCTCGCCGCCGAGCTTGTCCACCAATGACCGGTAGATCACTCCGGCGTGCTCGGGGTCGTGGCCCAAGTAGAGGGAACCGGCGGTGATGGGCAGGTAGTTGATGCCGTAGTGCTCCTCGTCGCCGCCGTCCCACCAGATGCGGTAGTCGCCGCCGTCGCCCCAGACCATGCCGACGACGTCCTCGGTGTAGTCCTCGGGGAAGGTGTCGCCGCCCTGGTTCTGCCAGTAGCGGGCGATGGTGGAGGCCTGGGTGGTGTGCAGGTACACGCCGAGGTCACGCAGTTCCTCGTCGCCGGTCAGCGCGCCGAAGTGGGCGGTGGCCGCGGCGAAGTGCATGCCCTCGGAAGAGGACTCCTGGTTGTTGCCGGCGGCGAATCCGGCGTGGCCGGAGGCCCAGCCATGTCCGGCGTAGGGGGAGAAGGAACGCAGTCGCGGGAACATCTCATCGTCGGGGTCGGTGGCGGCGACGTCGCGAATGAGCAGTCGGATCATGCCGCCCCAGGCGTCCTCGGCGGCCCAGTCGGCGTCGTAGCGGGCCACCACCGCGGCGGCGGAGACGAAGTAGCCGTAGTGGAAGTCGTGGTCGTTGAGTTCGGTGGCGGCACCGAAGCTGTCGGGGTAACCGAGCATGGCACCCCAGTCGGCGTCGTGGTGGAACTGGCGGGTGCCTCCGGGGGTCAACCAATCCTCCAGGCGTTCCTTGACCAGGCCGAGAAGCTCGTCGCGGGCCTCGGTGTGCCCGATGGAGTCGGCGATGGGCACCAACTGGGCCAGGCGGCCCATGGCCTTGCCGTCCCAGTAGGTGTCACCGGGTTCGGGGAAGGGTTCCTCTTCGGCCAGGACCTCGTCGATCAGTGCGGCCATGCGGTCGTGGTCGGCTCCGTCCACGGTGGGCAGGCTGGGCATGATGCCCTGGGTGGTGAGTTCGGTGGTGAAGGAGGCGCCTTCCCAGACCCGCATTCGACCGCGTGGTGAGGCGTAGACGAGGTCGGTGAGCTCCCCGGTGACGTGCTCCCACTGGTGCGGGTAGAGCGCCATGAGGCTGCCGGTCTCCTCGCCCTCACGCGCCTCCGTCTCCAGTCGGTAGGTGCTGGTGAGGGTGGCGGACGACTCGTCGTAGTCGTACTCCACCCTGGAGTCGGTGACGAAGGAGTGGGCGTAGGGGGCGAAGGTCCCCAGGTCGTCGGGGGCGGGCAGGACGGCCACGGAGTAGTACCCCTCGTCCCCGGTGTCGGCGGTCAGGGTGTCACCGGCCAGGGACCAGGGGGAGTCGGACGGGGAGAACAGGGCGTAGTGGCGGCCGTTGACGGTGGCGCCGATGGTCGACCCGTCCTCGTGCCAGATGTCGGGGGTACCCGAGAAGGTGACCTCCGCGGCCCCGCCGGAGGTCTGGGCGTAGGCGAAGGGCAGGCCCTGTCCGAGGGTGACCCGCAGGGTGGAGCCGCCGCCCTCCCAATGAGCGGTGACGGTCCAGTCGCCGTGGTCGGCGGTGCGGGTGTCGGGGGAGTCCAGATCGGTCACGCCGAGGCTGAGGTCGGTGACGGCGGTGTACTCGTACTTGAGGCCCTCGCCCACCATCTGGTGGGAGTCGGGGTAGCCCATGTTCAGCCCGCCGGAGTGGGGCTTGAAGCTCAAGGGGTGGGCGAAGAGGTTCTCTCCGTGCGGGTTGTCCGGATAGCGCTGGAAGATGAGGGAGGACCACCACTCGTTGGTGGGCGCAGGCCCCTCGAAGTCGTCGGTGACCTTGGGGGAGACCGAGGCGCCGTTGAGGTCGGAAGGGCCGGAGCGGCCCTCGGGCAGGGTGGTGGTGTAGCCGCCGGAGCCGACCGGTACTTCGGCGGTCTCGTTGGAGACGGGGGTGGCGTCGCCGGTTTCGACGCCGATGATCGCGAGGGCGGAGCCGCCGACCACGAGCGCCGAGGCGGCGGCGAGCAGGCCGAGCCTGCTTCCGCGTGAGCCCGGGCGCGCGTGAGCGGGGCGGCGGGGGTGTCCCATCGTGTGCCTTTCATGCTTCTCGGTGGGTGCGCAACGTAGCGGGAGCGCTCCCATTGCAGAGAGGACGTGAGTCCTTGCGCACAGTGTTCAGATCACCCCCGGCGGACGCAATGCCATGAGTCGAGAACGTTTCCTTTCTGTGACCATTAGGGTCTTGTGCGGTGGAATGGGACCAGGTCCCATGAACATCGAATGTGGCACCGCGACCCACCGAAGTGGAAGTCGGTCCTCGTGGACACCCGCCCGCTCACTCGGCACCTCTGGTACCAAAGAGAGCATGGCCACTCCCACCGATCCGACCACCCACACCGGCGCTCTGCGGGCACGCGCGGAGGAGCACCTGCGAGCCCTGGCCGGTGACTCCGCCCGCCTGCGCGAGGACCAGTGGACCGCCATCCACGCCCTGGTCGCCGACCGTCGCCGTGCCCTGGTGGTGCAGCGCACCGGTTGGGGCAAGTCGGCGGTGTACTTCGTGGCCACCGCCCTGCGTCGGGCCCAGGGCGCCGGACCCACCGTCATCGTCTCCCCCCTGCTGGCCTTGATGCGCAACCAGATCGCCGCCGCCGAACGGGCCGGCATCCACGCGCGCACCATCAACAGCGCCAACACCACCGCCTGGGAGGAGACCTACGCCGAGGTCGCCCAAGGGCGGGTGGACGTGCTCTTGGTCAGCCCCGAACGGCTCAACAACCCCGAGTTCCGGGACCGGGTCCTGCCCGCGCTCGCCGCCGGGGCCGGTCTCGTCGTGATCGACGAGGCGCACTGCGTCTCCGACTGGGGACACGACTTCCGCCCCGACTACCGACGCATCCGCTCCCTGCTGCACGACCTGCCCGAGGGGATCCCGGTGCTGGCCACCACGGCCACCGCCAACGAACGTGTCACCCACGACGTCGCCGAACAACTCCAGGCCGGCGCCGACCGGGCCAACACCCTGGTCCTGCGCGGCGCCTTGGACCGGGAGAGTCTGCGCCTGGCCGTGGTCCAACTGCCCGACCCCACCGCCCGGCTCGGTTGGCTGGCCGAACACCTGCCCACCATCCCCGGCTCGGGCATCGTCTACGCCCTCACGGTCAGCGCCGCCGAGGAGACCGCACGCTTCCTGCGTGAACAGGGGATGGAGGTGCTGCCCTACACCGGACGGACCGACCCCGACGAACGCCGAAGCGCCGAGGACGCCTTGCTCGGCGACCGGGTCAAGGCGCTGGTGGCCACCAGCGCCCTGGGCATGGGTTTCGACAAACCCGACCTCGGCTTCGTGGTGCACCTGGGAGCCCCACAATCGCCCATCTCCTACTACCAGCAGGTCGGACGCGCCGGTCGTGGTGTGGACCGCGCCGAGGCGGTTCTGCTTCCGGGCCGCGAGGACGTCCAGATCTGGGAGTACTTCGCCGGCCTGTCCTTCCCACCGGAGGAGACCGTTCGACAGACCCTCGCCGTGCTGGACGAGGCCGACGAGCCCTTGTCGGTGGCCCACCTGGAGACCCGGGTGGATCTGCGCCGCACCCGCTTGGAACAGATGCTCAAGGTGCTGGACGTGGACGGGGCGGTGCGGCGGGTGCGCGGTGGCTGGATCCGCACCGGGCGGCCATGGAGCTACGACGCCGACCGCTACGCCCAGGTGCGCGCCGCCCGTGAACGCGAACAACGCGCCATGCTCGACTACATCGCCACCGACACCTGTCGGATGGAATTCCTTCGTCGTCAACTCGACGACTTCGAAGCGAGCACGTGTGGTCGCTGTGACGTGTGCACCGGGAGGTTCTGGCCCACGGAGGTGGGCACCGGGCGCCGTAGGGCCGCCGCCGACCACCTGGATCGACCCGGTACACCCATCGCCCCACGCCGCCAGTGGCCCACCGGGATGGCCACCCTCGGCGTGAACCTGTCCGGGAGGATCCCAGCCGAACTACGCGCCGGCGAGGGCCGCGCCCTGGGCCGTCTCACCGACATCGGTTGGGGCACCGAGCTACGTCGCGTCCTGGCCGAGGACGCCCCCGACGCCCCGGTGGACGAACACGTCCTCCAGGGCGTGGTGCGGGTCCTGGCCTCCTGGGAATGGGCGAACCGGCCCGTGGGCGTGGTCGCGATGCCCTCGCTCACCCGACCGAAGCTGGTCGAGGACCTGGCCGCCCGTTTGGCCTCTCTGGGGCGGCTCGCCCCGTTGGGTTCGCTGTCCTACCGCACCGCTCGCGGCCCGGGTGCCCGTCGACACAACAGCGCCATGCGCCTGGAACAGGTCTACTCCGAACTGGTGGCCGACCCCGAACTCTCCTCCCGGGTGGCCCGGCTACAGGAGCACACACCGGGACCGCTGCTGCTGGTGGACGATGTGGTGGACACCGGTTGGAGCCTGACCGTGGGCGCCGCTCTCCTACGCGAGGCCGGGGCGCCGGAGGTGCTGCCCCTCACCCTGGCCAGCAGCGGTGGCTGACCCCGTCGGTACCGTCCTTCCCGCCGTGGGCACCGCCGGCGTACGAGGGTGGTGACGGTGACCGATACCTCGGACGGAAAAGGGCCCGTGGCCATTCGGCCAGGGGCCCACCGAAATCCTTCCCAGTGGCGTGCCGGTCGGGGTCCATCCCGTCGCGACGCCTGGAACGGCACTAGCGAATGCGCTGACCTCTGGGGGCACCTCTTCGCACCGGCTGTCCGTCGCCCAGGTCCGGACGGGCGCCCGGCTGGTGCAGGGCACGGGCGGCCAACCCACTGGCCCGGCCCAGCGCCTCCTTGGGGTGGCGCCCCGCCAGCCAAGACGGGAGGAACCCGGCGATGAACGCGTCACCGGCACCCACCGATCCCGGGGACGGCTCCACCGGCTCGGCCGGGGCCCGCACACAGTCCTCACGGGTCTTGGACGCCCACAGGCCGCCTTCTTCGCCGAGCTTGATCACGACGTTGGGGAACCAGGCGGTCAACACCTTGGCGGCGGCCTCCGGTTCGTCGCGACCGGTGAGAACGCGGGCCTGGTCGACGTTGACGAACAGCAGTCGTGCGCCCTGGGTCCATTCCAGGAAGTTCTCCGCGCCCGCACGCTCCAGCGGCGCGTGCGAACCACCGTCCACCGAGATCGACATGCCGCTCTCGCGGGCCATGCGCAGGGCCACCCGGGCCGCGCGGCGCGAGTCGTCGTTGATCAGGGTGTAACCCGACACGTGCAGGTGGCCATCCGGGCCGAACACGTCCCGAGGCAGGTCCTCGGGTTGCAGACGGGCGTTGGCGCCGGGGTCGCTGAGCATCGTCCGATCACCCCGATGGGTGATCATGACGACGCACTGGCCGGTGGGGCGCTCAGGGTCCATGACCATGCGCGAGTCCAGGCCGTAGCCCATGAGTTCCATCTCACGGGTGCGCCCGGTGATGTCGGAGCCGCGACGGCCCACGAACGTGGTCTCCACACCCTCGACCGACAACCAGGAGGCGATGTTCGCCCCGGAGCCGCCTCCGTACATGACCACCGAGGCAGGGGTGTCACTGCCCCGGGCCAAGGGGTGGAAAGCACGTGCGACGACGTCGGTCATCAGATCACCGATCACGACCACTCGAGTCATTTCGACAGCCACCACCGAGGGTTGAGAACCTGTGCCCGCTTGACGTTAACAGGTTAACGATCAGGGGCGGATAACGAAGTGACAGCGCCCTGGACACACGGTGAAGAGGGCACTGTAGGGCCGAGCGACCCACCGGACCAGGGTACGTGGAGCCGGATGCGGACCGACCCGAAAGCCGTGCGGGGGAGGGGCGTTTCGATGGTGAATTCTGGTGTACCGCATGAACTTCAGACGGAATCGGTCGATTGTCGTCTAGTCTCGCAGTCGTGCAGTCCTACCCGAACCACTGGGAAGCCGACGTCGTTCTGACCGACGGAGGCACCGCGCATCTGCGCCCCATCACCCCAGACGACGCCGACCTGCTGCGCGAGTTCCACGCCAGGCTCTCACCGGAGACCATCTACTACCGGTTCTTCGCGCCCTATCCCAAACTCTCCGACCGTGACGTGAAACGTTTCACCACGGTCGACTACGAGGAGCGCGTGGCCCTGGTCGCCACGATCTCCGACTCCCTCGTGTCCGTGGTGCGCTACGACAAGGTCGCCCCCGAGGAGGCCGAGGTCGCCTTCGTCGTGGAGGACGGCCATCAGGGGCGCGGCCTGGCCTCGGTCATGCTGGAGCACATCGGTGCGGCCGCCCGTGAACGCGGGGTGCGCCGGTTCATCGCCGACGTGCTGCCCGAGAACCGACGGATGATCAACGTCTTCCGTGAGGCCGGCTACACCGCGCAGCAGACCTTCGACGAGGGGATCATCCGGCTCACCCTGGACCTCCAACCCACCGACGACTCCCGTGAAGTGATGCGGGCCCGCGAGCAGCGCGCCGAGTCCCGTTCCATCGCCCGGTTGCTCTTCCCCGAGTCGGTGGCGGTCATCGGCGCCAGCCGCACCGCCCACACCATCGGCCAGACCGCCCTGCGCAACCTCCTGGGAGGGGAGTTCCAAGGCCCGGTGTACCCGGTCCACCCCGAGGCCAAGGCGGTGGTGGGCGTGCGCGCCTACCCGTCGGTCCTGGACATCCCCGACCAGGTCGACCTGGCCGTGGTGGCGGTCCGTGCGGACACGGTCGTCGACGTGGTCGAACAGTGCGCCGAGAAGGGCGTGCACGGCCTGGTGGTGGTCAGTTCCGGTTTCGGCGAGATCGGTCCCGAGGGCCGTGTCCGCCAAGACGAACTGGTGCGCACCGCCCGCGCCGCCGGAATGCGCGTGGTCGGACCCAACTGCCTGGGCATCGCCAACACCGATCCCGGCGTCTCACTCAACGCCACCCTCTCCCCGGACCTGCCCCCGCCCGGTCCCATCGGCTTCTTCTCCCAGTCCGGTGCCTTGGGCCGGGCCATCCTGCAACGGGTCGCCGAACGCGGCATGGGCCTGTCCACCTTCGTCTCCGCGGGCAACCGCGCCGACGTGTCCGGTAACGACCTCATGCAGTACTGGCAGGAGGACCCCGCCACCAAGGTCGTCCTGCAATACCTGGAGTCCCTGGGCAACCCGCGCAAGTTCACCAGGCTGGCCCGTCGCCTGGCCAAACAGAAGCCGGTCGTGGCGGTGCGTAGTGGTGGTTCGGCCAGGGCCACCCCCACCGGGCACGCCGCCGGTGGTCTGGCGCTGCCCGACTACGCGGTCACCTCCCTGTTCCAACAGGCCGGTGTGGTGCGTGTGGACGACATCACCCAGATGTTCGACGCCGCTCAGGTGTTCGCCTACCAGCCCCTGCCCGAGGGGCCGCGCGTGGGCATCATCGGTAACTCCGACTCCTTGGAGTTGTTGGTCAAGGACGCCGCCGTCCGCCAAGGCCTCAAGCCGCACGACCCGGTCAACCTGGGCCCGCAGGCCACCGCCGAGGACTTCGACCAGGCCCTGAGGGAGGCGTTGGCCGATGCTCGGGTGGACTCGATCGTGGTGGTGTTCATCCCCGCCCTGCACCCGATCGGCGACGACGTGGCCCGGGTCCTGCACGCCCGCTCCCTGGAGTCGGACAAGCCCATCGTCACCACCTACCTGGCCCGTCAGGGTATTCCCGAGGAATTGCGCCACGTCGGTGACCTGGGCCAGACCCTGCCCGGATCGGTGCCCTCCTACCCCGCGCCCGAGGACGCCGTGCGCGCCTTGGCGCACGCCACCCGTTACGCCCAGTGGCGTGACCGCAAACCCGGTCGCCACCCCGAACTGCCCGACATCGATGGTGCTCGGGCCCGCGCGGTCATCGCCCGGGTACTGGCCAAAGCGGACGCCGAGCAGGGCGACGTCGCCTGGTTCGGGGGTGAACGCCGCTACGACGAGGAGACGGCGATCTCCGGGGAGGAGGCGCGTGAACTGCTGTCCTGCTACGGGATCGACGCCTACCCCGACATCAAGGTGCACTCCGGGGAGGAGGCCGTGGTCGCCGCCGGGGAGTTGGGTTACCCCGTCGTGGTCAAGGCCGACGCCCCCGACCTGCGGGTGCGCTCGGGTGGCACGTTCGTCCGGGCCGACCTGCGCACCCCCGAGGACGTGCGTAGCGCCTACCTGTCCCTGCACGACCGCTTCGGTGGCGAGGCGGACCTGGTGGTGCAGCGGATGGCGGCTCCGGGCGTGCCCACGGTCGTGCGGGCCGGTGACAACCAGTCCTTCGGTTCGGTGGTCTCCTTCGGCTTGGCCGACGTCACCGCCGAACTGCTGGACGACCGGTCCTTCCGACTGGCTCCGTTGACCGACATGGACGCCGCGGACCTCATCCACGCGGTCCGTGCCGCCCCATTGCTGTTCGGCCTTCCGGCGGGGGCGACCTCCCTGGCCGATCAGCCCAACGTGGAGGCCTTGGAGGAACTCCTCATCCGTGTCTCGCGCCTGGTGGAGGCCTTCCCCGAGATCGGCTACGTGGACCTGGACCCGGTCCTGGTCAACGCCACCGGCGCCCATGTCCTGGGCGCACGCGTGTGGCTGCGTGAGGCTCCCGACGTGCGCCCGGACGCCGGGCCTCGCAGGTTGCGCGGGGTGACGTTCTGATCCGGAACTGGCCCCTTCGTTTCGGTGGACGGTCGCGAAGTGTCACCGGGAGGGGGCAGGATAGAGACATGAGGAAAACACGTGCCGTGCCCACGGACTGGCGGCTGGAGATCGAACGGAGCGGTTACTACCCCGCTCTGGTCATCGATGCCGTCGCGGACGCCCTGGGTGATGAGAACGCCGAGGCGTTCATCGTGCACCACGAGGCGACCTTCGATCCCGCGATGGAGATGCGACGGCACATCACCGTGATGTTGCTGACCGCGACCCGACTGGTGGTCTGCCACACCGATGAGCACCCACCGACCGAAGCGGGCGGTACCTCCCACGCCTCCACCACCACCGACAGCATCCAACTGGAGAACATCCAGTCGGTGGCGCTGACCCGGGTGGTGCCCAACCCCGCCCAGTACACCCCGGGGAGCACCCCCAGCGAGCTGGTGCTCAGCGTCAACCTGTCGGTGAACTGGGGCGCGCTCGCCCACATCGACCTGGAGCCCGCCTCCTGCGCCGATGAGAGCTGTGAACTCGACCATGGCTACACCGGTGCCATCACCGCCGAGCCCCTCACCCTGAGGGTCAGCGAGGCGGCCGATGGGGCCGAGGCCGTCCAGGCCATGCTGCACTTCTCCGACGCCCTGTCGAAGGCGTCGCGGACCCGTTGAGCCGGTCCGGGAAAGGGGTGGGGCCGTGATGGCCCCGCCCCTTTCGTGTCTGGGCCGGGGCGCTTCCAGCCGGCCGGCGTATGAGGGCTAGCGTGTGACCCACACGACAACGGTGCGAATCCCCGTTTCGCGCCGGGCCCCGAGCCGACCTTCGCGTTCTCGTCCTGGGCACCCGGACACGGTCCGAAGCGAGGCGGAGGGGCGGAACGAACACAGAGAAAGGCCGGTCCGCGATGACGCAGGATCCCCCGCCCCCGACCCCCGACACCCCGCTCGTGCGGTGGAGCGTCGACCGGGGCATCGCCACGATCACCCTCGACTCTCCGCGTAACCGCAACGCTTTGTCGGCCCGGTTGCGCGCACGACTCTCCCAGGCGCTCACCGACGCCATGGCCGACGACGACGTGCGCGCCGTCGTCCTCACCGGAAGCGGACCGGTCTTCTGCGCCGGTGCCGACCTCAAGGAGATCGGCGCGGCCCTCCAGGGGCGACCGATCGAACCGGCTCCCGAACTGCCCGAGATCTTCGAGCAGATCATGGGCGGCCCCAAGCCCGTGATCGCGGTGCTCAACGGTGTCGCCCGCGCCGGCGGCATCGGTCTGGTCGCCGCAGCCGACATCGCATTGGCCCCTCAGAGCGCCACCTTCGCCTTCACCGAGGTGCGCATCGGTGTCGTTCCGGCGATCATCTCCGTTCCGGTCTCCGCTCGCATGCACCCCCGCCACCTCAGCCGCTACTTCCTCACCGGTGAGGAGTTCGACGCCTCGGCGGCCGTCGAGGCCGGCCTGCTCACCCAGGCCGTCCCGGACCAGGACATGGAACAGGCCGTGGAGGCCGTCCTCGAAGGACTGCGCGCTTGCGCGCCAAGGGCCTTGTCCCGCACCAAGCAGCTCCTCGGTGAGCTGCACGGTGGCGCCCAGGCGGCCCCCGACCGCCGTGTGGAGGCGTTCGACCGGATGGGGGAGCTGTCCAAGGAATTCTTCGCCGGAGAGGACGCCGCCGAGGGCCGCATGGCCTTCTTCGAGAAGCGGCCGCCGCGCTGGGCCCGCTGATCGCACCAGGGCGGGCTCCCGATGGCGGGCGTCCGCCCTGGGTTCCTACGCTCCCGGCGACGGGTGACAATGGTCGGGTGAGCTACTCCGGAGATACCAGGGTCGGCGGCCCCGCCGACCTGCGACAACTACCGCATCTGACGATCACCAAGCTGGCCGTTGGCCCGATGGACAACAACGCCTACCTCCTGCGCTGCCGGGCCACGGGCGAGGCCGTCCTCATCGACGCCGCGGCCGAAGCCGACCGCATCCTGGAAATGGTCGGTGAGGACGGACTGGCCCGCGTGGTCACCACGCACCGCCACCAGGACCACTGGCAGGCCCTGGCCGAGGTCGTCGGCCAGACCGGTGCCCGTACGGTCGCCCACCCCGACGACGCCGACGAGCTTCCGGTCTCGGTGGACGAACCCGTCACCCACGGCAGCACGGTCCCCGTCGGGGACTGTTCGCTCATCGTGATCCACCTGCGTGGACACACACCCGGGTCGATCGCCCTGCGTTACGACGACCCCGAGGGCCACACCCACCTGTTCACCGGGGACAGCCTCTTCCCGGGCGGGGTCGGCAAGACCTGGTCCGATGAGGACTTCCGCACGCTCTTCGCGGACGTCTCCGAACGCGTCTTCGGCTCCATGGCCGACGACACCTGGGTCTACCCCGGCCACGGCAAGGACACCACCCTGGGTGCGGAGCGACCCCAACTCGCCCAATGGAACGAGCGCGGCTGGTAGCCACTCAGCCTCCGTAACAGC
>NZ_ANBD01000135.1 GCF_000341005.1 Nocardiopsis alkaliphila YIM 80379 | reverse complement strand
CCCGCCTCGGCCCCCTCGCCTCCGGCGGCCAGCGCCCGGTGGAATGCCCGCATGGCCGTTCCGGTCCGTTCGTCGGCGATCGGTAGCGGGCCGGCCACCACCGTGCGCGTTCCCATCGCCACCAGGGTTCCGGCGAAACCACCGGGGAAGCGGGTGAGGAAACCGCGCCCTCCCCAACAGGTGGCCAGGGTGACCAGTACCGGCGGGGTGCGCAGCCGCACCAGATCATGGGCGAGGAGGGGGCCGTCGGCCAGCTCCACCCGGGACAACAGGGCCGAGCGCTCATCGGCGTGCCCGTGTCCGGCCAGGTGGGCCATGTCCGCTCCGGCCAACGCGTCCAGCACCGGTCGCCGCCGTGCCCGCTCCAGCACTCGTGCGCCGGGGTAGATCCCCGACAGGGCACGTACCTCCGCACTGGCTCCGGCCGGCTCGGGGCCCGACGCCAACAGCACCCGGGGCCCCGTGTGGCACCCGCGCCCGGTCCAGGCACGGGCTCCGGTGACCACGGTGAGGGGCCTGCCACGCAGTCCGGGCAGCAACCCCCAGGGCGGGTCGTCGAGGTAGGCATCGCCGGTGACCACCAGCGCGCGGTCTTCGACCAAGGGTGAGACCGGTCCCACCAGGGCCGCGTCGACCTCGGTCAAGGCCCGAACCACGCCGTTCCCGGCCGCTACGGTCGCATATTCATGTCGCAGACGTGCCAGTGATCGCCGCGTCCGAAGCAGGGGGCCCAGCGGGACCGCGCGCACCCGGCCGGCCACCGCGACCAAGGCCACCGCCTGATCCGCGGCCCGTGTGTAGTGCACGAACGCCCGATCGCCCAGGGTGTCGAACAGCCGTCCCAGGACCGGCCCCGGATGTCGCGCACCTGTTCGCGTGACCCATGGACGGGTCATCGCCGGATCCGTTCCCGGTGACCGGTCGGCCATCGAAGCCAGGGTCTTGGCACCGGCCACCGGGCGGACCAGTTCCGCCCACTCCAGGGCCGCCGCCGGGTCCTCGGCCGCCAAAGCGCCCTCCAATCCGGCCCGGAGCACGTGGGGGTCGTTGATCCCCGCACCCAACCAAGGGCCGGGCAGCGGCGCCCTTCCGGTGGGGCCGACCCGCTTCGTTCCCGGAACCGGAGCGGGGGCCTGGACGGGCACTTGCGCGAGCCGGGTACTCGTTCCCTCGCCGAACGAATCGGTCGTGCGTTCGGCCAGAGCGGTCAGGGCACGGGTGGCGACGAGGTCCGTGCCGGTACGGGCGGAGGTGGGCGAGCGCCACTCCAGAGCCGTGTGAGCACGATCGAGGGGGTGGTCGCGGCGCGTACGTTCGGCGCTTCGCTCCAGCCGGGAGGCCAGGCCGTACCAGAGGGAACCCGGTCCGGTACGCCGACGGACCCGTCGGATCATGTGCAGCGCCGCCCTGTGGTCACCCTCCAACAGGTGGAGCTTGGCCTCCACCAGGGTGCGGGCGGTGCCGGTCAGTTCGTCGCGCCAGGGCGCCTCGGCCAGGGTTCGGCCGGCCTCCTCCACCAACCCTTCGCAGAGCAAGGCCTCGGCCAGGTCGACGCGCAGCGCCTCTTGGCGGTCGAAGGGGACCAGGTGGGTGAGTTCCAAAAAGGTGTCGATGGCGCCGGCGCTGTCACCCCGGTACAGGGCCAGACATCCCTGATTCTGTCGGGCGACCGTGTCGAGCAGGGACAATCCCCGTTCCTCGGCCAAGGCCTGGGCCTCGTGCAGGTTCTCCTCCGCGGGTCCGAAACGGCCGCACAGGGACTGGGCCAGGCCCAGATCGGTGAGCACACCGGGCAGTACCGGGGCGAGTTCGGCTGCCGGGTGTCCACGAAGTCGCCACCTGGTGTCCTCCAACAGGGTGACGGTCTCCTCGAAACGACCCGAGCGCGCCAGCCGCACCCCGTGGGCGACGGTGGCCAACAGGGGGCGGGCGGCGTGCAGGACCACGCTCTCGATGGGCGGAGGTTGGGGTTTCGCGCTGGGGGGCACGTCGGCCGCCTTTCACCGGTGGGACCGCTCGTCTCCAGTGATAGCAGCGCTCGGAGGGGTTCGACAGAGCCCGGAGAGAACCTGTGGACGAACGAAGCAGGGTGAACCCGGACTCGTCCTGAAAAAGAGGGGGCGTTCGTACGGGTAGAAGTGAACATCCACCCGAGTTTCGGTCGGCCCCTATTCAGATGTTGAACCAGTCGGTGAGCGCGAGGGGATGCTCTGGGCGTTCCACCACCAAGGAGAGGGGGCCAGGGCGCAGACCGGTGGCGTGGAAGGCGCCGTCGACCCCCACGAACAGACGCGACCTCTCGCCGGGGCGGCGCAGGAACACCTCCACGTGGTCGAAGTCGCCGTCGATCAGGCCGGCGAGGGAGCGCAGGTCCCCTCGACCTCGGATCCGTAGGTCGATCGTCGATCCGTCGAGGTCGAAGCGCAGCACGGTCGTGGGTCCGTCCTCATCGGAGCGATGCGCACCCGGTCGGAAGATGGCGTCGCGGACGGTTCGGGCCGGGGCGGCTCCGTCGAGGGAGCGATCGAAGGCGGCCAACGCCGCCGCCCGGCCGGGTTCTGGGTCCTTCACGGGTCACGTACGCCTTTCGGTCGGTTCGGCGCCGCCAAGGTGCGGCGGAGCCGACGGAACAGGTGCCGTCGCTCGTTGGCGGTGGTGCGGTGGGAGAGCGGTGAGAGACCGGGGGAGTCGTCCAGGTAGTGGTGGGCGACACGGCGATCGGTCGGATCGAGCGCGTCGATGGCCCGGTGGAGTTCGGCTTCGCGTTCCTTGCGCAGGTAGTCGTCCTCGACGTGGGAGGTGGGATCGGCGTGAGTGGTCAGGTGATCGGGGTCGATCGGCAGCGGATTCCACAACTTCTCCCGCTGACGTCCGCACACGTCGCGCGTCACCCTGCGCAGCCAGGCACCGAGGCGGTGCGGGGAACGCAACCGGGGCAGATGGTGGTTGAGTCTGAGCCAGACGGTCTGCACGGCGTCTTCACGGTCCTGCCGAGGCAGTCCGTAGGAGCGGGCGATCCGGTTCACCATGGGCAGGTGACGGTCCACGATCCGCTCCCAGGCGTCGACGGCACCACCGCAAGCGGCCAGCACCAGTTCGGCGTCCGAATAGGGGGAGGGTTCGGGGCCGGATGTGGCCGGAACAGGCGAAAGTGGGGGAAAAATCTCCCCTGAACTGCATGAATGCGGCGTTTCGTGGCGAGGGTCTCCGAGATGGACGTCCTCGCGTGACTGGTCCGGCACACCGGCTCCCACTATGATCGGACTCCCTGTCGTCACCTGGGACACACGCTAATCCTTGTGCGTTCGGGACCGGTGGGGAACACTGGAAAATGCCGGTGTGCGAGATGGTTTCCAAGGTGCCTGTGGGGCACAATGGGACAAAAGCATTCAGGCGGGTATGCAACCTTCTCGTGGTACGAGGGCGTCGGGGAAGCGCACTCGTTCGTAACAGGAGGTTCGGTGTCCGCACGTGGCGTCTTGTACGTCCACTCCGCGCCCGCGGCGCTGTGCCCACACGTCGAGTGGGCGGTCGCGGGTGTCGTCGGTGTTCCCGTGAAACTCGATTGGGTCGCCCAACCGGCCGCACCCGGAAACCACCGCGCCGAGCTCAATTGGCAGGGGCGACCGGGGACGGCGGGGGAACTGGCCTCGGCGTTGAACTCGTGGCAGCGCCTGCGCTTCGAGGTGACCGAGGAAGGGTCGCCCGGATGCGACGGCGTCCGCTACAGCTACACGCCCTCCCTCGGCGTGTTCACCGCCATCACCAGCGCCGCCGGTGAGGTCCTGGTCCCCGAGGGTCGGCTGCGCGCGGCCATGGACAAGGTCGCCGCGGAAGGCGGCGACCTGGCCGTCGAACTCGACCGGCTCACCGGCCGGGCCTGGGACGAGGAACTCGAACCCTTCCGCTACGCCGGCGATGGCGCACCGGTGCGCTGGCTGCACGCCGTCGGTTGACCCTTCGTCCTTCCCCGGCCCCGGGCGGACCCACCCCACGCCGCGGGACGAGCCCGGATCAGCAGGGAGGTTCGGCCTCGTCCGGCCAGATGGCCGAGGCGAGCAGCACGGCCGCCCAGATCCCCAGGGGGATCAACGGCCAATACAGCACCAATTCTCCACCGAGCACACTGGTCGCGCCCCACAGAGCGGTCAACAACCCACCGGCCGTCGCCCACCAGCGCCACTCCTGTCCCCACTCCGACCATGGCAGCCCAGGGGGAGGACGATGATCGCCAGGGGTGTCACGGACACGTCCATGGTGGAAGCGAGGGGCCGGGACCGGGGGAGAGGGGATGTCCGCCGTCAACGCGCGCAACTCACCGACCAATACCGCGTTCAACGCCTCGCCCACCCGACGTTCGTACTCGTCGTGGTCCAGACGCCCCTCGGAGAACGCCACCGCCAGACGGTCGATGGTCAGGTCTCGGTCGGTGTCCGAGGCTCGCATCCGGTTCGGCGGCAGACTTCTGGTCTCCACTTCCCACCCCCAAAGGCGCGAGTCGATGACCACACCCTACGTGCCGTATCGGACGCGCGAAAGAGCCGGCCGAAGGCGATTCGCGAGGCATTTCGCCGGCCCTCGGGGAGCCTTCGTCGCGGTGGTTCAAAGCCCGAGCCAGTGGGCGATGGCGCGGCAGGTGGAAGGGTCGGACGCCCCCACCAGGCCGGTGTGTTCGTAGCGGCCTCGGTAGGGGAACGGAGTGCCGTCCAATCGGGCCAGGCGACCGCCTACCTCGGACAGGACCAGACCGGGCGCCGCCACGTCCCAATCACGCACCGCGACGTCCTTGACGAACAGATGGGCGGCGCCCTCCGCGATCAGGCACAGCTTCAGCGAGATGCTGCCACTCTCCAGGTACTCGCCGTAGCCGAAGCGTTCGTACACCCGCCTGGCGATCCCGGAGGGCGCGGGGGTGTTGTCGGTGAGCACGCCTTGCCCGGGTGGGCCGGGAGTCAGCCGGGACAGGGGGATCCGATCCCTCGCGGCGCCCTGACCGCGTACGGCCGTGTACAGGACCTGACTTTGTGGAGCGAAGACCGCCGCCACCTCGGGTCGATCCCCGATCATCAACGCCGCCTGGGTGACGTAGCCATCGAACCCGTGCGCGTAACTGGCGGTACCGTCGATCGGATCGATCAGCCAGTACCGTGGTGGCCGCGGGTTCGACAACGACGCGGGGTCCTCCTCGCTCACCACCGGGACGTGCGGGTCGATGGCCCTCAACCGCCGGGCCAGCGCCCGGTGGGCCATCGCGTCGGCCTCGGCCTTGAACTGCTCACCCTGCCACACACCGCTGCGCACCGAGGGGTCCTCACGCCACTCGCGCAACAGACGACCGACCTCCGTGACCGCCGTGGCCAGGGCCGCCGAAAGTGAATGCCGCACACTCATCGGGCGCGCACCCCGACCACCGAGGACTGCCCGACCACCGCCGTAGCCCTCACGTCCGTCTTTCCCGACCCTGCCTCACCCGTCGGCCCGGACAGCGCGGACCCCGCACCGTGCCGGGTGGGGCCAGGCACCGGGAAGACGCCGCGTGAGGCGAACTCGTCCTCACCGATGAACTCGTCGCTCCAGTGCCGCACCATCGCCACGCCCTCGCGCCACTCATCGGTCAGTCGGGGGCCATCGGTCACCACCTGGTGCAACAACCCCGCGATCTCCTCCACCCCGGCCGCCGCCGTCAGGGCCGCGGTGGAGGAGAAACGGGGATTGATCTCGAAGACACGGGGCCGGCCCTGCGCGTCCAAGCACAACTGCACGTTGAACGGGCCGTCCGCGCGCAGTGTCGCCTGGATCGCCCGACAGGTCCGGATCACCTCGGTCTCGCGCCGGCTCACGGCGTACTTGGTCACACCCTGCTTGAGGACGACCTCCTTGGGCACCACCGCCTGCACCTCACCGTCGCGCCAGACCACGACCGACACCGTGTACTCCGGCCCGGTGACGCGCTCTTGCACGATCAGCTCCTCGGCCGCGTAACCGCTCTGGGAGACGACCTCGGCCATGTCACGGGCCGAGTCGACGAACACCACCCCTCGGCCACCCCGCCCGCTGCGCGGCTTGACGACGAGGCCGTCCGGGAAGTGGTCGGCCTCGTGGGCGGGCCACTCCGCCGCCGACCAGGTGCGCGGAATTCCGATTCCGACCTCCTCCAGCCGTCGCATGAGCGCGTACTTGTCCAGGCAGGTGGCGACGAAGTCCGGGAGGGGCAGCAGCACCCGCACGCCGTCCTCGGCCAGTTCGGCCACCCGGACCAGCTCCTCGTCCACCAGGGGGACGAGGGCGACCGCCCCCTCCAGCGCGCACAGTTCCCGCATCCTGGGCAGGAAGGCCTCACTGTCGCCCGGCGGCACGAGGTAGCCGCGGTCGGCCAGGTACAACCCCGGGGCGGCGGGGTCCATATCGGTGGCCACCACTCGGAAACCTCGTTCGCGTAGGTGGAGGATGGTCCCGGGAGTGGAGGGCGAACCCGCCGTCGTCACCACGACCGTCGGTTGCCTCGCATTGCTCGAAGACTGCTGTGCCACCGGATGAGAACCCTTCCAAACGGCCGTCGGATCGGATCGGGGTGAGGGTGGGGATGAACCGACCCGGGGGTCGTTCAGCCGAGGTTCACCTCGGACGTCGCTCCGTAACGGGTGAACCCCGACTGACACGACCCTAGACCGGAAGAGGTCGGTGGGACCCGTGTTTGGCCGAAACCGGTTGTCGGGTGAACCGGGGGACCCCTCGCGCGTGTACCCGGAGGCCTTGGGAACCGGGGTCCTCACGCGAGAAGGGACGGAGGGCGAAGACGCCTCGGAAAGTGCCTTCGTCCTCCGCGAGGAAGACCGCTCCTCAGATCACTCCTGCTCGTAGACCGGGGTGATGATCGCGCGACCCAGCGAGTGCGAGAACAGGTTGAATCCGAGGAAGGCGGGGCTGGCGGAGGAGTCGATGCCCAGACTCGGCACGTCCACCGCGTGCACCACGAAGAAGTACCGGTGCGGGCCGTGCCCGGCGGGCGGGGCGGCGCCGATGTAGCGGTGGCTCCCGGCGTCGTTGCGCAGCGTGATGGCCCCTTCCGGCAGGCCCGAACCGTTGCCGGCGTCGGACGCCAATTCGCTCACCCCGACCGGGACGTCGCACACCGCCCAGTGCCAGAACCCGCTCGCGGTGGGGGCGTCGGGATCGAAGCAGGTGACGGCGAAGCTCTGCGTGCCCTCGGGGAAGCCGCTCCAGGACAGGTGTGGGGAGACGTCCTCGCCTCCGGCGCCCATGATTCCGCTGACCTGGGCCTTGGGCAGGGTCTGCCCGTCCCTCACGTCATCACTGGTGAGGGTGAAAGGCTCGACCCGGGGCAGGAAGTCGTAAGGGGAGGGTGGCGTGGCCACGGTGATGGCCTCCTTCGGTCTCGTGGACGTTCGTGCGCTACCGAACATACGCCCCGCACCGCTCGGAAGCGGTTTCGAACGCGCCGGCGGAGGCGGTCTACTCCGCGGTAGGGGCGGCGTTGTACGGTCGTGCCACGTCTGAACGAATCCGGTTCGGTTCCGCGTGCCGGACCGGCCCACCGAGACAGGAGCCGTCATGAGCGACCGCTGGGGCATCACCGTCCCCCTCGAGGGTGTTCCCCTCCCCGATCAGCGCACCCTCTTCGAGTCGATGCCCGACCTCGGATACACCGACGCCTGGTCGGCCGAGGCCAATGGCACCGACGCGTTCACCCCACTGGCCCTGGCCAGTGTCTGGGCGCCCCGGTTGCGCCTGGGGACCGCGATCGTGCCCGCCTACACCCGTGGCCCAGCGACCCTGGCGATGAGCGCCGCCACCATGGCCGCCGCCGCTCCGGGCCGATTCTCCCTGGGCGTGGGCACCTCCTCCAACGTCATCGTGGAGAGGTGGAACTCCATCCCCTTCGAGGAGCCCTACAAGAAGGTCCGCGACACCGTGCGCTTCCTACGCGAGGCGCTCACCGGACAGAAGGTCAAGGCCGAGTACGACACCTTCACGGTCAAGGGCTTCACCCTCGGCGCGGTCCCCGAGCAACAGCCTCCCATCCTGATCGCCGCCCTGCGCCAAGGCATGTTGCGCCTGGCCGGTAGGGAGGCCGACGGGGCCATCATCAACTGGCTCGGGGCCGAGGACGTGCGCACGGTCGCGCCCATCGTCCGTGAGTTCGGCGAGGACAAGGAGATCGTGGCCCGGATCTTCGCCATTCCCGACACCGACGCCGAGACCGCCCGAGAGATCGGCCGCTGGGCCATCTCCGCCTACCTGAACGTGCCGGTCTACCGGGCCTTCCACGAATGGCTGGGCCGCGAGGAACTGGGCCCCATGTGGAAGGCGTGGGACGAGGGGGACCGCAAGGGCGCGCTCGCCGCCATCCCCGACTCCGTGATCGACGACCTCATCGTGCACGGCCCCGCGGAGTACTGCCGTGAGCGGATCGAGGCCTATGTGGAGGCCGGGGTGAGCACGCCGGTGATCGCGCCGATCGGCCCGCCCACCCAGGACCCGGCCGACGTTCTTCGTGCGCTCGCGCCCCGGGGCTGATTCGGGGCACCGTCGGGGTGTTCTCGCGTGCGCATCGGCGTGACGGGAACATCCCGACTGTTCGGTATGTAGGGGGCTCCGGGGCCTTCGCCCATGATTCGGATCGATCTTGCCACCGGTGGCCAGGGAAAGGCATTCCGTGACCATGGTGGCAAGATCGATCCGAGAAATCGGTACGTCATGACCGCCGGGATTCGAGCTCGACCGGTCCCAGGAACCGCCGCGCCCGCAGCACCAACTCCAACTCGAAGCGCTTGGTGGGCTCGCGCAGGTCGGGCCCGAAGAGTTCTTCCAGCCGCCGCATCCGGTAGCGCACCGTCTGCGGGTGGATTCGCAACCGTTCGGCCGCCTCGTTGGCGTTGAACCCCGATTCCAGCCAGGCCAGCAGGGTGTCGGCCATCCGGCCGCGCTGGGGCTCGCGCATCGCCGACAACGGCGCCAGGCGCCTGCGGGCCATCGCCGCCACCAGTTCGGTGTCCCGGGACAGCAACAGCTCCGTCAGGTGGTCGCCCCACCGCAGCACCCCGCTCGCCGGGACCATCCGCGTACGCACCAGCTCCGCCAGCTCCCGGGCACGTTCCAACGACTCCGGTGCCCGGGCCAAGGGGACCGTGGGGCCCAGGACCGCACCGACCCCCCGCAGTGACCGCTCCAAGGACCGCGACCGCCCAGGCCCCTCCGGGTCGGGTACCAGCGCGCACGGTTCCACCCGCTCCAGGTCCACCAGTACGTCCGAGGGCAGTACCGGGGCGGGCGTATCGCCGGATTCCTGCTGATGGAGCAGCGCGACCGCCACGTGTTCGGGCAAGCGCCACCGGGCGGCCCGGGCCAGGGAGGCCAGCGCTCCGGCCTCCGGTTCGGTGCCCGATTCGGCCAACAACACCCCCAGCAGTCGCGAGCGTCGGCGCCGCAACGCCGCCACCCCGGCCCCGCGCGCCTGCGCGTACCCCTGGGAGGCCGCCGTCGAGACCTCCTCCTGGAACGCGAAGACCGCCTCGCCCAACGCCGCCACGTGGTCGCGTTCGAGCGTCTCGACCTGAGCCAACCTGCTCCACGCCACCGCCGCCGATATGCGCATCCCCGTGTGCAGGCACTCCAGACCACGGCCGTGCCGGGCCTCGCTCGCACCGAAGGAACGGAAGGTCCGGGCCAGCACGTCACGCCCTTGGGCGTCCGTTCCGTGCTCGATCCGGTCCAGGAAGGTGTGCACCGCCGTACCGATCGCCTCTCGGATCGCTTCGACGTGCTCGGGGTCCAGGTGGTGGGAGTCGGCTTCGACGCGTCGACGGATCCCGTCCACGGCCTGCTCGACCAGAGCGGGGACCGAGGGGCGCAGTCGCGCGCCCAGCTTCGCGGACAGGTTCGGCTGTGGGGCCTGGTGGGAGCCCTCCCGAAGTGGGTACGTCATCTCACCTCCGGCGCGGACGCACGGCGGAGCCGTTCGAGGCACGCCCGCGCGTGCTCTGTGCGCCAGAAGGTCACCGTGAAGCCGGTCACCGCCTCCCATCCCACCAGAGTGGCCCCGCCCGGACAAGCCCGGCCCTGAGAGAAGGAGGACCGGTGCTTTGCCTGGTTCTCGAACGCGGCTGGTCACCGAACGGGTGAATGCGGTAACAATGTTGCGACAAGGCCGACCCCGTCGACCGACCTGACCCGCTCCTGGAAGGCTCCCCCCTCATGCGACGCATCCTGCTCTGCTCCATCCCCCTGGCCTTGGCCCTGGCCGCCTGTAGCGGAGGCGGCGAGGACGCCCCCGACCCCGACGACGCCTCCGAGGCCGAGGCCGAAGGCGGCTCCGAGGCGGCCGCCCGAGCCGTCGCCGAGGGGTTCGTGGCCTCCCTGAACGCCGACGACGCGGAGGCCGCCTGCGCCTTCATGGACGAGCCCGCCCAATCCGCCGTCATCGCCCAGGGCGAGGACGCCCAGGACTGCCTCACCGCGTTCCCCGACTACAGGGCGAATCTGCCCGAACCCGAGCTCATCGAGATCGGTGAGGTCGAGCTGGGCACCGACCTGGACGGCGAGACCGAGATCGCCACCGTCTCCCTCACACATCCCGATGAGGAGGTGGGCGCCATGGAGGTGCGCGAGTCCGCCGACGGTGAATGGCGCGCCACCCGCGTGCCCGGCACCACCCTCGGCGGCGCCTGACCCTCGACGGCCGGCGTCACGGGCGTGGGTGAGGCGACGAACACCCCGCCGGACGAGCCGGTGGAACCCGACCCGCGTGTCTTCTGGAAGAGTGGTGCCATGGGGCACGGCGGCATCGCGTGCCCCGTGGCACCAAGAGCAAGGAGAAGCGGGATGATCCTCATCGTCGTCAAGTACCGGGTCAAGCCCGAGGCCGTAGACGGCTTCCTCGACGCGGTCGCCGACTTCACCGCGGCCACTCGCGCCGAGCCCGGCAACCTGTGGTTCGAGTGGTCCCGAAGCGTCGAGCGCGACGACGAGTTCGTGCTCGTCGAGGCGTTCGAGGACGGCGCCGGCGAGGCGCACGTCAACAGTGAACACTTCAAGGCCGGCCTGGCCGCGATGAAGCCGCTGCTGGCCGAGACCCCGCTGATCGTCAGTCGCGTCGTGGAGGGCCAGGGCTGGGACCGGATGGGCGAACTCACCATCGACGAGTAGCCCGGGGACGGGCGAGACGGCTGAGGGGGAACGGGCGTTGGACACCTACGTGGCGAGTCAGGACCGGTACGAGCACCTGGAGTACCGCCCCTGTGGTGAGAGCGGGCTGCGGTTGCCGCGCCTCTCGCTGGGACTGTGGCAGAACTTCGGCGCCGACCGGGACTTGGAGGGGCAGCGTCGTATCCTGCGCCGCGCCTTCGACCTGGGCGTCTTCCACTGGGACCTGGCCAACAACTATGGGCCACCGCCCGGTGCCGCCGAGGAGAATCTGGGTCGAATCCTGGCCCGGGACCTGGGTCGGTACCGGGACGAGTTGGTCATCACGACCAAGGCCGGGTGGGTGATGGGCCCGGGGCCGCACCAACAGGGCGGCTCGCGCAAGTACCTGTTGTCCTCGCTGGACCGTTCCCTGGCCCGGATGGGCCTGGACCACGTCGACGTCTTCTACAGCCACCGGCCCGACCCGGACACCCCGTTGGAGGAGACCATGACGGCCCTCCACCACGCGGTGGTGTCCGGGCGGGCGACGTACGCGGGCATCTCCTCCTACGGGCCCTCACTGACCCGCAAGGCGGCCGCCATCATGCGCGATCTGGGCACGCCCCTGGTCGTGCACCAGCCCTCCTATTCGATGCTCAATCGCTGGGTTGAGGAGGGGTTGTTGGAGGCGGCCGCCGACGAGGGGATGGGCGTGGTCGCCTTCTCCCCGCTGGCCCAAGGGCTGCTCACCGACCGGTACCTGGACGGGGCGGTGCCCGCCGACTCCCGCGCCGGGGTGGGCCGGCCCAGTTGGCGCGACAACATGCTCACCGAACAGGTCCTGGACCGGGTCCGTGCGCTGAATCGGATCGCTCTCGAACGCGGCCAGACCCTGGCGCAGATGGCGATCTCCTGGGTGCTGCGCGACCAGGGGCCGCGCACGGTGACCACGGCGCTGATCGGAGCATCCAGCGTCGAGCAGTTGGAGCAGAACCTTCGGGCGAGTGAGTCCGCGGACTTCACCGAGGAGGAATTGCGCGAGATCGACCGGTGGGCGGTGGATTCGGACATCAACATCTGGTGGGGAGCCACGGCCTCCAAGAGCTGAAGGCCCTGGGGCCGGTGGGGTTCATGAGGGCCTGATGCCCCTTTTGGGTCGGAAGTCCCTTGTCCGGGTATCGGGGGTCACCTATTTTGACTCCCACCCCCGCCCGAAAGGCCGCCATGCCCTCCCCCAGGCACCGGGCACCCTGCCCAGCCCTGCCCTCGGTAGCTCCGGGTCGTCATCGCACCAAGGGCTCCCGTGAGGGAAAAGCCCGATGACCCCCACCCAGCTCAGAGCCTTTTCGGCCGTCGTCCGTCTCGGATCGGTCAAACGCGCCGCCAACGAGCTCCGCGTCTCCGAAGCCGCCGTGTCCCTGCACATCGGCAAGCTGCGCAAGCTCTTCGGGGACCGGCTCTTCTCCCGC
>NZ_ANBD01000134.1 GCF_000341005.1 Nocardiopsis alkaliphila YIM 80379 | reverse complement strand
AAGCCGGCGGTGGCCCCCGCCTGTTGCGGATCGCGGTGTCGCCGCTGTTCGCCGAACACTCCGCACCCGGACTGATCGAACAGTTCGTGGGCCGCGCCGACGACCTCGACGTCGAACTGAGCGTGCACACCCCGGACCGGTTCGTGGAGCTGTTGCGCGACCGCGCCGTGGACGTCGCCCTGGGGCCGATTCCGCCGGAGCCGGTCGAGGGGCGGGTGGTCTCCCGAACCATCCTCAACTACCACCTGCTCACCGTGGTGGCCCCCGACCATCCGCTGGCGCGGGCAAGGGTGGACCTGGAACGGTTGCGCGAGCACACCTGGATGCTGGGGCCCTCCGCGCTGGACCGTACCGGCCTGATCCCTGGGGCACTGCGCAGGTTCGGGGTGCCCGAGGAACGACAGCGCGTCTTCCAGAGCCACGCGGCTGCGCTGGAGGAGGTCAAACGGGGTGGTGGGGTCGGATTGGCGGTGGGGTTCACCATCGCCCACGACCTGGAGGCCTCTCGACTGGTGACGCCCTCGGGGCCGCCGGTGCGCACGGCGGGCAGCTGGGGCGCGACGACCCTGCCGGACCCGGAGGAGACCGGGGTGGCGGCGGAGTTCGTGCGCTTCGCCACCACGCACCGCGCCACCCAGGCCATGTTGCGGGGGTCGGGAGTTCATCGGGGAAGGTTCCGCTCGGCCACCCACGTCACCCTGTGGAAGCACGCGGAACCCTCCGGCTGAGCCGGTCTCGTGTCCCTTCCCGGCGCCTTGCCCGCACGCCGCTTCTCCGCCGCACCCCTTTCCCGCGTTGATCTTGCTCCCAGCGCCCATTCCGCGCCCCTCGACCTTCGCGGTTTTCGGGGCGGTGGGCGCTCTGGTGGTGGGGGCTGAGGGTTATGCGGGGTGCTGGTCTCTTCCAGCGTTGGGGTGGTGTCCCCGTTTCCTGCCGCGTGAGTGTGGCCGTTTTCGCTGTGCGCGTCAAGGTCGTTCGTCCTCGCTGCGCTGCGGGCGCTCCACCTTGACCCGCTTGCTTCAACGGCGGGTGGGCGGCTATCGGGAAACGGGGAAGGTGTGGTCGGGGGCCTGAGGCCCCTTCGGGGCCCGGGCTTGGCCCGGTCCCTTCGGGCCCTCCGGCCGCTGGGCGGCCGGATGCCTGCCCGTCCCCCTGGTGGGAATCGGTGTGCGCGTCCCCGTGGGCGTCGGCGGAGCGCCGAAGGGCCCGCACCGGGTTTCGGCCCGGGGTGAAGGAAGGCCCACCGGTCCGGCGGCCCTGATGCGGGCCTGTTTCGTTCGTGATCTTGCCCCCAGAGGCACGGAAAGCGCTTTCTGTGCCTCTGGGGGCAAGATCGATTTCGTGCCGGTGTTGCGGGTGGCGCGTAACCGTGTTTTCGGGTGTGGGGTACCCAGGGGAATCGGGTCCTTGGGCTGGGGCCGACCTGGCGTGAGCTGGAGGCGGTGTTCGGCTGGGGCCGGTGGGAGGGTGCGCTGATCATCCGATACCTGGTGGATCAGGGATGGTTGCGGGAGGAAGAGGGCAGCCCGTGCCTGCTGCCGGGGGAGGGGCCCGGTGGTTCCTGAAACGGATGTGCTGATTTCCGTCGACCCGTCCTCGGTGGTTTCATCCCGCAGGATTTCGAGAATTGACCGAACGGATTCCGGAGTCGGGTTCACACCCGGAAACCGCTGTGCGATGATCGCACACATGGCACAGGAATTGAGCTGGGATCTGATCGGGGAACGTATCCGACTGAGTCGGATCTCCGCCGGACTCTCGCAGGGGGCCATGGCTGATCGTGTGGGTCTGGAACGCAGCATGGTCTCCAAGCTCG
The DNA here is from genome assembly GCF_000341005.1 of Nocardiopsis alkaliphila YIM 80379. Lineage (GTDB taxonomy): Bacteria > Actinomycetota > Actinomycetes > Streptosporangiales > Streptosporangiaceae > Nocardiopsis > Nocardiopsis alkaliphila. Next base: position 2,380 of record NZ_ANBD01000134.1, on the reverse strand, counting down.
AACGCGGAAAACGCCACGTCGACGCGGTTGAACTCACTCGAATCGCCCGAGTGCTCGACTACCCGCTCTCGCACTTCCTCAGCTCTCCTCCGACCGTCGTCTCCAAGCGGACCCCCGCCTCCGACGTGGGAGAGGAAGAGCTGGACCGGAGCGATTACCGCACCAAGGCCCTGCTCTCGGACTGGCTGCGGGACGTGCGGCAGCTCGTCGACGAAGGAGTGCTTCAGACGCGACCGCTGCTGCGTTTCCCCGATTCGGCGAAGAACGCCGATGAGGCCAGGGACGCGGCCCTGTGGCTGCGCGACGAGCTGGGCCGAGGTACCGAACCGCTCGATTCCCTTGCCGAGGAGTGTGAACGGGCGGGACAGTTCGTGGCCGTGGTGCCTTTGCCCCAAGGGGCCGATGGGGCTTCCCTGGTGGACGGTGACGTGGCCGTGGCCGTGGTCAACGAGCACATGGAACCAGGGCGACGGCGCAGCACGGCCGCTCACGAGCTGGGGCACTTGGTCCTGGGCGACGAGTTTTCCAGTGACGTGGGGGGAGGGGTGCACGCCTCCCGTCAAGATCGGGAGGAGGTGGTGAACGCCTTCGCTGCGGAGTTCCTCCTGCCCAGGGTGAAGGCACGACAGGCGGTGGTGCGCCGAAACCAGGAGGAGGTGCGCCACAACCTCATCAGGTTGTCGGCGACCTACCGGGTCTCCTGGAGCCTGACCGTCCGGCAGGCCATGTCCGAGGGCAATGGGAGAACCGGCTTCTGGCAGGAGATGACGGATCGCGTGCCCACGATGGCGGAATTCCGGGACGTCCTGGGGTGGAAGCCGCAACCAGACCTGTCTTCGATCAGGGTTCCGCCCGCGTATGCCTCCGCAGTGATGAGGGCGCTGGATGACGAGCTGATCACCACCACACGTGCGGTGGAGATGATGCGTGGCCAGGTGACCCCCGACGAATTCGACGAGGAATAGCGGCTTGAATGCTTCCCCCCGGACGCTGTGGGGGTTACTTCTATGAGGACCCGGCCGTGCCTTGGAGGGGGCACGGCCGGGCTTTTCTTTGGCTTGGCGGGTGAGGGGCCGAGGCTCAGCGGGTGAGAGCGGCGGTGAGGAAGCCGGTCCACTCGGGGGCGGGGAAGGGGAGGTGTCCGGCGGTGGGGTGCTTGGAGTCGCGGATCGCCGCCCCACAGGGGAGCTCGGCGACCTCAACGCACTCCTGGCGTTGAGCGCTGTAGCTGCTCTTTCGGAAGTCTGGGGGTATGTGGGCGACTTCGACGCAATCTTCGCCGGTGCCGCTGTAGCTGCTCTTCCGAAATCTGAGAACGGTCATGGAGTGCCCTTCAGCGATGTGATCATGTCTCCGATGAAGCTCACGCTCTGGGCTGCTGTCAATGCAGCGTTGTGAGCCTCACGCCACAAGGTCTCATAGCGACGAATGTCTTCGTCCTCTTCTGAGAAGATTTTACAGGTTGGTGTCTCCATGTAACCGATGGTGGGGTCCGTCGGCTCGGGAAAATCAAGGATCTGGAAACCACCGAGGTTCGCAGCGTGCATTCCCGCTGAGAACGGTAGGACATGGATGGATATCCTTGAGCGCTTCGCCATTTCTGTGAGATGGAAAAGTTGCTCTCTCATCGCCTCCACTCCACCGGCAGGGCGCCGTAGTGCGGCTTCATCGATGATCGCTACATATTCGGGTGGGTAGAGGCGATTGAGGATCTCCTGTCTTTTCATCCGGCCATCGACATGGCGTTGGATCTGTTCCTCTTGGACCATGCTGGTTCCTGTGAACACCGCTCTCGTGTATGCGGTGGTCTGGAGCAATCCAGGGATCACCTGGGTTTGATAAGTCCGAATGCAGGATGCTTCGACCTCGAAGGAGGGCAACCCATCAGCACTGAATATGTCCTTGTACTTGGACCACCACCCTCGCTCGCCTGCGTCTTTTGCTAGTTGGTGAAGGCTCTTCCATGTCTCTTCGTTCAGGTCGTACAGGCGAGCCAATGCGTCCAGGTGGGCTGGCTGGATGCGCTTTCCCTCGTGGCCTTCGAGTCTTCCAATGGTACTTCTGGGGACTCCTGACTCTTTTGAGGCGCTATCTAGCGTATGTCCGGATTCTTCTCGAAGATCACGAAGTATGCGCGCAAGGCGTCGTCTGCGAATGGTGGGGCTGAAGCTGGGTTTCATGGAGGTGAGCCTAGCAAGATTTCGAGGGTTTCTTAAGATTCGCTTGACTTTTGGGATTCTAAGATTCCATGATGAAGGTGTGGCCAGTGACAGGTGGATCACTCAGGGTTCATCTGGTTCAGGTTATGCCTTGCCCGTTCCGTGCATCACGGCCTCCGTGAGACTTCTCCAACGGGCGTTTNGGCAACGATCCCCCGCCT
>NZ_ANBD01000133.1 GCF_000341005.1 Nocardiopsis alkaliphila YIM 80379 | reverse complement strand
GCAGCCATGTCAAGGAGTGTGTTCGTCATGCCCGAAACCGTCCTCACACCCGTGGTACCGGTCCCGGTTCAGGGTGAGGCCACGGTGCCATTGGCCAGCTTCATCCGGCCCTTCCAGCGCCACTACTTCTCCGGGCTGCCCGAACGCCCCAACTACCGGGCGCGCAGCTACGACTTCGCCGGCGTCCCCGCCCTGATGCCCCTGGTCCGCGCATTCCTGGACACCTGTGCGGCCACCGAGACGGACGATTACCGGTACCTGTTCACCCTGCTGGGGTGTGAGCTGGCCACCAACTCGATCCAACACAGCCTGTCCGGATATCCGGGCGGCAGCTACACCCTGCACGTTCACCGCGACAGGGAAGGATTGCGCCTGTCCTGCTACGACCGGGGCGGGCTGCGCACCCGCAACGCCCGCCTAGCACCGACTTCGGGTGGGGCCGACCTGGGCGCCGAATCCGGGCGCGGCCTGGCGATGATCGACGCCTTGGCCACGGACTGGGGCGACAACGGCAACGTGGAGTACCGCACCGTGTGGCTGTACCTGGCCTACGACCTGACCAACAGCGCCTGGAACGGTCCCAACTGATCACGTCCACATGACATGAGACGGGCCCAGGAGAGCGCGGCAACGCTCTTCCGGGCCCTGAACCCCCAAAACCCAAACAAGGCATATGCAAGGAAACGAGGATCTGATGAACCACCCTATCCCCGCGCCGCGACGCCCCGTGGACACTCGCCCCGCCCCGACCGGGACCGTCTTCACCCCCGCCCCGCCGCGCCCGGTCGTGACCTCCGGGCCGGCCTGCGTCTCCTGCACCCACCGCACCTGCCGCGCCCAACGTGCCCGCACCCTGCCCCGCCTGGGCGGACACCGGGCCGAGTTCGCTTTGGAACACCACCAGGCCGCGACGCTCCAGGCCCGCCACCGAGGACTGATCACGTGGTTCGGTGAGGCCACGCAATCCTTTTGGGTGGCTTCCGCCACCGGCATGTACGAGGCCAAGACCTATGACGACCTGCTGGCCCACCTGTGGGCGCGATCCCAGAGCCGGCTGCGTCCCCGAGAGTTCTGGACCCGGCACTGACTCCGAGCCTCGCCCTGGGTCCACGGCCGGGGTGGGACCTCTCCGCCCCGGCCTGATCCCTGACCACGCCCACCCGCCGGCGCCACCTGGTCCTTCCCATTGAGATAGAGAAAGGAGCACGTGGCACGGGCACCGGCTGTTTCGGTGCCGGTCAAGATGATCGTGGGAAACCTTGAACGGATCACCCGACCATCAAAGTTTCGACCCCTATTCTTTAATCGAGGACGGTTCGATGACTGGAAGGTAGAGGGTGTTTCCTCCCGGCCCTGAAGGCCGGGTCTCCGCGCCCAACAAACCGATGAAGGAGCTCCGCCCCGGCTCCGGTGGCCGTTCGGAACTCAAGAATCCTGTTCGCGTTCGATCCTCGGCGACAGGCGATGACGGTCACCGCAGCCTTTTCCCACCATGCCACGTGTAACGCCAACAGGAGGCCACGGCACCGCGCCACCTACCCAAGGCATCCGCACCACCTACGGTTCAGGACGGGTGCGCGAGTTCGGCCACGATCGTGTCAGCGGTTCTCGCCATGGCTCCGCTGAGGGGGAGCTCCTTCTTCGTACGAAGGGTGGCTCGCGCGACGTTGGCGCACAGCAGCAACCGACACAAGAGCCCGCTCTTGGTGGTCAGCTGTTCCGTGAACTCCTCGACCACCCTGTCCGCGACCTCGGGAACCCCTTGCTGCGACTCAAACGGGTCGCCCCGAAAGGACTGTTCGACGCATACGCCGCCAGTATGGACGCCGTGTGGCGTACGGCCCGCCCCCTCAAGGAGTGAACGCACCTATGGCCCGTACCGAGTACTACGACGATCCGAACGCGCCTGTGCCCAACAGTCTGGTGGTGGCGGCCAGTGCGGCCGTCATAGATGACGGGGGGCGCCTGTTGTTGCAGCGGCGGGTGGACAACGGGTTGTGGGCGATGCCGGGCGGCGCGATGGAGATGACTGAGAGCCTGCCCGAGGCCGCCGTGCGGGAGGTGCGAGAGGAGACCGGTTACGAGGTCGAGGTGATCGGATTGGTGGGCACCTACACCGATGCCCGGCACGTCATCGCCTACAGCGACGGGGAGGTGCGCCGCCAGTTCAACGTGTGCTTCCGTGCCCGGGTCGTCGGGGGAGAACTCGCCGTCAGCGACGAGTCGTACGAGGCGGGGTGGTTCACCCCTTCCGAACTGGAGGACCTGCCGATGCACCACACCCAACGGCTGCGTGTGAAGCATGCCTTGGGGAAAGGTGTACCCCACCCGGGCTGAGCGGATCGGCGTGTTCACCTTGACCTGAGTGCGGCTATTCCGCTCCCCATGCCTGGGCCACATCGCCTTGCCGTACTTCCTTCCCCCGGTAGGCCTTGAGTCTGACGCGGAGAGGAACCGGCTAAGGCGTGAACCGATGAACGGCATTCCGGCCTTTTGCGCCGCCTAACGGAGCGGCCGTTCCCCCCGGGGCGGGAAACGGCCGCGTCATCGGAGGGAACGGGCACTCAGCCGATCGGCTCTTCCTCAGCGGTGGTGACTTCGGGGGCGGGAACGACCGGCGGCAGCAACTCCTCGGCCTTGATGGATCGGGTCGTCACGTCCTTCTGATCCAGCAGAGGCAGATCCTTGGGCGTGGAGACCCCCAGTTCCGGGAAGCGGCGTGCGGCCGGCAGCACGCTGCGCTCCAAGGAACCGATGGTCTTGTTGTAGAAGTTCATCGACTGGTCGAGGTGGTTCCCGAGTGAGGAGAGGTGCCCGCTCAAAACGGCCAAACGATCGTAGATGTCCCGTCCCAGCTTCTGGATGGCCTCGGAGTTCTCCCGGACCTTCTCCTCTTCCCAGGACAGGGCGATGGTGCGCAGGACCGGGACCAGGACCGTGGGGGTCGCGATCATGATCCGCTTGCCCAGGGCGTACTCGTACAGGTCGGGGCGCTTGTCCAAGGCGGCCTGGAGCAGGGCCTCGTTCGGCAGGTACATCAGGACGAAGTCCGGGCTGCCGGCCACCGTCGTGAAGTACTCCTTCGACGCGAGCCCGTCCACGTGCTTGCGGATCTGTGCGGCGTGCTCTTGCATGAACCGCTCGTGATCGGCCTCGTCAGCGGCCTCGATGGCGTTCATGAAGGCGTCGAGTGAGACCTTGGCGTCCACCACGACCTTGCGGCCGTTGACGAGGTTGACGACCATGTCCGGCCGCTGTTTCCTCTCTTGGCCCTCGACGCTGACCTGGAGGTCGAAGTCGACGTGCTCGCGTAGGTTGGCCAGCTCCACGGTCCTCTTCAGGTGCAGTTCGCCCCACTGGCCGCGCACCTGGGGCTTGCGCAGCGCCTGGACCAACGCTTCGGTCTGTTCCCGGCTCCGCACGTTCTCCTCGGCCAGACGCTTGATCTGCTCGTCCAGGCGGGTCTCCGTGGTGGTGCGCCTGCCGTCGAACTCGCGCAGGTGCTTCTCCAGCTCCTGGATCTTGTCGCCGACCACCTTGGCGGTCGCCCCCAGTTTGTCGTCGGCGGTGCTGCTGAGTGTTTCCTGGGAGGACTTCAACATCTTGGCCACGGTGGCCTCGACCTGTTCGGACTGGAGCCGGGTCTGTTCCTCACGGACCCGTTCCAATTCCTTGTGCGCGGAATCGAGCGCGGCCCGCCGCTTCTCCAGTTCGGCGCGTTCGGTGCGCAGCTTCTCCAGGTCGCGCTGGTGATCGCGCAGGTCCGACCGGAGCTGTTCGATGGTGGCCGTCAGAGCCGCGTGTTCTTGGTCGCGAGTGGCCGATTCACCCTCCAGCTCACGGATGCGCCGATTGGCGGCTTCCCGCTCGGTGCGCAGCCCTTCGGCCTCGGCGTCGGCCTGCCCGCGCTGCTCGCGTAGGTGGTCGAGCTCGGTCTCCAGGGTCGCTATTCGCCCTGAGGCACCCTCCAGCCGGGTGCTCTGTTCGATCAGAAGGGCTTCGCGACCCTGGTGCTCGACCCGAGCCCGCTCGTGTTCTGCGCGCGACGCCTCGTATCGATCCTGGGCCTGGTCGCGTTCCTGCCTCGTGACCCGAAGGTCGGATTCCAGGCGGCTGTTGTCCTCTTTCAAGGAACGATGCTGCGACTCGGCGCGAGAGCGCGCGAACAGGTAACCGAGGGCGGCGAAGAGCACCGCCGCCACCAGGGGCGAGGCGATCATGAGCATGGTGTTCACGGTGATTCCTCCAGGGAAGTGCGCTCGCCTGGTGTCGGCGTGCGAAGAGGATGGGATCGTCGCGTTCACGAGGGGCCCGGGAATTCCGAGACGGGTGGAACGCGATGAACCCTCACCGTAGAGAGGTGAAGACCTCGAAGGAAATGAGAATTCGATAACCCTGGTTATCAATGAATGGAGAATGGTAGAAGGATGGCTATAGGGGAAGAAGTCGGGCGCCTCCGCCGGCTCGGGGTCACTTCTGCCGGTCAATCCCGAGTGGATCGTGGGCACCGAGGGTCGTTCCTCGCACCCGTGCCGGGAAAGCCACTCCCGCGCCGCCGCTTTTGACGACGGCGCGGATCGGATCCAAGGCGCACCGGTGTTCGCGCTCGGGGGTCAGCACGGTCCGGCCTCGGGCCGGTGAGTGAGCGGCGCACCCGGCCCAGGGAACCCCGCCCCGAGGAGGGACGGTCCGGTCGGGGCATAGGGCGAGACCTTCATGGCCGGCCGGAAATCTCCGCGTTCTCCTCACGGAAGGAGGACAGGACCTGGTTGACCTCCTCGGGGAGGTGTCCGGCGGGTGGCCAAGGGGTCGGCACCTGGAGCGGAATGAGCTGTGAGGGTTGTGGGCGCTGCTGAGGACCGGTGTGCACCATGTGCTCGATGCGGTCGGCGTAGCCGGTGAAACCCTGCGATTCGTGCCACGGGTACCACGCCCCCTGCGTGGTCAACGGATCGAATCCCCACCGGGCGACCCTCGCCTCGGCCTCGTCGCGCACGGTCGGGTCGGTCGACGCCTGCCGCTGCTTGACCTTGCGAACGACGAAGAACGCGATCCCCAGTCCGGCGAACAGGGCCAGCCCCACGGACCTTTCGGCGATCGGACCGGAGGGATCGGGGTTGATGGCTTCGCAGTCGGCCTCGTTCATGATGACGTTGTCCGGGTCCGCGAGGATGTCCAAGCAGTCCTGGTAGGTGAATTCGTCGCTACCGGCGGGCCCCCTGACGGCTTCCTGAGCCGATGCCCCCAGGCCCTGAAAGAGGAGGCTGAGCGCGAAGAATCCGGCGATGACCAAACTCGCGATGGAAGCGAATGCGAAACCGGACTGCTTCAGCCGCGCCGGATGCTTCATGAAGCGCTGTCTTTCGTCCCCAGGGGTCTGGGCCCGGGCTCGCTCGATCGCCCTGGACCACGCGGCGTTCCACGTGTGTTCACGGTCGCGCAGGAGCGGGACCAGGGCGACGGCGCGTTGCTGCCAGTCGACGAACGCGGAGCCCTCCGGGGTCTGCCGCCACATCGAGAACTCGTGCCGGGCGGTCTGCTCGGCCATCGCCTGCTGGAGTGCGTGCTGCTCCTGTTGGAGCGCGAGTTGTCGCTCCTGGGTCCTGGCCTGGCGTGCGGTGTTCGCGGCGGTGATGCCGTTGAAGACCATGCTCGCGGAGCTGGTGAAGGCGATGCCCTTCAAGAGCTCGGTGTTCTGGGCGGCGGACCTGGCGGCGGCGGCGCTCGAACCCTCGATGTTCTTCAGATGCTGCGCGCTCTTGGCGGTCGAATGACTGGTGTACCGCAGATAGTCCTTCGCGGACGTCATACCGTCATCGGCCCTTTCTTCTCATGTGCGGAGGCAATTCCCTGACTGGTGTCGCCGATGACGGGGTTTGGCGAGCACGCCCCGACCGATGGGGACTCACAGTTCATGGACAGAGGGTCAGCGTAGCCAAACCCGTGGGTGATCGACCATTTCCGCACCTCAGCGCACTTTTGCCGAAGGTGTACCTCGTATGCGTATTCGACCCCGGACCGATCTTCGTTCTTGTCGCGAAATGATCAGTCGGTGGCCACGGCCTCGATGACCTCGCGCAACGCCGCGAAGCTGTGCGCGGGCAGAAAGACGTCGCAGTAGGGCAGGGCCGCCGCCATCCCGCCGGTGGTGGGCGAGAACCCCGGCGCAGCCGCTCGGGGGTTGGCCCACACGACGCGGTGCGCCCGGCGACGCAACCGCTCCATCGCCGCCCTCATCTCCTCGGGCGGATCGCTGTCCCACCCGTCCGAGAGCACCACCACGACCGCACCGCGCACCACGCCGCCGTGTCGAGAAGCCAACAGCTCGCGCAGGCTCGCCGAGATCCGGGTCCCGGCGAACCGGTCTTCCACCGCCTCGGTGACCTTCTCCAAGACCTCGTCCACCGTGCCCCGGCCCAACAGGGGAGTGAGCCGGGTCAGGCGTGTGCCGAAGGTGAAGACCTCGGTCCGGGTCATCGAGGTCAAAGCCCTGGCCAGCTGGAGGTGGCCGGCGCTCTGCGCGCGCATCGAACCGCTCACGTCGCACAGCACCACCACCGGGCGCGGTCGCCGCTGGGGGCGCTCGCGTACCAGTTCCACCGGCTCCCAACCGGTGCGCCGGGCCCGTGCCAGGGTGGCCCGCAGCG
>NZ_ANBD01000132.1 GCF_000341005.1 Nocardiopsis alkaliphila YIM 80379 | reverse complement strand
CCGACGTCGGGTGATCCGACGCGGCAGCCGGGACCGAACAGTCGCCAACCACTCGCCGAGCAGCGCGCACTCGGCCTCGGACAGCCTCTCGAAGGGTTCCTCGGCCAGTGCCTCCAACGCGCTGGGCGACAGTTCGGGCAGCTCGTGGGCCTCCTCGTCGTCCTCGCCCTCCGAGGAAGAGGACAGGGTCGCCCACGGCAACCCGCCCGAAGCCGACCCCTCGGGCTCCTCGCCCTGGTCCGGGACACCGGGGGGCTCATCGCGTACCCGAAGGGAGGCGGGGGCCGGGGAGCCCTCCACACCCGGCGCCCCGTCCTCGAAGGCCTGCGCGAACACCGCGTCGAAGGTCGCCAGGTCCTCCACCCGGCTCACCAGACACACCCTGCCCGTCCAGTACAGGTCCGCCAGGGTGGCGGGAAACCGCGAGGCCAGCGCACGGGCCAGGGTGCCCGCCGCGTCCAGGTCCACCCGGACGCCACGGGCACGCAACCGTTCGGTCAGGGCGACCACGAAGGCCGCCCGGTCCACCCCCGGCAGCGGGGACGCCACGCGGTCAGCCGAAGACGGCATAACCCACGAGGAAGCCCACCGCCAGGGCCACGACCACGGCCAGCACCGGCCACAGGAGCTTGTTGCCGCCGGAGACCGCCATCAGGTCCACCGGCTCGGCCTCGGGCGCGTCGATGGTCCGCTTGGTCGGGGGAGTCTCCACGCCCTGGCCACCGCCGGACACCGGCGTTCGGGGAGCCTTCGGCGCCTGCTCGGTCGGGACCAGGCCGGTGGCGGCGGTCGCGGACGCGGGACGGTCGTCCTGGCTCTCGTCCTTCTCGCCGGACAGGGGGCCTCGGCCGGCCATGTGCTCACCGCCGGACATGTGCGAGCCACCGCTCATGTGGCCGCCGCCCGAGGTGTGTTCACCACCGGCCATGTGCGAACTCGAATCCGAACCCGCGCCGGTCCGCTCCTGATCCTTGTCCATGTCGTCAGCCTCCGTGGTGTCGAGGGCGGCGAGCTTTTCCTCCGCCCTCTCCACGAACTGCCCCAGCAGACGCTCCGAAACATCCTTGATCATGCCGCCGCCCAATTGGGCGAGCTTGCCGCTGATCTTCAGGTCGGTTTCGACGGTGACGTCGGTGCCACCCTCGGCCTCCGACAACTCCACGGTGACCTGCGCCGAAGCGTTGCCCGCGCCACGGTCGGCCCGCCCGGAGGCCTCCACGACCGCGCGGTGAGCCTGGTCGTCTCGTTCCACGAACCGGGCGGTGCCCTTGTAGGCGGCCACCACGGGTCCGACCTTCACCTTGACCTTCCCGGAGTAGACGTCCCCCTCCACGCCGGTCAGCTGCGCCCCCGGCATGCACGGGGCGAGTGCCTCCACGTCGGTGAACAGTGCCCACACCTGGTCGATGGGTGCTTGGACGGTGAACTCGTTGTCGATCTTCATCGGGTCGTCTCCGCTCGGGCCCTGGAGAGGTCCTGCGACTCCGACGGGCCGAGGTCGGGGTCGTTCAGTGCCGCGACCACCGTGTCGTGGTCGTCGGGGGTCTTGATCAATGCCGGAAGGGTGCGCACGATGTCGCCCTGGACCAGTTCGGTCACGCCCAGCGCGCCCAGGGCCGACACCCAGTCGATGGTCTCGGCCATCCCCGGAGCCTTGTCCAACTCCAGCGCGCGCACCCGGCCCACGAACTCGGTCGCCGACGCCACCAGCGCCGCGCTCGCGCCCGGGACGTGGCGGCGCAGGATTCGGGCGGCCCGCTCGGGTTCGGGGAAGGTGATCCAGTGGTAGAGGCAGCGCCGCCGCAGGGCGTCGTGCAGGTCCCGGCTGCGGTTGGAGGTGAGTACCACCAGGGGCGGGCGTCGGGCGGTGAAGGTGCCCAGCTCGGGCACGGTCACCGACGCCTCTCCCAAGAACTCCAGCAGCAAAGCCTCGAACTCGTCGTCGGCGCGGTCCACCTCGTCGATGAGCAGCACCGGCGGTACGGGGCCCTGGTGGCGGACCGCGCGCAGGATGGGCCTATCCAGCAGGAACCGTTCGGTGAACAGGTCGGCGTCGTCCAACCGTTCCCCGCGTGATTCGGCCAGCCGTACCGCGAGTAGCTGCCGGGGGTGGTTCCACTCGTACAGCGCCTCACTGGCGGTCAGCCCTTCGTAGCACTGCAACCGGATCAGCGGCGCGTCCAGGACGCGCGCCAGGGTCTTGGCCACCGTGGTCTTGCCGACCCCCGGTTCACCCTCCAACAGCAGGGGCCGACCCAGCGTGATCGCCAGGTACAGGGCGGTGGCGGTGCCCTCATCGACCAGATGGTCCTGGGCGTCCAACCGCTTTCGGACCTCGTCGGCGTCGAGCATCTAGGCCTCCGTCGCGTGGCGGTCCCGGCAACCGGGACAGCAGAACCACACGTGGTCGCCGTCGATCTCCAGGTGAGGGGTGGTGGGGCTCACGGTGACGGTCATGCCGCACACCGGGTCCACCGCCGTGACGGGGGCGGCACCTTCCTCGGCGGCACCTTCCTCGGCGGCCCCTTCCTCGGTCTTGGCCCTGGCGGGGGCCTCGGGGGCGCTCAGCCCGTTCACCCGGACCTCCCGAACGAGCTGGGCCAGGATCGACAGCGCGATCTCCGCCGGGGTGCTCGCCCCGATGTCCAACCCGACCGGGGTGTGCACCCGGCCGCGCCGGCAGTGGCTCGACTCCAAGGAGTCCAATACGGCGGCGCCGCGCTTGCGCGAGGCCACCAGCCCCACGAAGCCCACCCCGGCGTCCAGGGCGGCCTGGATCACCGAGGCCTCGTCGCCGCCGTGGCTGGCGACGATCACGGCCGTGGCTCCGGCGACCACCTCGGTTCCGCCGGACTCCACGACGAACCCCAGGGGTGGGGCCATCTCACGCAGCGCCGACACGATGGGGGAATCGCCCACGACCCCCACCACCGGGTCCGGTAGCCGGGGCTGAAGGAAGATCTCCAAGGCGCCCCCGGACAGGCACGGGTTCACCACCACGTGCGCCCCAGGGGCCTTGGGGAAGGGCTCGCCCTCACCCGGAAGTACCCGAAGCAGCACGCTGCGTCGGTCGCGTATGGCCCTCAGCGCGGCCTCGCGCACCGAACCCTGGGCGCACTGGCCGCCCACGAAACCCTCGATGGAACCGTCCTGGAGGACGATCGCGCCGTCCCCCGGTCGGACCGAGGCGGGCACCTGGGCCCGCACCACGGTCGCCTCGACGAACGGCACCCTGCCGGCGATCAGCTCACGGCCACGCCCGGACAGGTCAACGGCGGCCATCACGCGGCCCCCTTCCTGGATCCTGCTACTGATGGTGCCGGTGGCGGCCGTTCCTCCCCGGGCCGGCCGCCACCGCGTTCCGATTCGGCTACGGCTCAGAACGGGGGCCGGGCCTGACCGCGCATGGCGTCCCACACCCTCGAGGGGGTGAGCGGCATGTCGGCGTGGCGCACCCCGAACGGCTTCAGGGCGTCCACGACCGCGTTGACCACGGCGGGCGGGGAGCCCACCGTGGCGGACTCGCCCACACCCTTGGCGCCGATGGGGTGGTGCGGTGAGGGCGTCACCGTGTACCCGGTCTCCCAGTCGGGAACCTCCAACGCGGTGGGCAGCAGGTAGTCCATGAAGGAGCCGCCCAGGCAGTTGCCGTCCTCGTCGAAGGAGATCATCTCCATCAACGCCATCCCGACCCCGTCGGCCAGACCACCGTGCACCTGACCCTCGATGATCATCGGGTTGATCCGAGTGCCGCAGTCGTCGACCGCGATGAACCGGCGCACCTTGACCTGCGCGGTCCCCGGGTCGATGTCCACCACGCAGACGTAGGCGCCGTGCGGGTAGGTGAGGTTCTCCGGGTTGTAGCAGACCTGGGCCTCCAGGGCGCCCTCCAGCCCATCGGGCAGGTCACCGGCGCCGTGGGCGCGCAGCGCGATCTCCTGGATGGTCACCGACCGCTCCGGGTCGCCCTTGACCGAGAACGAACCCTTGGTCCACTCCAGGTCGGCGACGGAGGCCTCCAACATGCCCGAAGCGATGATCCGCGCCTTGTCGCGCACCTTGCGCGCCACCATGGCGGCGGCCGCACCCGAGACCGGGGTGGACCGGCTGCCGTAGGTGCCCAGCCCGAACGGGGTGTTGTCGGTGTCGCCGTGCACGACGTCGATGTCCTCGGGCGGGATGCCGATCTCCTCGGCGACGATCTGCGCGAACGTCGTCTCGTGCCCCTGGCCCTGGGACTGCACCGACAAGCGCACCACGGCCTTACCGGTGGGGTGCACCCGCAGCTCACAGCCATCGGCCATGCCCAGGCCCAGGATGTCCATGTTCTTGCGCGGGCCCGCGCCCACGGCCTCGGTGAAGAACGACAGGCCGATACCCATCAGCTCGCCCCGAGCGCGCTTTTCGGCCTGCTCCTCGCGCAGTTCGTCGTAGCCGGCGATGCGCAGTGCCTCGCGCAGGGTGGGCTCGTAGTCGCCGGAGTCGTACACCCACCCGGTCTTGGTGGTGTAGGGGAACTGCTCCGGCCGGATCAGGTTCTTGGAGCGCAGCTCGGCCGGGTCCATCTCCAGCTCGTAGGCCAGGCAGTCCACGATCCGCTCGACCAGGTACACGGCCTCGGTGATCCGGAAGGAGCACGCGTAGGCCACCCCGCCCGGCGCCTTGTTCGTGTACACGGCCGTCATCTTGGCGTGCGCGGCCTCGATGTCGTAACTGCCGGTGAACACCCCGAAGAAGCCCGCCGGGTACTTGCTCGGCGCGGCCTGGGCGTTGAACGCTCCGTGGTCGGCGAGCACGTTGGTGCGGATGCCCAGGATGCGGCCATCGCGCGTGGCCGCGATCTCGCCGCGCATGACGTAGTCGCGGGCGAAACCGGTGCTGATGAGGTTCTCGGAGCGGTCCTCCATCCACTTGACCGGCTTGCCCACCACGAGGGAGGCCACGATCGCGCACACGTAACCGGGGTAGATCGGCACCTTGTTGCCGAACCCGCCGCCGATGTCGGGGGAGATCACCCGGATCTTGTGCTCGGGCAATCCCGCCACCATCGCGTACAGGGTGCGGTGGGCGTGCGGCGCCTGGGTGGTGGACCACAGGGTCAGCCGGCCCTCCACCGAGTCGTAGTCGGCGACCGCCCCGCAGGTCTCCATGGGGGAGGGGTGCACGCGCGGGTAGACGATGTCCTCGGTGACCACCACGTCGGCCTTGGCGAACACCTCGTCGGTGGCGGCCTCGTCGCCGGTCTCCCAGTCGAAGACGTGGTTGTCGGTCTTGCCCTCCAAGTCGTCGCGGATGACCGGGGAGCCCTCGGCCAGGGCGGTACGAGCGTCCACGACCGGGTCGAGCAGGTCGTATTCGACGTCGATGAGCTCCAGGGCGTCGCGCGCCGAGTAGTGGTCCTCGGCCACCACGAAAGCGACCTCCTGGCCTTGGAAGCGCACCTTGTCGGTGGCCAGGACGGCCTGGACGTCGTTGGACAGGGTCGGCATCCACGCCAGGCCCTTCTCGGCCAGCGCCTCGCCGGTCACCACCGCCTTGACCTTGGGGTGGGCTTCGGCGGCGCTGGTGTCCACCGACACGATCCGGGCGTGCGCCACGGGAGAACGCAGGATCGCCAGGTGCAGCATCCCGGGCAGTTGGACGTCGTCCACGTAGCGGCCACGACCGCGCACCAGGCGGGGGTCCTCCTTGCGGAGCATCCGGCCGTAACCGACGGGCTTGTGGTCGTTGTCGACGGCCACGGGCTCGCGTTCGTCCACCGTGCTCATCGGACCTCCTCCTCGACCTGGGTCGAGTCCTCGTTCGAGCCGTGCGCCGGGCATCCGTTCGCTTCGTGTTCGGCCGCCCAACGCACCGAACGCACGATGCTGGAGTAGCCGGTGCAGCGGCAGATCTGGCCGGAGATCGCCTCGCGGATCTGCTCTTCGGACGGGTCGGGGTTACGATCCAGCAGCGCGCGGGCGGTCATCATCATCCCGGGGGTGCAGAAGCCGCATTGCAGGCCGTGGCACTGCATGAAGCCCTCTTGCACGGGGTCGAGGTCGGCGCCCTTGGCCAGTCCTTCGACGGTGCGCACGGTGCGGCCGTCGGCCATCGCGGCGAGCACGGTGCAGGACTTGACGGGTTCCTCGTCCATCCACACCGTGCACGCGCCGCAGTTGCTGGTGTCGCAACCCCAGTGGGTGCCGGTCAGCGACAGGTGGTCGCGCAGGAAGTGCACCAGCAGGAGCCGGCTCTCGATCTCCCTGGTGACCTCTTCACCGTTGACGGTCATGGTGACGCGCATGTTCAGACCCTCCCGGTCCGAGCGACGGCACGGCGCAGCGTCCGTCGGGTGAGTTCCTTGACGAGGTGACGCTTGTACTCGGCGCTGCCTCGACCGTCCGTGGTGGGTTCGCAGGAGGCGGCCGCGATCTCGGCCGCCCGCGTGTAGAGGTCCTGGTCGGGGGACTGGCCGCGCAGGGCCTCGGTGATCCCCTCGACCGCCACGGTGTTCGCACCGACGGCGGTCAGGCCCAAACGTGCGTCNCCCCCTCCCAGCCACACGGCGGCGGCCACGGCGGCCACGGCCCAGTCGCCGGCGCGGCGCTCCACCTTCTCGAAGGCGCTGGATCCGCCACGGCGAACGGGGAAGCGCACCTCCACCAGCATCTCGCCGGGGGCGACGGCCGTTTCGTAGGGGCCCAGGTGGAACTCGGCCATGGGGACCAGACGCTCGCCTTGGGGTCCCCGGATCACACAGACCGCGTCCAGGACCCCGCACACGGCGGACAGATCCTCGGAAGGGTCGGCCTGGCAGAGGGAACCGCCCAGGGTGCCACGGTTGCGCACCAGGGGGTCGGCGATCACCTTCTCCGCCTCGGCGAAGATGGGGAAGACCTCCGCCAGTTCCGGCGATTCCAGCAGCTCCCGGTGCCGGGCCATCGCTCCGATCCGGACCTCGTCCGTTCCGACCAGGATGTATCCGAGTTCGTCGTGGAGCTCGTTGATGTCGATCAGGTATTCGAGGTCGGTGAGGCGGAGCTTCATCATCGGCAGCAGACTGTGGCCGCCCGCGACGAGCCGCGCGGACTCGCCCAGGCGGTCCAAGAGGCCGATCGCGTGGTCCACGCTGGTGGCGCGTTCGTACTCGAACGGTGCCGGGACCTGCATGTGCACTCCTTCGATTCGTGTGTGGGGCAGTGCACACCGGTTCGTGTTCGGCGGTCAACGGTGACCTAAGGGCTCGCTTAATCACCGAGGTGGGAGGGGGTGGGGTGAAATGAGGGAAATGTGGGGCTCTTGAGATTCGGGTGAATGGAGACCCGTCACGGAGAGGAGAGCGGGCCGGGAAAACCCGTTGCGGTAGGGCTCGCCAGTGGTGACACTGCCCGGCATGTACTCCGATGACGACGCCGCCGCGCTCTACGACGTGCTCAACCCGTGGGCGCTCTGTGACGACTTCTACCTCTCCCACGTCATGGCCGCCGAGGCGGTGCTCGACGTGGGGTGCGGGACCGGGATGATGCTGCATCGCGCCCGTCAGGAGGGGCACACCGGCCGCCTGTGCGGGGTGGATCCGGACACCGCCTCGCTACGGAGGGCACGCGTGCGTGAGGACGTGGAGTGGATCGAGGACCGTGCCGAGGGCATGGACTTCGAAGCCGAGTTCGACCTGGCGTTCATGGCGAGCAACGCCTTCCAGGTGTTTGTGAGCGAAGCCGAACTGCGCGAGTCGCTCACCGCGATTCGGGCGGCGCTGCGGGAGGGCGGAAGCTTCGTGTTCGGCACCCGCGCCCCATCGGCTCGGGGCTGGGAGCGGTGGCGACCGGAGAACGCCACCGAGGTGGTGGACCACCGTGGTCGCGCGTTGCGCGTGGAACACCGGGTGGAGGAAGTGACCGCCGGGACGGTCACCTTCACCGAAACGATCGCCACCCGAGAAGGCGAGGTCCTACGGGTGGACCGCTCCACCCTGCGCTTCCTGAACGCCGACGAGATCGACGCACAGCTCGCCGCGACCGGGTTCACGGTGGCTGAACGCTACGGGGACTGGCACCGGGGGCCGTTGACCCCCGCGAGCCACAACATCGTCACCGTCGCCCGCGCGGTCTGAGTTCCACTCGGCGCGAGCCACAAGACGAGACCCAGGCGTCCGCCCGGGCACCATGGAATCCGGGTTCGTCGGTGCCACGTGAGGCGGACGAGTGGTCGGGCGACGGGAGGGCCGCACCGTGGAATCGGGGCGGGCCGAACGCCCCGATCGCCCCACGGGGCCGATGATCTAGCGCCCGGTGACGCCCCCCTCGTCCCCCGGATCGTGTCCCTTTCGTGGTCCGTCTCGGGGCGGGTCCTGTGGCGGGTCCTGTGGACGATCCGGGTATCCCTCCGCGGGGCCGGAGACCGTGGGTCCTTCACCCCAACCGGTCGGGTACTTTCGCCCGTCGGGTTCCTCGTTCCAGTACTCGGGGGAGCGGACGGACTTCTCCGCCTGTCGTTGGACGAGGTAGAAGATGCCCAGTACCAGGAAGATGGCGATGACGACCACGGCGATGACGATCAGGGGGCCCAGAGCGAACAGCTCGGACATCGAACTCACCTCCTTGCCCCGCGCCTACCCGTTCACCCTCCCTCTCACCCATCCCGAAGGGCCGATGCGTCCGGGCGTGAAGGGAGGAGGGGCCGAGCCGGTCCCTCCTCCCTTCGGTTCCTCGTGGACGAGGTAGGCGCTCCCTACCGGATGGGCAGGCCGGTGATGGTGCGGCCGATGATGAGCTTTTGGAT
>NZ_ANBD01000131.1 GCF_000341005.1 Nocardiopsis alkaliphila YIM 80379 | reverse complement strand
CCCGGTGCCGAGCTCGAACCCGAGGGGTTCCGCTCACCGTCCCGCAGCGACTCTTTCGAGTGTAGGGACACCGAGGGCAGACGTCAAGTCAGGACCCGGACCGATTGCCGCTTCGGCGATCCGGGCCTCGGTCGCCCCCTGTTACGGGCTGTTTCTCAAGGCCCCGACGTGCGCGAAGCCCTCTGTCGGGCCCGCGTGGTGACGTCGGTTGTCACTAGCCATGGTACATCTTGCCCTCGTCATGCCCAAGGAAAACCTTTCCTTGAAACGGGCCGCGCCGGAACGGCCTGGAGGCCGGACGCACCTGGGCAGTCCCCACACGCGAAGGGGCCGACCTCCCGTTGGAAGCCGACCCCTGGACCGCCTGGGTCACTCGCCCCGCAAAACGGCACCGCCGATGTTGCGCTTGCCCTTGCGCAGAACCACGAAGCGCTCTTGGAGCACGTCGTCGGCGCTCAGCTTGGCGTCGATGTCGGTGACCTTGACGTTGTTCACGTACGCCCCGCCCTCCTGGATGGCGCGGCGGGCCGCCGACTTGCTCGGGGTCAGCCCGCTCTGGGCGAACAGGTCGGTAACGAGCAACTCCGTGACGGGGCCCGCCACCTCGGTCTTGGGCACCTCGGCCAGTGCGGACTCCAGGGTGCGCGCGTCCAGCTCGGACAGGTTCGCTCGGCCGAAGAGCGCCAGGCTGGCGTCCTTGACCTTGCGGGTCTCCTCCTCACCATGGACCAGCGTGGTGAGCTGTTCGGCGAGGGTGCGCTGGGCGGCCCGGGCCTGGGGGCGCTCCTGGGTCTGACGCTCCAGGTCGGCGATCTCCTCCTGGGACAGGAAGGTGAACACCTTGAGGTAGCGGATCACGTCACGGTCGTCGGCGTTGAACCAGAACTGGTAGAAGGCGTACGGCGAGGTGAGCTCGGGGTCGAGCCAGACGGTGCCGGACTCGGTCTTGCCGAACTTGGTGCCATCGGCCTTGGTGAGCAGGTTCGTGGTCAGGGCGTGTGCCGGGCCGTACGGCTCGTTGCCCTCCATGCGGCGGACCAGGTCCAGACCCGCGGTGATGTTGCCCCACTGGTCGGAACCCCCGGTCTGCAGAACGCAGCCATAGCGCCGGTACAGCTCCACGTAGTCGTAGGACTGGAGCAACACGTAGCTGAACTCGGTGTAGCTCATGCCATCGCCGTCGAGTCGGCTCTTGACGGTCTCCCGGGCCAGCATCTGGTTGATGCTGAAGTGCTTGCCGACATCGCGCAGCAGCTCGATCGCGTTGATCTCCCCGAGCCAGTCGCCGTTGTTGACGAGGATGGCGTCGGTGGGCTCGGCCTCCTCCCCCTCGGGGGTGAAACGCAGGAAGGACGATAGCTGGCCGGCGAGGTTGTCGACCCAGCCGCGGACCGTCTCCACCGAGTTCATCTGCCGCTCGGCGTTGGGCTTGGGGTCACCGATGAGACCGGTGCCTCCACCGACCAGAGCGATCGGCCGGTGACCCGCCTGCTGGAACCGGGCCAGGGTGAGCGCCTGGGTGAGGTGGCCGACGTGCAGGCTGCCCGCGGTGGGGTCGAACCCGCAATAGAGGGTGATCGGACCATCGGCCAGCGCCTTGCGGAGTGCGTCAAGGTCGGTCGTTTGCGCGATGAGGTCGCGCCACTGGAGTTCGTCGATGATGTCGATCACTGTGTAACTCTCTGTCGGATAGATAGGCGGGCCCCACGGCCCGATCTGCCTAGCAGTCTAGGCGGCCCACCGGGTGGCTCACCCGGTTCTCCCTGTCACCGCCACGCTATCGGGCTCGGCCATCGCGCCCTCGCCCTCCCAGCCCCGGTCCTTTGACACCACTCCTTGACCCCATTGGCTAATGGGGTTAGCTTTTTAGTTATAGAGATTAGCCTCAAGTGGGGAAGTACCGTCATGCGACACCTCCAACGCCCCGAGGGCCGGATCTCCTACGACCTCTACGGCCCCGACGACACCGGCCTCCTCGTGGTCTGTGTCCCCGGCATGTTCGACCACCGCGCCTCCTTCCACTCCCTCGGCCGGGCCCTGGCCGCCACCGGTCACCGGGTCGCCGTCATGGACCTGCGCGGGCATGGGGACAGCGACACCACCTTCGACTCCTACGACAGCCGTGCCGCCTCGAGCGACGCGATCGCTCTGGCCGAGGA
Source organism: Nocardiopsis alkaliphila YIM 80379 (assembly GCF_000341005.1). GTDB lineage: Bacteria > Actinomycetota > Actinomycetes > Streptosporangiales > Streptosporangiaceae > Nocardiopsis > Nocardiopsis alkaliphila. Next base: position 43,485 of record NZ_ANBD01000131.1, on the reverse strand, counting down.
ACTCGGCGCGGGTGGAGAGGCAAGGCCGACTGTCATGGTCGGCAACTCGATGGGCGCCGCCGCCGTGACCATTGCCGCCATCGACCGACCCGACCTGGTGGCCGGGATCGCCCTGCTCGGTCCCTTCCTGCGTCCGGGCACACCGAACCCGGTCGAGCGCCTCATGCTGAAGCTCCTGCTGACCCGCCCCTGGGCACCCCGCGCGCTCACCCTCTTCTACGACAGGCTGCACTCCGGACGTACGCCCGAGGGGCACCGGGAACAGAAGGAGAGAATCCTGCGGATGCTGCGCCCCATCGACCGCTATCGGGCGATCCGCAAGACCATCGACGCGCCCAACGAGACCGTGGACCGGGCCGAGGGGATGTCGGCCGAGGCCGTCGTGATCATGGGAGAGCTGGACCCCGACTGGAAGGACCCTCACGCCGAGGCCCGGTGGGTGGCCTCGGTCGTCGATGGCCGTCTGGTCATGGTCCCTGACTGCGGCCACTACCCACAGTCCCAGCGCCCCGACGTGGTGGCTCCCGTCCTGCTCGACCTCATCGAGCGGGTGGTCGTCGATGGCTAGGGCCGGGCTGACCCCCGAACTGGTGGTGGCCGAGGCCTCCCGATTGTGCGACGAGAAGGGGTTCGACGCGCTCTCGCTCGCCGCGGTGGCCAAACGCTTCGGGGTGGCCACACCCAGTCTGTACAAGCACGTCGCCGGGTTGGACGAGCTGCACCGAAGGGTGGCACTGGCAGCCGTGGACGACCTCACCGAACGGCTGAGCGCGGCTGCGGTGGGCCGTTCGCGAGGCAGAGCGGTACACGCCCTCTTCGAGGCCTACCGTGGTTACGCGCACGAGCATCCCGGACGTTACACGGCACTCCAGCGGGCGCCTCGGTTGAACGACCCCGAGGCCCAGGCCGAGTTCGCCCGGCCGGTCGAGGTCATCGCCTCCGTCCTGCGTGGCTTCGACATCCCCCAGGAGCGGATGGTCCACACGATCAGGGCGTTGCGCAGTGCCCTGCACGGATTCATCGACCTGGAGACCCACGGCGGTTTCGGTATGCCGGAGAGCGTCGACGAGAGCTACACGCTGCTGGTCGAGGGGTTCGTGCGCGTACTCCAGCAGTGGCCCGCTCGGGGAGATGACTGATCGGTTCTCAGCGGCACGGACCCCTGGCTTCAGCCGTGGGGAGGCAGTCGAGCCGGCCGGACACTTCGCGGTGGCGATGACGACCTGGGTTTCAGTCGTTCCAGAGGATGCGTCAAGCTTGATGTTCCTGATCATCCCCTGAACACAGATGTTGGAGGCCCCCACATGTCGAAGAAGTCCTCCCGGCCCGGATCCGGTCGAGGCGGTGGCAAGCCCAAGTCCAAACTGACGGCCCTCGCCGGCTCGGTGGTCGGTGTCATCGTCATCGCCGTCGTGGCGTTGCAACAATTCGGTGTGATCGACCTCGACCTCGACCTCGGTGGTGGCGGAACCACCTCTGATTCCCAGGGGTCCCCCGATGGCGCCTCCTCCTCCGACGTCGACCAGGCCCGAGAGCGCCTGGAGGAGCTGCGGATCGAGGAGGAGCACGACCCGCCCGGTTACGACCGGGCCCTCTTCCCACACTGGGACGACAACGTCGAGGACAACTGCAGCGTCCGGCAGGTGGTGCTCTTGCGCGACGGCGAGAACGTGGAGACCGACGACAATTGTCAGCCGGTGTCCGGCAGCTGGTACAGCGCCTTTGACGGGGAGACCTTCGATGAGGCGCAGGACATCGACATCGACCACATGGTGGCCCTGAAGGAGGGGTGGCGTTCGGGCGCCCACGAATGGTCGACCGAGCAACGCCGGGAATTCGCCAACGACCTGGACTCTTCCCAGCTGTGGGCGGTGAGCGCCTCNCACCCGTTCCAAGGGTGACGCGGCCCCGTCGGACTGGCTGCCGCCGTTGGAGTCCGCGCACTGTGACTACGTGGTCTCGTGGATCGAGGTCAAACACGTGTGGGACCTGACCGTGGATCCGGACGAGGAAGCCGCCCTGCGTGAGGTGTTGGAGGGCTGTTGATGCCTCCTGGCGACCCTGTCGTGGATCCACCGTGATCCCTCCCGGCGGAATCACGCCTTGTCCCATCGCCCACGGCGCCCGGCCCGGGGTTCCTTCCCCGGGCCTGGACGTTCAGGCGGGGGCACCCTCGACGATCCCTCGGGCGGTGGCGAGCATCGCCTCCTCCCCCAGGAGCCCGGAGGCGTCGCGGACCTCGACCACGACTCCGGGCTCCGGGGTCCAGAACGCCTCGGCTCGGCCGTACAGGCCCAAGACGGTGCCCTGGTCGAACTCACCGAGCTCCCAGGTGGAGGGGTCACGTTCGTGGTAGCGGGTGAGGAACTCGCGGGCCGTGGCCAGGTCGGTGAGCTTGTCGCCGCGCAGTACCAGGACCTGGAGCACCACCTGGAAGCCCCCTCCCTCCTTGGCCTGTTCCCAGACCCGTGAGGTGAAGGACACGTCCTCCCATTCGTAGGTGAAGTCCGCCGGCGCGGTCCGCGCCCCGACCTGGGCGGGCAGGTGCGCGATCGTGAATCCGTCCAAGGGTCCTCCTCGAGGTCCGACGGCCGGAGCCGCCGCTGTGAGCACGGGCGCGAGCACGAGCACGAGTACGGCGGTCAACGCCGCCGTGGCCCACCTGGTCAGGGACATGGTCACCTCCGACGGTGACCATGGGACCGTCCCGGGCCACCGGTTTCCATGGTCGGTCGGGCGGTGGCCCGGTACCAGGGTGTCCTCGAACCTGTGGATAACTTCGGTCCGACACACCTCGCGCCGGTTCAGGACGGTACCCGCCGCGCGGGCTCAGTATCCGGCGATGTGGGAGTCGTACAGGAACTCGGCGATCGCCAGGGAGGAGGTCGCCGCGGGCGAGGGGGCGTTGCGCACACAGATCACCCGGCCATGTGTGTCCACCCGAAAGTCATCGAGCAGGGAGCCGTCCCTGCCGAGCGCTTGAGCACGCACCCCGGCAGGGGCCGGGCGCAGGTCCGCGGCGGTGATCTCGGGCAACAACCGGCGGGCTTGGGCGGCGAACACCGTTCGGGAGGCCGAGACGATGGTCTCTCGGACGCCCACCGTCCAGTGACGTCGGGCCAGATTCCAAAATCCCGGCCAGGCCAGGGTCCGCGCGAGTTCGCGAAGGTGCAGGTCTTGGGCTCGATAGCCTTCCAACGCGGTGGCGAGGATCGCGTTGGGGCCGGCCATGACCTCACCATGGACGTGACGGGTCAGATGGACGCCGAGGAAGGGGTACCGGGGGTCGGGTACCGGATAGAGGAGACCGCGGACCAGGTCCCGGCGCTGGGGGACGACCTCGTGGTAATGGCCTCGGAAGGGCACGATCCGGGGATCGGCGGCGGCTCCGGCCATACGGGCGAGCCCATCGCTGTGCAGGCCACCGCAGAGCACCAGCCGGTCGAAGCGGTGGATCGTGCGTTCCCCGTGGGGGTCGACGACCAGGGCCTCGGCACCGTCGTGGTCCTGGCGTAGGTCCACGACGGGTGTGTTGAGCAGGACTCTGCCCCCGAGGCGGCGGACGTCGTCGGCGAATTCCTCGGCGATCGCGACGAAGTCGGTGATGGCGGTGGTGGGCGAGTACAGTGCGGCCCGGCCGGCCGCGTGGGGTTCGATCTCGCGGATCCCCTCCTGACCGAGCCGGGTGAGGCCGGGGACCCCGTTCTCCTGGGCCCGACGCGCGATGTCGTCGAGGCGGGCCTCCTCCTCGGCGTCCACGGCCACGAGGAGCTTGCCCACCTCTTGGTAGGGCAGGTGGTCGAACTCGGCGCAGTACTCACGAAGCAGGGCCACACCGCGACGGCACAGGGTGGCTTTGAGCGATCCGGGTCGGTAGTAGAGACCGGCGTGGACGACCCCGCTGTTGTGGCCGGTCTGGTGCGCGGCGACTCGGTCCTCCTTCTCCAGGACGGTGACCCTACTGCCGGGACGGTGGAGGGTGATGTGACGGGCCAGGGCCAGGCCGATGATCCCCGCCCCGATGATGCCGATGTGTTCGGTGCTGCGCATGGGCTGCACGCTAGCAACGCCTGGAGCGAGTACCGGGCGGCGGGTGCGGGCACCCCGGACCCGAGGGTCGGGGCCACCCCGGCGGTCAGAGGGCGCGCAGGCCGACCAGGACGGCGTGCAGGATGTCCTGACGCTCCAGGTCTCGTGAAGGTCCGCAGCGTTGAAGGGACCCTTCGGAGAGCATCTCGGCGACCATGACCCTGACCTGGCCCACGGGCAGGGCTACCTCCGCCGCGAGCTCGGCGACCGTTCGGGCGCTCAGGGCGTGGTTGAGGATGGCCTCGCGTTCGGGTCTGAGCCATTCCCGTCCGCCCGGGTTCCTGGCCGCCATGACCAAGGTGAGCAGTTCGATCTCGGTGGGCCGGATGTCCGGCTGCGCGATCTGTTCCAGGGTGCCGGCCTCGATGGCGTAGGGGCGCAGGAAGCGTTCGTTCTCCGCGCTCTCCTCATGGGTGTGGTGGTCCTCGGTTCCGGTGGTCGCATGTGTCCTGTGCGTGCCGCGTGCGCCATGCGTGCCATGTGCCCCGTGGGCGCCACGCGTTCCGTGTCCCCAACGGTGGGCGTGGCGGCCCTCGACCTGACGGTCCTCAACGTTCACGGTTTCCTCCTGGTGTCTGTGGCGGGAAGGGCGTTCTTCCGTCGGGACCCGAGTGACCGTTGGGGCCGGAGGGCTGGGAGGAATGACGTGCCCCGAAGGCACCGGCCCGGTGGGGGGTGATGTGACCGGGTACCGGGTGGCTCGGTACCAAGTGGTCGGGCACGGGCTGGTTCGGCACCGGGCCCGTCCCCGTGGGGTGTCCCGGAGGGACGGGGATGACGATGTCGGCGGCCCCGGAGACCGTGAGCGGGTTGTCCACGGGTTCGAGCAGTCGGTCGGGGATCAGGGCGATGGCTCGGGTGCCCCCGTAGGGCGAGGGACGGAGCCAGACCCGAACTCCGTGGCGTTCGGCGAGACGGGCCACGACGAACAGGCCCAGGCGTGGCTCGTCTGGCAGCGCCATCACGTCGAACTCCGGAGGCTGCGTGAGGGTGCGTTCGGCGGCCGCGTAGCCCTGTTCGGACATGCCCAGACCCCGGTCCTCGATCTCCACCAAGAGCCCGCCACCGGTCGGTGCGCAGCCGACGTCCACCGGGGTTCCGGTCGGGGAGAACTGGGTGGCGTTCTCGACCAGTTCGGCGAGCAGGTGGACGATGTCGGCGACCGCCTGGCCGTGTATGAGCACGCGGGGCGCCGAGGTGAGTCGGACCCGCTCGAAGTCCTCGGTCTCGGCGATGGCCGCGCGCAGCACGTCCAGCAGGGGCCGGGGTTGGCGCCAGCGGCGGACGGACTGGCCACCGCCGAGGATGATGAGGTTGTCCGCGTAGCGTCGGGCCCGGGTCGCCAGGTGGTCCAGGCGAAAGAGTCGGCGCAGGGCCTGGGGGTCCTGTTCGTTGTACTCGATCTCGTCGAGCAGACGTAGCTGGCGTTGGAGCAGGGCCTGGTTGCGAAAGGCGATGCCCAGGAAGGCGCGGTTGGCGCCGCGACGGATCTCCGCTTGGCGGACGGCGGCCTCGACCGCGGTGATCTGGGCGCTGTCGAAGGCTTCGGCGACCTGGCCGATCTCGTCGTCACCCTGTTCGTCCAAGGGCGGAAGTTCGTCGACGACGTCGACCTTGTGGCCATGTTGCGCCCGTTCGATGATGTCGGGCAGGTCCAGGTCTCGTTCCAGGATCTGTTCGCGCAGTGCCGAAAGACGTCCGCTCAGGCGGCGGGAGGAGCGGCCCACGAGGGCGATGGCGATCGCGCCACCGAGCAGGCTGAGTGCGGCCCCGGCCGCGTACAGCCACATCCGTAGGAGCGAGGCGTTCCAGGCCAGGTCGACGGTGTGTTCGGTCTGGGCTTTGGTCAGGGTGTCCAGGGCCTCGATGGAGGGGGTGGAGGAGGCGTCCCATTCGTCGGCCTCCACCTCCACCGTGGAGTTCCATTCGCTCAGTGGTTCGCCCTCGGCCGCGTCGACCCCCTCGGCGACCGGTGGCCGGGTGACCACGCGCCGAGCCAGTCGTTCGGCCTCCATCCAGGAGGCCTCCTGGGTGATGGCCTCGTAGTCACTTCGCAGTGCGGAGGGCATCGTGTGGATCGCGCCGTCCAGGGTGGCGCGGTAGGAGGCGGTGAGGAAGGTGAAGTGCGCCGTCTCCTCGTAGGTCATCCGTCCGGCGGCGATGACGCCGGTCAGGAGTGCGTCGGCGGTCGCGTAGTCCTCTCGCGCGTTGACCAGCTCACGGGCCAGGACGGCGTCGGCGAGGTTCTCCCCACCGTCGGTGGTGTGGATCAGGGCGATGGAGGTGGTCTGGAGTGAGTCGATGAGGCCGCCGTAGGCGACCAGGACCTCGTCGCGGCCCAACGTGTGCTCGTCGACCGCCCCTCGCAGCCTCGTGAGTTCCTCGGGGGCCTTGAGCACCTCTTCGGCGCCTTGCCGGAGTTCTTGGTCGTCTCCACCGTCGAGTTCGGCGACCAGGGCGGCCGCGTTCTCGACGGCCTCGTCGCTCCGGGTGCGTTGTCGGTCCAGGTCCTCTTGGACCGTCGAGGTCTCCCCGCCGTCCTGGGCGCCCAGGTGCGCCATGGACAGGCGACGTTCGGCGCGGAGCTCCGCCATGGCGGCCGAGAGGACCTCGGTGCCTTGGCGCGTCTGCCCGACGGCTCTCATCTGTTGGGCACTCTGGACTGCCCCGATGCTCGTGACGATCAGCCAGAGCGCGAGGAAACACAAGCTCGGAATGAGCACGATGCGGGTGATTTGTCCGCGGATCGTCCGAGTGGACGCGTGGGTTTTTCGCATGGCCCCTCCAGCCCGTGCGGGTGCCGAGGATCGCGGGAGGCGATGCCACGGCGGCTTTCGGTCATGCAGAGGCTACCGAAAAACATTGCTCTTAGTTGTCTAATAATCACAATGCGTTATGAGTGTGGGCAAGAAAATCTCACCCCAAAGATGCTAAGTGGATGAACGCCCAGCTCAGTGGGGTGGAAACGGAACAGGACCGCCCTGTACACGGAGCGGTCCTGTTCGAAGTCCTGGCGGGGCGTGTCGCGCCCTCAGGACTCTGGGCGGTGTCGGGAACCCACCGGCGCGGGCAGCTCCTCGGCGGTCGGAGGTTGCTCCACTCCCAGGGAGTTCAGCACCTCGGCGTAACGCAGGGCGGCGATCTTGCCGAGGAGGCTGTCGGCACCCAAGGCCGCACCCGGGCGGGCACCGAAACGCTCGGCCAGGTCCGCGAGCCGGTCGGCCGGGAACTCCGGCCCCAGCGCGCTGGGCGCGATGACGGGCCGCACGCTACCGCCCTGACGCAGGTGGGAAACGACCTGCTCCATCGAGGCCTCGTCCTCCAGGTCCGCGGGCAGCACGGTCAGCCCCAGGCGGGCCGCGAGCAGGACCGCGGTCACCCCTGCGGCTCCCACGGCGCCCTCTCCACCGACCGCGCCGACGATGACGCCGTCGGCCATGGTGGTGTTGCGGGCGGTGACGCTGATCAGACGCATTCGGTCGGCTCGCACGAACCCGGCCTCGGCCAGGCGCAGGTGGAGTACCTCGGCGAGCATCGGATGCGGGCCGAGTCCTTCGGTGACACGGACGTCGGCACCGGTCTGGGCCATGGCGTCGTCGATCGCGGCGCTGGTGGCCGGGTGCGGGGCGGTGACCAACGGTACGACGACTCCGGAGAGTGGACGGTCCTCACCGTCGTCGAGGTCGGTCAGGGCCTCGGCCAGGGTCTGCCGGTCGCCTTCGATGTGTCCGTAGCGGATGGTGACTTCGGGACGGTAGGCCCGAACGAGGTCGGCCATCCGGGCGCCGATCGACTCACCGTCGGCCCCCTGAGCCTGTTCGGCCGTGCCCGGCACCGCCATGATCAGGGCGGGGGTACCGAACCAGTTGTCGAAGGACAACGGGTTGCGGTGACGTCCGGAGCGGCGCTTGGGCAGTTCCCGTGGGGGAAGTCGGTCAGAGTTTCGCATACCAGGATTCAGACGAGAGGGCGGATGGGTGTTCGAGAACGAAGTGGTGGTCGCTGCCGCGACATTGTAGCGTTCAACACCACATTCAGGGGGTGTTCGTCCTGAACGTATACCGGTTCGGTCATCTGCTCGACCGGCGGGGACCGGTTCAACCGCTCATCGCGGGCCTACGGCTCTCGATGACGTGGGTCACCAGACAGACGAGGGTCTCCTTGGCGGATTCACGTTCACGCGCGTCCACCATCAGCACGGGCACTCCGTCCGATAGGTCGAGCGCTTCCCGAACCTCCGCCATCTCATAAGCGGTGGCCCCCTCGAAACGGTTGACCGCCACCACGAAGGGGACGCCGCGCCGCTCGAAGAAGTCGACCGCGTGGAAACAGGTGTCGAGTCTGCGGGTGTCGGCGAGGACGACCGCCCCCAAGGCCCCTTCGGCGAGTTCGTCCCACATGAACCAGAAGCGGTCCTGTCCGGGCGCACCGAAGAGATAGAGCACGATGTCCGGATTGATAGTGATACGCCCGAAGTCGAGGGCGACGGTGGTGGTGGTCTTGTTCTCCACCCCCGCCAGGTCATCGATCCCATAGCCGGCCTCGGTCATCACCTCCTCGGTGCTCAGCGGGGTGATCTCACTGACCGCGCCGACCAGGGTGGTCTTACCCGCCCCGAATCCACCGGCGACGATGATCTTGACGGCGTGGGGAATCGCCGTCTGTGGGTCCTGCGGGTTCTCAGAGTCTGCGGATGCCATCGAGTACCGCCTGAAGTACTTTCTTCTCGGGAAGCTTGGTCATGGGCGTGGCCGCCCGAGTGTGCACGTCGCCCTCGGCCAACAGGTCGCCCAGGAGCACCCTGATCACGGTCAGTGGGATGTCCAGGCGCGCGGAGATCTCCGCGACCGAGATGGGGCGATGGCACAGGTCGAGGATGGCCTGGCGCTCGGGATCACGGGGACATCGACCATGGCCGGGCGAGGCCATCACGATCGTGATCAGGTCCAGCCGTCCACCCTGTTCGGTGGGGCGGGTACGCCCCTTGGTCATGGTGTAGGGACGTACGAGCGGACCCGCCGGCGCGTCCCCCGTGGTGACACCCGTGGCTGGGCCCTCGGAGGTGGGGTGGCCACGGCCACGATGCCAGGTTCGGTTCGGTTCGAGGGAGGGCTCGACCTCCACCCGGGCGTGGACCGCACCGGAGGGGTTCGGTCTACGGCGTTTGCCGACACCGCTCATGAACCGGCACCCCCCATGGGCGTGAGGTGGTCCGGCTGACGGGGCGCGGCGGTCAGGAACTGGCCGACCCGCTTGACCCTGAGGTTCATCTCGTAGGCGACCAGGCCCACGTCGGCGTCCTCGGCGGCCAGCACCGCCAGGCAGGCCCCTTCCCCAGCCGCGGTGACGAACAGGTAGGAGCGTTCCATCTCCACCACCGTCTGGCGTACGTCACCACCACCGAAGTGTCGCCCGGTCCCCCGGGCCAGGCTCTGGAAGGCCGAGGCCAGGGCCGACAGGTGTTCGGCGTCCTCGGCTCCCAGTCCACGCGAGCGTCCCAGCAACAACCCGTCCGCCGAAAGGACGATCGCGTGGCCGGCGCCGACGACGCGATCGACCAGGTCGTCCAAGAGCCAGTCCAGGTTTTCAGCGGCCTTGCTTTTGCCCACCATCTCAGTCGCTCTCTCCCGTGTGCTCGTCGGCTGCGGCACCGACTTGGTCATCACTGTTGTGGCCGAATCCATCGCCGTCCGGTTCCTCGGCTCGACCGCGCCGGGTCCCGGCGCTGAAGGCGGCCATCACGTGGCGTGCCTGTTCCGGACTGCGCTGAGTCACCGTGGCGGTCGTGGCCGGCGCGGCGAACCATGGTTCGGTGGGAACACCGTCCCGAAGCGGAGGGGCCAGGCTGGCCTGTTTCCTACGCCGGGGCAGACCCGCCCGGCCGGGTCCGGCACCGACACGGTCGGGGTCCGTCGCCGAGTCACCACCGGCCCCACCCGGATCGCCCCGGTCGACGAGCAAGCCCGTTCCACCCCCGGACCCGGTGGTCCGGCCAGGGTTGCGTCGAGGCAGGGGCGCCGGTCGACCCTCCCTTCCCTCGTTCGCGGGTTCGGGGTCGGGGACCTGACGCAGCACCGGCGCGGAAGCGGGTTCGTCTTCGCCCGTGGCGGCCTCGTCCTCAAAGGCTTCGGGTCGTCCGGGTATCGAACGCAACATCGGCCGCACGGGCCTGGTCCCCGCGTGCCCCGTGAGGAGGTCGGAGTCACCGCTTCCCTCGGGCGACGCCGCTACCCCGGCCAGGGCGGCGACCCGGGCGTGGCCCCCGGTGGGTCCGGCGGCCACCAATGCGCTGGGAATGAGGACCACGGCCCTGGTCCCCCCGTACGGCGAGTGCCGCAACTGCACCCCGATGTCGTGTTTTTGGGCCAGGCGCGCGACGACGAACAGCCCCAGGCGCCCATCGGTGCCGGAGGTCATCATGTCGAACTCGGGGGCGTCGGCCAGGGTCCGGTTCGCCCAGTTCAGGACGTCCTCGGTCATCCCCAGGCCACGGTCCTCGATCTCGATCACCACGCCCTTGGGAACGTTCTCGGTGCCGATGGTGACGTCGGTGTGCGGCGGCGAGTAGGCGGTGGCGTTCTCCACCAGTTCGGCGAGCAGGTGGATGACGTCGGCGACCACGGCGCCCACCAGGGACAGGTCCGGTACCGAGGTGAGTTCGACCCGGGCGTACTCGTCGGTCTCGGAGATGGCGCCGCGCATGATGTCCATGAGCGGGACGGGGTGGCGCCAGCGTCGTCCGGGTTGGGAGCCGCCCAGGATGATGAGGTTCTCCGCGTGCCGGCGCCCTCGGGTGGCCAGGTGGTCGAGCTGGAAGAGGCTCTCCAACAGATCGGGGTCCTCCTCCTCGCGTTCCACTCGGTCCAGGAGTTGGAGTTGGCGTTGGACCAGGGATTGGTTGCGGTGGGCGATGCTCAGGAAGACGCGATTGACTCCGGAACGGATGTCCGACTGTTTGATGGCTGCCGCCACGGCGGTGCGTTGTGCGATGTTGAAGGCGTCGGCGACCTGGCCGACCTCGTCGGTGCCGTGGTCGAGCTGTTTCATCTCGGTGTCCAGGTCCACGCTCTCCCCCGCCTCCAACCTGCGCACGATCCGGGGCAGGTCGGTACGCGCGATGGACAGGGTCTGGGCGCGCAGGGTGGCCAGCCGGTGGGTGAGGCGTCCTGCCGAACGAGCGGCGAAGCCGTAGGCGACGGTGCCGGCGAACAGCGAGGTGATACCGCCCCCCACGGCCAGACTGAACATCCAGGAACTGGCGTCCTCGGCGGTCTCGACCACGGCCAGGGAGCGTTCGGCGACGGCGGTGGCCAGGATCGTGTCGACCTCGTCGGCGGCCTCGCGCCAGTCGCCGAGTTCGGTGGGCACCGATTGGTCGGGGAGCCGTTGTCCGGTGATCGGGTCGGTCTCGATCGGACTCTCGTGCCGAACCAGGGTGTCGGTGACCTCCATGGCACGTGCCCAGTGCGCCGAGTCGAGGACGCGCGTGGCCGCGGTGGCGCCCTCGCCCTCGGTGCCCTCCGCCAGTGTCTCCAGACGACCGGCCGTGTCCGAGCGCAGGGCCTCGATCCGGACCTGGTCCCGTCGAGCCATCTCGCCCGCGGCCGTCACGGCGCTGACCAGGGCGTCGGCGTGACCGAAGCCCTCGTGGATCCAGAGCAGATCACCGGTGGTGGTGGCCTCGATCGCGGCGGAGGAGTCGTCCAGGCCGCGCACCGTGTGCTCGTACAGACGTATCCCCGACCGAGTGGCCTCGGTGTAGACGTCCAGGGTCGTTCGAAGGTCACCGGTGTCGGTGAGGTTGGCGGCGCGCACCTCCTCCACGGCCGCGACGTCCTCCAGGAAGGACGTCACCTGCGAAACGGGGTCGGCCGTGTCGCCCTCCAGGGTGGGGCGCACCTCACGCATCCGATCGAGGGCGGTCGCGGTCTCCTCGACCGCCTCGACCAGCCCCCGCCGAAGATCCTCGGAGGGGTCGGCGATGTACTCGGCGCTCAGGCGGCGCTCCTGCTGGAGTGCGCTGAGCACGGCGGTGACCTCCGCCCCGGCCCGTCCCTCGGAGACCGAGGAGCGCAGGGAGATCGCCTGGGCGAGGGTACCCGCGCTGAGCATGACGAACAGGACGAGAAAGGTGATGCTGGGGATCAGCACGATCCGGTTGAGCTGCGTCCTGATCCCGCGCCCCGCGCCTCCCGACTGTCCCACTGTGGCCCTCCCCGGCTTCGATCGCGGGCACCGGACGGCACGCGTTGGCATGGCGATTCCCGCTCGGGCTATCACGGTGCGCACATGGGGGAACACGTGTGGTGCCCACAGCATCAGGACGCTATCGCACTCCCCGGAGCCACGTGGGGGGAATTCCACATTGGGTGTGAAATCCGTTCTCGGCCGGGTGATGCGATCGCCGAAGGGGGCCGTACGAACGCCCGTGGGCGGTTCCGCGACGAACTCGGAGGGCCGGCACGGGCGTGAGCGGACCGCGTCGATCGACGATCAGGCGCGTTTTCGACCCCTTCTCGCCCTGATCGACCGAGCACTCACATGACCCCGCCGGGGGTGGTCGGTTCCGGGGTGCGACCATGGGGGCGATGTCCGAGAGCCAGGCAGGTCGTCCGCTTCGGGCCGGCGTGTTCACCCTGGTCTGCGCCGGCCTGTCAGCGCACGGTCACGCCTTGAGCAGCGGAGACGACGTCGCACTTGCCGGCCTACTCCTCGGCATGGCGGTGGTCTACGCCATGGCGTGGGCCGCTTCCGCACGTCGCCTGAGCCGCCCGCAGCTGGCCGGATACATGCTCTGGGGACAGTTCGCGCTGCACATGGCTTTGACGATCACCGGCGGCCCTGGGCATTCCGCGCATGGTCAAGCCCTGGACGCCGGGGCCGGGGCTCCGGCGTGGACCATGATCGCCATGCACACGCTCTCCGCTCTGGTGAGCGCTTGGTGGCTGCATCGCGGAGAGCGGGCGTTCTTCGCCTTCTTGGAATTCATGGCCCTGGTGATCCTGCCGTTCCTGATCATCACCGGTGTGCCGGCGGCACCGGGCTCTGGGGAACGCACACGGGTCTGGTTCTACCGGCCCTGGATAGCACCCCGGCTCCTGTTGCTGCGACACGCACAGGTCCTGCGCGGCCCACCCGCGTCTTCCGTCACCTGAGACCCCACCCGGTCCAGGCCGCCCCCGCGTTCCTCAAAGGTCACGGCCCCTTGGCCCTGCCTTCTCGAATCCATGCCGCACACCCCCGCCCATGCTCGGCGCCACCGTGGCGCCGAGCCGAGGGGTGCTTTCGCACATCGACGGAAGACGACCCACATGCCTTGCCTCACCGACAGTGAGAACGCTTCGACCGAAACGTTGGACCACCTGGTGACACGGGCCAAGTCCGGACACCGCCAAGCCCTGGAATCACTCTTCGCCCTCACCAGGGACGACGTTTCCCGTTTCATCTCCGGTCGGGTGACCCCCGAATGGGTGGAGGACCTGACCCAGGAGACCTTCTCGCGTGCCCTGCTGGGCCTGCCCCGGTACGCGGGGCGGTCCTCGGTCCGTTCCTGGTTGTTCTCGGTGGCGCGACACACCGTCGCCGACCGCTACAGGTCCCATGCCCGTACCCCGAGGACGGAGTACTCCCCCGCCGTGGAGGAGATGTACTCCCTGTCCGAAGCGGGCCGTTTCGACGAATTCCTGGCCCTGCGGTCCCTTGTGGACCAGCTCCCCGAGGAACGTCGCCGCGCGTTCGTCCTCGCACGGGTCGAGGGCCTGTCCTACGCGGAGATCGCGGACCTGCTCGACGTCCCCCTGGGCACCGTACGGTCCCGTGTCTGGCGTGCCAGGCGAGACCTGACGCGGATGCTTCGGGCGGCGCGATGAGCGTCCCCGCCGGCCGGCTTCGAAAAACCGTGGGAACTCGCGGGAACCATCCGAGCCCCGCCGACGACTCCTTCCCATGCCGGTGGTCCCATCAGGCCTCACAAGGAGCATCCATGCGCGGAGTCGTCCGTACCCTGTGCCTCACCGTCGCCCTCCTGGTAGCGGTGCCGGCGCCGGCGTCCGCACACGACGTCCTCCTCTCCACGGTCCCCGAGGACACACAGGTGCTCTCCTCCGCTCCCGAAGAGGTCGTGCTGACCTTCAGCGGCGAGGTGATGGACGTGTCCACCGCCGTGGTGGTTCTGGACCCACGGGCCGAAACGGTCTCCACCAGCGCACCCGAGGTCGATGGACACCAGGTGAGCGTCCGAACCCTGGAGGAGGTGCCCGAGGGGGGATACGCGGTTCGCTGGCGAGTGGTCTCCAGCGACGGACATCCGATCAGCGGGACGTTCACGTTCCAGGTGGGCGAGGGTGGTCCTCCCCCTCCGGCCTTGGACGCGGCGCCCGCCGAGGCGCGATCCCCCGCCGCCGAGACCGCCTCCGATCAGGGCACCGCCGACGCATCGAACGCCTCCACCCCCTTCGTACCTCTTCGCACCAGCGCCCTGGCCCTGATCGGCGCCTTGGGCGGAGTCCTGCTGTACGTCATCGTGCTGCGTCTTCGACGAGCGAGCGCTCCGGCGGCGCCAACGGTGAACCCCACCGATCCGAGTGAGAAGGAAACCCGATGATCATCGACACCGCACGTCACCTCCTGGCCCCCGTCACCGTGGGCGCCACCCTGCTGCTCGGTGCCTGCGCCTCCTCCGAAACGGCGGAGGAGGACACCACGGCCCAGGCCGAAACGTCCACGGACCTGGCCGAAGGGGCCCAGGCCGCACTGCTCACCGTCACCGATCCCTGGGTCAAGGCGGCCGGGGCCGACGAAGGCATGACCGCCGCCTTCGGCGTACTGATCAACGAGGGTGAGGCCCAAGCCGACATCGTCGCCGCGTACGCCGAGGAGATCTCCGACGTGGTCGAACTCCACGAGGTCGCCTCAGGGGACGACGGCAACATGGTCATGCGGGAGAAGGAAGGTGGTTTCTCCGTGGCGGCGGGAGGCGAGCACGAGCTCGCACCGGGGGCCGACCACATCATGATCATGGGCTTGTCCGAGGACCTGGAGCCGGGTACGGAGGTGGCCCTCACCCTCGAATTCGAGGACGGTTCCACCCAGGAGTTCACCGCCCCGGTCAAGGACTTCGAGGGCGCCAACGAGAACTACCACGAGGATCACTGATGACGAGGCTTCCAGGACACGGCCCCGGGGGACCCTCACGCAGGAAGGTCCTTTGGGGAGGGGCGGCCGCGGCCGGTGCGGGGGCGGCGGCGCTCACCGGAGCCGACACCGTGTTCCGTTCGCTGCGCTTCCCCGTGGAGAACCCCGGTGCGGACGACCCGGCGGGGGCCGCCCGGCCGCACGGTGAGCGCGTCCACCCCTTCCACGGTGCCCACCAGAGCGGGGTGGCGACCCCGCCCCAGGCCCACGCCCGCTTCATCGGCGTCGACTTGAACAAGGACGTGGACGCCGATGGGGTGCGGCGTTTGCTGTCGCTGCTCTCCGATGACGCCGCCAGGTTGACCCAGGGCAGGGCCGCGCTGGCCGACACCGAACCCGAGCTCGCGGCGGCCCCCTCAGGGCTGACCATCACCTTCGGTTTCGGCCCGGGGTTGGTCGAACGGGTCGATCCCGGCGCCATCCCGGCGTGGCTGAAGCCGTTGCCGGACTTTACGACCGACCGGTTGGAGGAACGCTGGTCGCACGGCGATCTCCTGCTCCAGGTCTGCTGCGATGATCCGTTGACGCTTTCGCACGCCGCCCGCATGCTCGGCAAGGACACGCGGGCCTTCGGAACGGTGCGCTGGTCCCAGGAGGGTTTTCGGCGTTCCTACGGGGCCGAGCCCTCGGGGACGACCATGCGCAACCTCTTCGGGCAGGTCGATGGCACCGTGAATCCCGCACCGGAGGAGGAGGGGTTCGATTCCCTCGTGTGGTGCGGTGACGACGCGCCGGAGTGGCTTCAAGGGGGGACGGCCATGGTGTTGCGCCGGATCGCGATGGATCTGGAAGGGTGGGATCGGCTGGATCGGCCCGGTCGGGAGGATTCGGTCGGGCGCCGTTTGGACAACGGCGCACCCCTCACCGGAACCGAGGAGCACGACGAACCCGACCTGGAGGCGATGACACCACTGGGTTTTCCGGTCATCGCCGAGTACGCGCACATCCGCCGGGCCCGTTCGCCAGACTCCGAAGAACGAATCTTCCGGCGGGCCTACAACTACGAGTCGGAGACGGAAGGGGCCGGCCTACTGTTCGCCTGCTATCAGCGGGATCCGGAGCGTCAGTTCGTCCCCATCCAGCGACGCCTGGACGAGTTGGACCTGCTCAACGAATGGATCACCCACATCGGGTCGGCCGTCTTCGCCATCCCACCGGGCTGCGAGGAGGGCGGCTTCGTGGGACAGGGCCTGTTCGAGTCCTGAGCGGGCATCGGGTAGGCGATCGGCTATCCGACCACCCTCTTGAACGGAACCGGCCCCGGCCGGGGGTCGATCACTCACGACCACCCGGCCGGGGCCCACGTGCTCGGCCGAAGGGTCAGGCGACGAAGCCCTCGCGGTGCTCGGCGATGGCCGCGCGCAGTCGTTCCAACTGCTCGGCGACGCGCACCGGAGCGGTACCTCCCTTGCCCACCCTGGAGGCCAGGGAACCGGCCACGGTCAGCACCTCCCGGACCTTCGGCGTGAGGTGCTCGGAGATCTTCGCGAAGTCGGCGTCGCTCAGGTCGGGCAGGTCGATGCCGCGCTCCTCGCACACCCGCACGCAGGTTCCGGCGATCTCGTGGGCCTCTCGGAAGGGCACCCGCTCACGCACCAACCACTCGGCGATGTCGGTGGCCAGGGAGAAGCCCTGCGGGGCGAGTTCGGCCATCCGGTCGGTGTGGAAGGTCAAGGTGGCGACCATGCCGGTCATGGCGGGCAGCAGCAGGTGAAGGCTGTCCACGGCGTCGAAGACCGGCTCCTTGTCCTCTTGGAGGTCCCGGTTGTAGGCCAGCGGCAGACCCTTCAAGGTGGTGAGCAGACCCGTCAGGTCACCGACCAGACGCCCCGCCTTGCCACGAGCGAGTTCGGCCACGTCGGGGTTCTTCTTCTGCGGCATGATCGAGGAACCGGTGGAGAAGGCGTCATCGAGGGTGATGAAGGAGAACTCCTTGGTGGCCCAGAGGATGATCTCCTCGGACAGGCGGGACAGATCCACGCCGATCATCGCCGTGACGAAGGCGAACTCGGCGACCACGTCACGCGCGGCGGTGCCGTCGATGGAGTTGTCCGCCGAGGCCGGGAACCCGAGTTCGGCGGCGACCTCCTCGGGGTCCAGGCCCAGCGAAGAGCCGGCCAAGGCCCCGGAACCGTAGGCGGACACGGCGGCACGGCGGTCCCAGTCGCGGAGCCGTTCGACGTCGCGGATCAGTGGCCAGGCGTGCGCCATCAGCTGATGACCCAGCAGGACCGGCTGAGCGTGCTGGAGGTGGGTCCGGCCGGGCATGGCCGCCTCGGGATGGGCACCGGCCTGGTCGGCCAAGGCGCGCACCAGGTCCAGCAACTGGTCGGCGATGGAGCGGGCCTCTTCACGCAGGTACATCCGGACCAGGGTGGCGATCTGGTCGTTGCGGGAACGTCCGGCGCGCAGACGCCCACCGAGTTCGGGACCGACCCGCTCCAGGAAGCCGCGTTCCAGCGCGGTGTGCACGTCCTCGTCCTCCAGCACGGGGGTGAACTCCCCCGAGGCCACGTCGGCCTCCAGCCGGTCCAGCCCTTCGAGCATCCGATCGAGTTCGTCGGCGCTGAGCAGGCCGGCTCGGTGCAAGGCCCGGGCGTGGGCGCGCGATCCCGCGATGTCGTGGCGAGCCAGACGCCAGTCGAAGTGGGTACTCAGCGACAGGCGGGCCAGGGCCTGGTCCGGTCCGCCTTCGAAGCGGCCGCCCCACAGGCGCAGGGCCTCGGGCTGGTCGGCCATGGTGTTCTCCTCGGTGAAAGTTTCGGGTGGTACTGGAAGCCGGAACGTGGTCAGGGCCTTCGGTCGGCCAGGCTCAGCAGGGCCGCCGCCAATTCCTCTCCGCCCTGGGGGTCGCGAGAGATCACCAGGATGGTGTCGTCACCGGCGATGGTGCCCAAGATGGCGTGGAAGTCGGTGTGGTCGATGGCCGAGGCCAGGAACTGCGCGGCGCCCGGAGGGGTGCGCACGATGACCATGTTGGCGGAGGCCTCGGCCGAGACGAGCAGGTCCTCGGCCAGTCGATTCAAGCGGGCACCGGAGACCTGTTCGAGGTCGAGGCTGTCGGGGCGGGTACGTTGCAGGCGTTCGCCCCCCTCCCCCGGCAGGACGTAGGCCAGGTGGCCGTCCGCGGTGCGGAGTTTGACCGCGCCGAGTTCGTCCAGGTCCCGGGAGAGGGTGGCCTGGGTGACCTGTACCCCGTCCTCGGCCAGTCGTTTGGCCAACTCGCCCTGGGAACGGACGTCCTCACGGGTGAGGACGTCCGTGATGCGGGCGTGCCGAGCCGCCTTGGTCATGGGGGTGGTGGCACCGTGGTCGTTGCTCATCTCGCCTCGGCGGCCGCGGCGTCGCTTTCCTCCAGAAGAAAGGCCAGCAGGGCCTTCTGGGCGTGGCGACGGTTCTCCGCCTCGTCCCAGACCACGCTCTGGGGCCCGTCGATGACGCCGGCGCTGATCTCCTTGCCCCGGTAGGCGGGCAGGCAGTGCAGGACGATCGCCTCGGGATGGGCGAGTTCCATGAGCGCCTCGTCGACGATGTAGGGGCGGAAGGGGGCCTCACGGGACTCGGACTCCCCTTCCTGGCCCATGGAGACCCAGGTGTCGGTGGTGACCACGTCGGCGCCGCCGGCGGCCTCTTGGGGATCGGTGGTGATGGTGATCGAGCCATCGGTGTCGGCGGCGATCTCCTCGGCACGGGTCAGGACGACGGGGTCGGGCTGGTGACCCTTGGGGGCACCGATCCGTACGTGCATACCGGCGGTGGCGCCGCCGAGCAGGTAGGAGTGCGCCATGTTGTTGGCCCCATCTCCCAGGTAGGCCAGGGTGAGGCCGGCCAGGGTGCCTTTGTGCTCCCGGATCGTCTGGAGGTCCGCGAGGATCTGGCAGGGGTGGAACTCGTCGGTGAGGGAGTTGACCACCGGAACGGAGATGTGGCGGGCCAAGGTCTCCAGGTCGGTCTGAGCGAAGGTGCGCCACACCACGGCGGCGACCTGGCGTTCCAGGACACGGGCGGTGTCCGCCAGGGGTTCGCCCCGCCCCATCTGGGTGCTCGCCGAGTCCAGGACGAGCGGGCTGCCGCCCAGATCGGCGACGCCGACCGAGAAGGACAGGCGGGTGCGGGTGGAGGGCTTGTCGAAGAGGAGGGCGACGGTGCGCGGCCCGGCCAGGGGACGGAACCCGAATCGATCACGCTTCATCTCCTCGGCCAGGTCCAGGACGCGGGTCTGTTCCTGGGGCGTGAGGTCGTCGTCACGCAGGAAGTGGCGGGTCATGGCTGTGGCTCCTTCGTCGCGGCGGCCTCGGCTGCGTCCAGGATGGTCGGCAGGGCCTCGATGAACACGGCGAGTTCCTCGGGTGTGATGACCAGGGGCGGGGCGATGCGGACCGCGTCGGGCGCCACCGCGTTGACCAGGAAGCCGCGCACCGCGGCCTGTTCCTGGACGTGGGCGGCGTGCGGACCGGTGAGTTCCAGGGCGCGCCACAGACCACTGCCGCGCTGACCGGCCAGGAGGGGGTGGTCGATCCGTTCGAGATGCTCGGCGAGCACCCCGCCCATGGCCCGCACGTGTTCCAGCAGGTCCTGGTCCTCGATGGTGTCGATGACGGCGAGGGCCGCCGCGCAGGCCACGGGGTTACCGCCGAAGGTGGAGCCGTGATCGCCCTTGTCGAAGGCGTCGGCGAAGCGTCCGAAGCCGACGCAGGCGCCGATCGGCAGGCCGCCACCCAGGCCCTTGGCCAGGGTCAGGACGTCCGGGCGGACCTCCTCGGCCTGGTGGGCGAACCAGTGACCGGTGCGGCCGATACCGCTTTGGATCTCGTCCAGGACGAAGGCGGCACCGGTCCGGTCGCACAGGGCACGGACCCCGGCCAGGTAGCCCTCGGGCGCGGGAACGACGCCGGCCTCGCCCTGGGTCGGTTCGACGAAGACGGCGACGCAGTGTTCGTCGACGGCCTCGGTGAGGGCTTCCAGGTCGCCATGGGGGACGAAGCGCACGTCCATGCCGTAGGGGCCGAAGGGTTCGCGGATGACGTCCTTGCCGGTGAGGGCGAGGGCGCCGAGGCTACGGCCGTGGAAACCCTTGTCGGCGGCGACGAAGTAGTGGCGGCCCGGGCTCGCCGCGCGCTTGACCAGTTTCAGGGCCGCCTCGTTGGCCTCGGTGCCGGAGTTGGCGAAGAAGACCTTGGCGTCGCCGCCGAGGAGGCCGATGAGGCGTTCGGCCAGCTGGATCTCGCGTTCGTGCACGAAGAGGTTGCTGGTGTGGGCCAGGGTGGTCGCCTGACGAACGACCGCGTTGACCAGGGCGGGGTGCCCGTGTCCCAGGCTGGAGACGGCGATACCCGCGATGAGGTCGAGGTATTGGCGACCGTCGGCGTCGTAGACCTCGCAGCCGCTCCCGACGGTGAGGGCGATCGGGGGGATCCCATAGTTGGGCATGAGCGAGGCCGCGAAGCGCTCCTTCAGATCACTATTGCTCACTTGCTCTCTCCCGAATTCGTGCCGTTGGTGTGGGTGGGGTGCCAGGGGCGCGGGTGGTGTCCGTTGCCGCTGAGCAGTTCGGCCTCCAGCTCCTCGTCGGCGACCATCGTGCCCACGCCCCGGTCGGTGAAGACCTCCAGGAGCAGGGAGTGCGGGACTCGGCCGTCGATGATGTGGGCCTGGGGGACGCCGCCCTCGACCGCCCGTAGGCACGCCTCCATCTTGGGCAGCATGCCCGAGGACAGGGAGGGCAGCAGTGCCTGCAACTCGTCCACGTTCAGTCTGCTGATGAGCTCGGTGTTGGCCGGATAGTCGGCGAACAGGCCCTCGACGTCGGTGAGCATGATGAGTTTGCCCGCGCCGAGCGCGACCGCGAGTGCGGAGGCGGCGGTGTCGGCGTTGATGTTGTAGACGCCGCCGTCGTCGGCGCGGGCGACGCTGGAGACGACGGGAATGCGGCCATCGGCCAGGAGCGCAGAGACCGCGCCCGGGTGGACCTGGCTGACCTCGCCGACCCGGCCGATGTCGACGCTCTCACCATCGATTTCGACCCTCTTGCGCCGGGCGTACAGGAGGTTGGCGTCCTCACCGGACATCCCCACGGCGAAGGGTCCGTGCTGGTTGATCAGACCGACGATCTCGCGGTTGACCTGACCGGTCAGGACCATGCGGACGATGTCCATGGCGTCGTCGGTGGTGACCCGCAGTCCCGCGGCGAAGGTGGACTCCACCCCGGAACGTTCCAGCATGGCACTGATCTGGGGTCCGCCCCCGTGAACGACGACGGGGCGGAGTCCGGCGTAGTGCAAGAAGACGATGGACTCGGCGAAGCGGACCCGCAGTTCCTCGCTGATCATGGCGTTGCCGCCGTACTTGACCACGACGGTGCGGCCGTGGAAGCGGGAGAGCCAGGGCAGTGCCTCGATGAGGTGGGCGGCCTTGTCCATGGCCTGGGCCTGGTCCTGGGTGGTGCGGGAGTTCAAGCGCTGACCTTCCTGTCTTCGGTTGTGGGGGGATCGGCCTCGATCTGAGCGGCGAGTTCGGTGCACACCTGCTCCAAGAGCCCACGGACGGTCTCCTCCTCGGGTGGGCCGGGGACGGCTCCGCTAGCCATGAGCAGCACCGTGTCGTTGGTTCCGGTCAGGGGCGAGAAGGCCTTGACGGCGATCTCCTCGACCATCCCCTGGCATTGTTCCCGGTCCAGGTCCGCGTCGGTGGTGAGCACGCACAGAACCGAGCCCAGGGAGGCGTCGGGCCCCTTGGCCATCCCGCCCACCGTGATCCCCCCACCGCGCCGGAAGGCGATCTTGGCGACGGTGTCGTTGGTGCGGATGGCGTCCGCGGCGGGCAGTGCGCCACCACGATCGGCCTCGGCCACGGCCCGGGTGATGCCCTCCTTGAGGGCGTCCAGGGGCGGGCGGGTTCCGATGGGGCCGGCCGCGCACAACACGATCTCGGCGGCCGAGTCGGCGAGCAGATCGGCGGCGTGCTCGGCTTGAGCGTGGGCGTCCTGGAAACCGAGCGGCCCGGTGCCGGCGTTGGCGCAGCCGGCGTTGAGCACGACGGCTCGCACGCGCCCGCCCGAGACGACCTGTCTGGACCACAGCGACGGCGGAGCCGGGTCGGGGTGGGCGCCGAAGATGGCGCCGGCGGCCCGGGAGGGGCCGTCGTTGACCACGAGGGCCACGTCACGACGGCCTTGGGAGCCGACCCCGGCGGCGATACCCGCTGCGCGAAAGCCCTGGGGTGCGGTGACACTCATGTTCGGTGTCCTTCCCTCAGGGAGCGACCGCGGTGAGCGGTAGGCCGGTGTCCTCGGCGAGCCCCAGGGCGAGGTTGGTGCTCTGGACGGCCCCGCCGGCGGTGCCCTTGGTGAGGTTGTCCAACGCGGCGACGGCGACCATGCGCCCGGCGTCGGCGTCCACGGTGACCTGCACGAGGGTGGTGTTGGCGGCCAGGGTCATGGCGGTGTTGGGCCAGGTGCCCTCGGGGAGCAGGTGGACGAAGGGTTCGTCGGCGTAGGTGGTCTCGTAGGCGGCGCGGACCCGCTCAGCGGTGACGCCGGGCTTGAGGGGTGCGGTGCAGGTGGCCAGGATGCCGCGAGGCAGGGGTGCCAGGACCGGGGTGAAGGAGAGTCGGACCGGTTCGCCGGTGACGGCGGTGAGGTTCTGGACGATCTCGGGGTTGTGCCGGTGGGTGCCCCCGACGCCGTAGGGGCTGAGGGCACCCATGACCTCGCTGCCGACCAGGTTGGGCTTGGGCGCCTTGCCGGCGCCGGAGGTTCCGGTGACCGCGACGACGGTCAGGTCGGGTTCGACGAGCTGCTCGGCCAAACCGGGAAGGAGACCGAGGGTGGCGACGGTGACGTGGCAGCCGGGGACGGCGACGCGACGGGCACCGGTGAGTCGTTCACGCTGGCCGGGGAGTTCGGGCAGACCGTAGGGCCAGGTTCCGGCGTGGGGGGTGCCGTAGAAGCGTTCCCAGGCGGCGGGGTCGTTGAGGCGGAAGTCGGCCCCGCAGTCGACCACCAGGACGTCGTCGCCGAGTCGCTGGGCGATGTCGGCGGACTGGCCGTGGGGCAGGGCGAGGTAGACGACGTCGTGGCCGCGCAGTTCCTCCACCGTGGTGGGGGCCAGGACACGGTCGGCCAAGGGCAGCAGGTGGGGCTGATGCTGGATGAGCGGGGTGCCGGCGTTGCCTCCCGCGGTGAGGGCACCGATTTCGATCTCGGGGTGCGCCAGCAGCAGGCGCAGCAGCTCACCTCCGGCGTAGCCGCTGGCTCCGGCGATCGCCGCTGTGTACCCCATGGTGAGATCTCCTCTTCGCTGTCGGACTGAACCATCATGCATCCGACTGTAAGTTTATGCAAGCAGATTCGAGGGTCCCGAGGCGAGCGTGAGCAGGGTCGCAGCACTCAGGGCTCCACCGCCGAAGGGGTGGTGCCCGGATCGGATCAGTGGCCGGGCATCCGGGTGGCGATGTCGGCCAGGCGTGAGGTGTGCCCCTTGCCGCTGGGACGGGACTCACGACGGTCGGCCGTGCGGTACAGGCCGCGCACGAGCTGCGTGCCGACCCAGCGTAGGGGCGCGGGCTCCCAGCCGCTCACCTGGTGGCCGACCCAGGGCAATCGGGTCAGGTCGGTGCTACGGCCCAGGATCAGGTCGCGCAGCGTTCGGCCGGCCAGGTTGCTGGTGGACACGCCGCTGTGCGCGTAACCGCCGGCCCAGGCCAGGCCGCTCTCGGCGTCCAGGTGAACGGTGGGTGAGCCGCCCTTGGGCGCCCCCAGTACGCCCGCCCAGGCGTGTTCGACCGGAACGTCGGCGACGTCGGGGAACATGCGGGTCAGGGCGCGCCAGAGTTCGGCGATGGCGTGCGGCTGGGTGGCACCCTCATGGGCCGGGGCCGCGCCCAGACGTTGGGGCGCGCCACGGCCACCGATGGCGATCCGGTCGTCGGCGGTGCGCTGGGAGTAGACGCAGGAGTGCGCGGTGTCCCCCAGGATCTCCCTGCNCCCCCTCCCTCCCCAGCCGATCCTCTCCCACAGTTCGGCGGGGATCGGCTCGGTGATGATCATCGAGGCGTGCATGGGGCGCCACTGCCGACCTCGACCGCCCAGCGAGGAGGTGAAGCCCTCCGTGGCACGGACGACGTGTTCGGCGCGTACGGTGCCGTGCGCGGTGATCACCGAAGGGGACTCCGCCCCCTGCCTGGGGCGGACCTCCTCGACCGGGGTGTCCTCGAAGACGTCCACGCCCAGGGCCTCGACCACCCGGGTCAGCCCGATGACCAGTTTGCCGGGGTGCAGTCGGGCGGCGTGTGGCGAGTACCCCGCGGCCACGGCGTCGTCCACGGTGATGCGGGGGGCCTCGGTCACGTCGACCAGGTGCAGGTCGTCGGGCCAGTAACCCCAGTCCTGGAGGTACTCGATACGGTCACGAAGACGTTCGCTCTGCGCCTCGTTGGCGGCGACGAGGTACATGCCCCCTTTGACCTGGTCGGCGTCGATCCCCTCGGCCTCGGTGACCGATAGCACCTCGTCCACGGTGGTCATCAGGGCGCGTTGCAGGGCGACCATGGCCGACTTGCCATGTGACCGTGCGTATTCATCCCGGTCACCGGCGAACTCCGCCGTCAGCCACCCTCCGTTACGCCCCGAGGCACCGAACCCGGCGAACTCACGTTCGAGGACGCAGACGCGCAGATCGGGCTGGTCCTTCTTGAGGTAGTAGGCGGTCCACAGGCCCGTGTAACCGGCTCCGACCACACAGACGTCGTAGTCGGCGTCACCGGGCAGGGGCGGTCGCCGCTCGGGCGCCCCCACGTCCCGGAACCAGTAGGAGATACCACCGTTGGCGAAGCGCACGGATCGGGGAATCGTCCTCATCTGGGCAGCAGTGGTGAACAGCCTCATCTTTTCCCCCGGAACCTCTGTGCTCCCGACCCATTCCGCGTCGGGCCCCCGAACTCTCGCCAACCTACATGGGAACGGCGACCCATGGGATGATTTCTACACATTCGTCAGGATCCCTTGACCCTGGGCCGGGGATTCGACTACGGAGAGTTCCGACCTCTCAGCAAGCGCTGTCACGGAGGGTACGCGCGATGGTGGCGAGCTGTCGAACCCCATCATCGCCCAGGGGTGTGAGCACGTGTTCGCGCAGACGTTCGACGTGCTTGGCCCGGGCGGCGTTGATGAACTCCAGTCCTCGCCGGGTGAGGGTGGCGTAGACGACCCGGCGGTCGCTGGAGCAGTTGTGCCGCTCCAGGTAGCCCTCCTTCTCCAATCGGTCGGCCAGTTTGGTGAAACCACCGGTACTGAGACTGACCTCACGAGCCAGCCGGCTCATCGGGAGCTGGTGGTCCGGGGTGCGCTGAAGCCGGATGAGGACCTCCAGCCAAGGGCCGGCCATGTCCTTGCCGTCCGGAGTGATCTCACGCAGGAGCTTGGGGGTGATGGAGTGCATCGCCTCGGAGACCAGGCCCCAGGCCGTGATGAGGTCGTCGTCGCTGAGGTCGCCCTGAGACCACGCGCTCTCGGTGGCATCGGTCGGTTGCGCCGTCATGTTCTGTTCCCTGCCGTCTCACTGGGCGAAACGAGCTACATCTCACCCCAAAGAAATATCTTCCAAGTAAACATTACTCGATGGGATCAATATCCGACAGTGGTTACTCGAAAAATGAACGGTCAGCCGGTGCGCGTCGGTGGTTTCGACCATCGAGTGGTGCTTAGCCAGGAAACGGGGCCGGATCGACCGGCCCCGGGCTCCTCCGTACTTCTTCGCGCTCGTTCAGTGTCGTGCCATCACGGCGTCCAGGGCCGCCGCGAGTGTGGAGACCAGATGATCGATCTGCTCCCAGGTGATCACCAGGGGCGGTGAGACCAGCAGCGCCCTGGGCACCGGTCGAAGGACGACCCCGCGGGTACGGGCCTCGGCGAAGACCTCGGCCGTGGTGATTCCCCGTTCGGTGAGCGCCTCCTCGGTGAGTTCCACGGCGCCCATGACGCCCACCCCGGAGCGGACCTCGGCGACCAAAGGATGGTCGGCCAGTCCTTGTAGGGCCGAGTCCAGGTGCCTTTCCACCTCACGAGAGACCGTGAACAGGTCCTCCCTCTCCAGGATGTCCAGGTTGGCCAGGGCCGCGGCACAGGCGGACGGGTGTCCCGCGTAGGTGGTGCCGTGCAGGAACGGGTTCCCCTCCTGGTTCCAGAACGGGTCGGCCACCCGACCATTGACCACGACACCGCCCAGCGGTAGGTATCCGCTGGAGACCCCCTTGGCGAAGACGATCATGTCCGGACTCACGCCGAAGCGCTCGATCCCGAACCAGTTCCCCATCCGCGCGAATCCGCAGATGACGCTGTCCACGATGAACAGCACACCGTACTTGTGACAGATCCGTGCGACCTCGGTGAAGTAACCCTCCGGTGGCAGGAAGACCCCGCCGGCCCCGATGACGGGCTCGGCGAAGAAGGCGGCCACACGGTCCGCGCCCACCCGCAGGATCTCCGCCTCCAATGCGGCCGCCTGGTCGTGCGCGATGACCGAGGTGTCCTCGATGAGCCTGCCGTGGCCGCTGCGGAAGCGGTCCATCCCGATGATGCTGGTGCCGAAACCGTTGAGGCCGTGGTAACCACCGGTTCGGCTGATCAGGTGCTGACGTTCGGGCCGCCCCAGGGCCGCCCAGTAGCTTCGGGCCAGCTTGGCGGCGGTGTCGATCGATTCCCCGCCCCCACAGGTCAGAATGACCCTGGGGTCCTCGACCGGGGCGTGTGCCGCGAGCCGTTCGCTGAGTTCGATGGCGGGTTCGTTGGCGAAGTCCCCGTAGACGGTGTAGGCGTCCAGGGTCGTCATCTGTCGATGCACCGCGTCCGCGATCTCAGCGCGACCGTGACCGACGTTGCAATACCAGAGACTGGCCGTGCCATCGAGGTAGCGGTCACCGGAACGGTCCCACAACCACACGCCCTCGGCGCGGGTCACCACGAACTCCGGGCCCTTGGCCACCGAGTTCATATCGCAAAAGGTGTGCCAGAGGCGGCTGGGCGCCCTGTACTCCTTTGGAGTGAGCGCGGACGAGACAACCATTTCGGTCATATGGCGACCTCCGAGCCGTGACATGTGCGCAGTCGCACAGCAGAAAACGGATCCGACCCCTTTACCCGGGCGCCCAGGTTGTGGCAGGTGCTTGCAGGCTAAGTCGTCCACCTGGCCCACTGCAAGAGACAAAACGAACGTTCATGCCCCGAAACACGAACTTCATTCCGGCTACCCTTGGCAGGCCGCCCTAAAACCCCTATTACGCTGGAAGAACGGACCGGAAATTTTTTTGGGATCCGGCCTGTCCGAGCGGCCCTTTCGCCCCTCACACTCCCCGACCGGCCCGCTCGAAAAACCCACGTACGCGGTCCGCCTCCTCTTCCTGGCACAAAGCGGCGGGGCGGGCCCTCCCCTTTCGAGGAAGGACCCGCCCCGCCCGCGTGTGAACGGCGTGTTACGCGCCTCAGCCGCGCAGGACCGCTCCGGTGCGTTCGGTGGCCAGGGCCACGGCCGCCTCACGCGCCGCGCCCGCCTCCTCCGCGGTCAGCGTCCGGTCCGCGGCGCGAAAGCGCAGTGCGAAGGCGACGGACTTGCGTCCCTGCCCCACCTGGTCGCCGGTGTAGACGTCGAACAGGCGCACACTCTCCAAGAGTTCACCCGCGCCCTCGGCCAAGGCGGCACTGATCCGAGCGACGGGGACCGAGGCGTCCACCACCAGGGCCACGTCCTGGGTGGCCACCGGGTAGGTGGACACCTCGGGAGCGGTGACCTTGGTACGGACACCCTCGATCAAGTCCAGGTCGACCTCCATCGCGACCGTACGTTCGGGCAGCGAGAAGGCCTTGACCGTGCGCGGGTGGAGCTCACCGGCGTGACCGACCAGCACGCGCTCGCCCTCGCCGCGCACGTACAGCGCGGCGCAACGGCCCGGGTGCCATGGGGCACGGGTGTCCGCCTCGACCTCCAGCTCCACTCCGGCCACGCGAGCCACGTCCCGTGCGGCCTGGATGGCGTCGGCCCAGGTGGCCGCGCGCCCCTGCCCCCACCACCCGGCTCGTTCGACGTCACCGGCGATGACGACACCGACCCGGCGCGGTTGCTCGGGCAGGGCGGCCTCGATCCGGTCCAGTTCCGCAACGCTCGGTGCCCGGTCCACCGGCGGCAGCGGGGCGCGCGAGGCCCCGGGCTTGGGCAGGTAGACCAGTCCCATCTCGAAGAGGTCGACGTCGGTGACGCCACGACCCACGTTGCGGGCCAAAGCCTTGAACAGGCCCGGCAGCAGCGTGGTGCGCAGCAGCGGTTCCTCGTCGTTGAGCGGGTTGGCCAGGCGCATGCTCACGCGGCGCGGATCGTCCGCCTCCAACTGGAGTCCGTCGAGGTCGCGCTCGCCGAGGAAGGGGTAACTGAGCACCTCGTTGTGGCCGACCGCGGCCAGGGTACGACCCACGGCCCGGCGCAGACGCTGGCCGGCGGTCAGACCACGCCCGAAGCCCTTGAAACCGATCGAGGGGATGTTCTCGTACCCCTCGAACCGGATGATCTCCTCGGCCAGGTCGTTGGGGTCGGTCAGGTCCGGACGCCAAGAGGGCGGGGTCACCGTGAGCACGTCACCGTCGGCCTCGAAGACGCACCCGATGGCGCCCAGCCACTTCTCGGTGGTGCCCTCGGGGTAGTCGACACCGGCGACGGAGCCGGCGTGGCCGGTACGCACCGTGATGGTGGTCGGTTCGCCCGGGTGGTGAACGTGGGTGTAGGCAGTCTCCACGCTCGCTCCACCCAGTTCGGCGAGCAGTTCCACCGCACGGGTGGCCGCGGCCGGTTGGAGTCGGGAGTCGATGCCCCGCTCGAAGCGGCGGGAGGCCTCCGAAGAGAGCTGATGGCGACGCGAGGCCCGAGCGATGCGGCGTGGATCGAAGTGCGCGGCCTCCACCAGCACGTTGCTGGAGGACAGGCCGATCTCGGTGTCCAGACCACCCATCACACCGGCCACGGCCTGGGCGCCGCTCTCGTCGGCGATGACGATGTCGTCGCCGTCCAACGAGCGCTGGACGTGGTCCAGGGTCTCCAGTTTCTCGCCGGCCTCGGCGGCGCGCACCGTGACGGTCCCGGTGAGCCGGTCGCGGTCCCAGGCGTGCAGCGGCTGGCCCAGTTCGAGCATCACGTAGTTGGTGACGTCGACGGCCAGGGAGACCGGACGCACCCCGCTCTGGTGCAGACGACGCTTCATCCACAACGGTGTGGGCGCCTCCGGGTCGAAGCCGGTGGCGCCACGCAGCACGAGACGGTCGGCCAGAGCGGGGTCCGCGATGGCGCCGGGGTGCCCCTCACCCGTGGGCTGGGCCACGGCGATCTCGGCCGGGTCGTGGAAGTCCACCCCGTACAGGGCGGCCACGTCGCGGGCCACGCCGCGCATGGACAGGGCGTAGCCGCGATCCGGGGTGACGGCGATGTCGAGGACGTCCTCGCGCGCACCGAGTGGTTCGATGGCATCGGCGCCGACCTCGCCGAAGCCCTCGGGCAGGACGACGATGCCGCTGTGGTCCTCCCACAAGCCGAGTTCGGTGGCCGAGCAGATCATGCCGGCCGACATCTTGCCGTAGGTCTTGCGAGCACCGATCTTGAAACCACCGGGCAGTTCGGCGCCGGGCAGGGAGACGACGACCAGGTCGCCCTCGGAGAAGTTGCGGGCGCCGCAGACGATCTCCTGCGGGTCGCCGCTGCCGTTGGCCGACCCCACGTCGACCTTGCAGAAGCGGATGGGCTTCTTGAAGCCGGTGAGTTCCTCGATCTGCAGTACACGGCCGAAGACGATGGGTCCGGTCAGGTCGGCGCCGAGTTCGTCGACGGTCTCGACCTCCAGGCCGGCCAGGGTCAGCCGGGAGGCGAGCTCGCGGGCGGTGACGTCGGTGGGCAACTCGACGTACTCGCGCAGCCAGGTCATGGGTACACGCATCAGATCTCACTCCCGAACGCCGAGGTGAAGCGCACGTCACCCTCGACCATGTCGCGCATGTCGCGCACACCGTGCGCGAACATCAGTGTCCGTTCCACTCCCAGGCCGAAGGCCCACCCGCTGTAGACCTCGGGGTCCACACCCGCGGCGGTCAGTACGCGCGGGTTGACCACGCCGCAACCGCCGATCTCGATCCAGCCCTCGCTGGAGCAGGTACGGCAAGGTGTCTCCGGGTCACCCACCGAGGCGCCGTGGCACACGAAGCACTCCATGTCCACCTCGGCGGAGGGTTCGGTGAACGGGAAGTAGGAGGCACGGAAGCGGGTCCGCAGGGCCTCACCGAAGAAGGACTCCACGAAGGTGTCGATGGCGCCGCGCAGGTGGGCCATCGTGATGCCCTTGTCCACGACCAGGCCCTCCAGCTGGTGAAAGACCGGCGTGTGGGTGGCGTCGAGTTCGTCGGTGCGGAAGGTCTTGCCGGGCGCGACCACGTACACCGGGAGTTCACGGGTGAGCAGGGAGCGCACCTGGACCGGGGAGGTGTGGGTGCGCATCACCAGGCCGGACCCACCACCTTGAGGACCCTCGACGAAGAAGGTGTCCTGCATGGTGCGGGCGGGGTGGTCCGGTAGGAAGTTGAGGGCGTCGAAGTTGAACCACTCGGCCTCGATCTCCGGCCCTTCGGCGATCTCGAAGCCCATACCGACGAACACGTCGGCCATGCGTTCGGCGGTCGTGGTCAAGGGGTGCCGGGCGCCGCGGGGCACGCGGTCCCAGGGGAGGGTGACGTCGACACGCTCCTCGATGAGGACACGCTCGTCGCGCTCGGCCTCCAGGACGGCCTGGCGGGCCTTGAGGGCCTGGCCGACGTCACGGCGGGCGCCGCCCACGCGCTTTCCCGCCTCGGCCTTGGCCGCCGGGGGCAGGGCACCGATCTCACGGTTGGCCAGGGCCAGCGGGGATCGGTCCGAGGCGTGGGCGAGCCGGACCTCCTTGAGTTCGGCGAGGTCAGCGGCGGCCTCGATGGCGGCCAACGCCTCCTCGCGCATGCGGGCGACCTCGTCGGGGTGCAGTGGGGTCACCTCGACCGGGTCGAAGGAATTGTTCGGTGCAGACATGTGGTTGCCTCGCCGTCGCCGCGCCGGTTCACACCGGCACGGGCGGCAGTCACGGTCCGCTCGGGGCGGACGAAGCCGACAGGAAGAAGCACGGGTTACCGCGAGCCGGATGCGAAGCCGGCCCAGGTCTCACAGCAATCCCAGGGTTGACGGGTCGCCCACGCGCTCCACTGACCGGACACGAGGCACGACCACGTACGCCCACCGGGGCCGAAGGGTCTGAGGATCAGACGAACTCGGGCGTCCCGGCGGGCATGGTAAATCGGAACTCGGCGCCACCGCCTGGGGCGCGGCCGACGGTGATCGTGCCGCCGTGGGCCTCCACGAGACCCTTGACGATGAACAGCCCCAGGCCGGTTCCGCCACGGCGCTTGCTACGCCAGAACTGGCGGAAGACGCGCGGAATGGTCTCGGGCGCTATGCCCTGGCCTTCGTCGCGCACCGACACCGCTGCTCCTCCCTCACACGGCTCGATCACGATACTGACAGTACCAGCGCCGTGCCGTACCCCGTTTTCCACGAGGTTTGCGAGGATCTGTTCGAGTTTGTCGGGGTCGATCCACATCCGAGGAAGCTCTCCGTGGGTCTCGACCCTGAAACGTTCCTCCGTCTCACCGGCGGCGACCCGACCGGCGACCATCCTACGGACGACCTCGGGCAGGTCGACCACCTGCCGACGCACCTCCAGGCGACCGGACTCGATGCGAGAAACGTCCAACAGGTCGTGGATGAGACGGGTGACCCGATCGGCGTCGGCGTTGACGGTCTCCAGCATGAACAACTTCTGCTCGTCGGTGAGCCGTTCCCACTTGGTGAGCAGGGTGGAGGTGAAACCCTTCACACTGGTGAGGGGGGACCTCAGTTCGTGGGCGACCTCGGAGACCAGGTCGGCTCTGGAGCGATCGGAGCGCGCGGAGGTGTCCCTGAGCGTGACGACCAGGCGCACCAGGGCTCCTCCTGGCCGGGCACGAACGTAGCGGGCGGCGACGAGGAGTTCGCGTTCGTCCGGCAGGCACAGTACGCGTTCGACCTGGCGGTTGCGGTCCGGGTCGCCACCGTAGGGGTCGCTGGCCTCCCACCAGTCGTGGCCGTCGAGCCCGCGCAGCGGTAGGACGGTGCGGTAGTCGCGGCCGAGCGCGGAAGCGACGGGAACTCCGACGAGTCGAGCGGCCTGGGCGTTGAACAGGACGACGTGGCCTCGAGCGTCGGCGACGACGACACCGTCGGGCAGGTCGTCGGCGTGCAGTGGCGCGCCCACGGACGAGGCGATGTCGAGGTCGGCCAGTGCGGGTTCGTCCGTCGTGTGCGCCGTCGCACCGTCGGAGTACTCCGCCGGTCGATCCACCTGCCGGCCGCTACCCACGCCTCTCCCCGCTCCCCTCCGAAGGTCCACGGCACCCAGCCTTCGAGGGCCGCGGAACACTGGTCGGTGGTACCCGTCCCAGGGACTCTCCTTGGACACCACCGCAGGTCTACCCCGCACTCCCACCTGGTACGCCTCACGTGTGGAGGCACGAGCCCGGTGGGAATCCGAGCGTACAGACACCGGGGCGCCACCCGTACCCGTGCGGTGGAGGCTCCGACCGACCGCCGTCACGTCCGCACGCTCACGCCGTGTGGCCAAGCCTGCCGTATGGACAGGACGAGCGCCCCCATCATCCGTGACACGGGTCGGGTGTGGGCGCCCACGCGGGATACGCATGAACCACCGTGGTGTCGGTTCGACCCTATCGACACTCGGCTCCGGTGCACGTGCATTCTGGGAGGTTCACATGACCCGTTACCGACTGTGCGTACCCCACCGGAAACGCCCGGCTCGGACAGCGGGGAAGAACACCGAGAGTGATCATCCAGAGTGCGACAAAGGTTGTTCGAGACCCGGCTCAGGAGCGTCGCTGCTGTCTGGCGGTGGTGTACAGACACACCGCGGCGGCCGTGGCCAGATTCAGGCTTTCGGCCCCGCCGTAGATAGGAACGCTGACCGCCCCGTCGGTGAGCCGGACCGTCTCCTCCGGCAACCCCCAGGCCTCGTTGCCGAAGACCCAGCCCACCGGGCCGTTCAGATCGCCGTTATCGGCTACCTGGTGCAGGTCCCTGTCTCCACCGCCATCGGCCGCCCATACCTTGGCCCCGCCCTCGTGCAGGAAGTCGATCACCCGGGCCACCGGTACCCCCACCACGACGGGCAGGTGGAACAGGCTTCCGGCCGAGGCGCGTACGCACTTGCCGTTGTAGGGGTCCACGGAGGCGTCCGTGAAGATGACGGCGTCGGCGCCGGCCGCGTCGGCGGTGCGCAGGACCGTCCCCGCGTTACCGGGATCGCGCACATGGGAGAGGACCACGGCCAACCGCACGTCGGTGACCCTGTCCAGGGGGACGTCCACGAACTCGCAGACCGCGATGACCCCCTGAGGGGTGATGGTCTGCGTGAGTTCGGACATCACGTCGAGGCTGACCCGGTGGGTGGGCACGCCCGCGGTGTGGGCGGCGTCCATCAGGTCGATGTGGCGTTGCATGGCTTCCGCCGTGGCGTAGACATCGACCACGCCATGGGCGGTCCCACCATAGGGGGATCGCCCGGAGCCGCCGTTGACGGCGGCCAGAGCCTCCCGCACAGCCTGAGGGCCCTCCGCGAGGAAGCGCCGCTCACGCTGGCGGAAGGTGCGTTTGGCGAGCCGCCGAACCCCCTTGATCCTGGGTGATCGGACACTCGTGAACTCGTGGCTCGCCATCGCTACCCGTCTTGTCTTACCGAGTCCTAGGCCGCGGCCGAGGTGGGCAGGGCCTGCTTGGCCTTCTCCACCAAGACGGCGAAGGCGGCCTCGTCGTTGACGGCCAGCTCGGCCAACATGCGACGGTCGACCTCGATCTCGGCCAGCTTCAGACCCTGGATGAGACGGTTGTAGGTCAGGCCGTGCGCACGGGAGGCGGCGTTGATGCGCTGGATCCACAGACGACGGAACTGCCCCTTGCGGTCCTTGCGGTCCCGGTAGGAGTAGGTCATCGAGTGGAGCATCTGCTCCTTGGCCTTGCGGTACAGGCGCGAGCGCTGCCCGCGGTAACCACTGGCCCGGTCGAGAACGACCTTGCGCTTCTTCTTGGCGTTGAGAGCCCGCTTCACGCGTGCCACAGTGACTCCCTCATTGGTTCTTCCGGCGCGCGCGGCGCGCCGACCGGCCCGGCCAGGGCAGGCCCGGACGGTCCGTGTTCGCTTCGGGTGGTCGCCCTCCGAGCACCTTCACACGCCGACCGGGTCGAACGCAGGGGCACTGCCGAGGAGGACTGAAGGTTTCCGGTCCTACTTGCCCAGGAGCTTCTTGATGCTCTTGGTGTCGGCCGGGGAGAGCTGGATCTCGTTGCTCAGCTTGCGCTTGCGCTTGGAGGTCTTGTGCTCAAGGATGTGGTTCTTGTTGGCACGGCGGCGCATGATCTTGCCGGAACCGGTGACCTTGAAGCGGTCCTTGGCTCCACTGTGGGACTTGTTCTTCGGCATGTCGCCGTCGTCTCCTACTCGGTCGGCGCGGCACCCGTCCGAAAACGGATGACGCGGTTGTTCCGCGCTAGGCGGGTCTCGGGTCGCACTCCCGTGCATTCGGGCCGTTCGCGCGCAGCCCACCCCACCACCCGCCGCCTTCGCGGCGGCCGGGCGGTGGGAGACTCCCCCGGCGCCCTACGCCTGGTCGCTTTGCTCGCGGCGGACCTTGTCCCCGGCCGCCGCGCGGGCCTCGGCCTTGTGGTCGGACCGCTTCTTGTGCGGGCCGATCACCATGACCATGTTTCGGCCGTCCTGCTTGGGCTGGGACTCGACCATGCCCAGGTCCTGGACGTCCTCGGCCAGCCGCGCCAGCAGACGACGTCCCAGTTCGGGACGGGACTGCTCACGACCGCGGAACATGATCGTCACCTTGACCTTGTCACCGCTCTTGAGGAACCGGACGACGTGACCCTTCTTGGTCTCATAGTCGTGCGGATCGATCTTCGGGCGGAGCTTGATCTCCTTGATGATCGTGTTCGACTGGTTCTTGCGCGATTCACGGGCCTTGACCGCGGACTCGTACTTGAACTTGCCGTAGTCCATCAGCTTGGCGACCGGCGGGCGCGCGGTCGGTGCGACCTCGACGAGGTCGAGGTCGGACTCCTGGGCCAGACGCAGGGCGTCCTGCACGGAGACGATTCCGACCTGCTCACCGTTGGGTCCGACGAGTCGGACCTCGGGCACCCGGATACGGTCATTGATGCGGGGCTCGGCGCTGATGAGACCCCTCCCTAGCTTTCTCGGATTACCTGGGACCGGCCGTCCACCGTGTGGTGGTCGGCCTGTTCGACCGGGTCGCCCGCGCTTGTTCAGGCCACCCGCCCGCTCCGGGGTCCGTGCAAAGCAAAAACCCCGCCAGCGTGTGCAAGCGGGGCGATCCGACCGAAAGTTCACGACGAAGCCACCGCCGTACGCGCGGGGACACCGGAAACCGATACCCGAGACGAGAGCAGGGCGGACTTGTCGTGTGACCGGAACCCACATGAGCGTGGCCCTGTGGGTGGGAGGATCATCTCCGCTTGCGGTTCCGATGCGTCGAGACACACCGGACCAAGTCGATACTCCGAATATACCAGTAGTGGTGAGCACTCGGGTCCCCACAGGACCATGGGATCACGCGCGTCGGGCCAACTCGGCCTCACCCGCGGCGCGCATGGCCGCCACGGGGACCTCCTCGATGCCCGTCATCAGACGGACCTGGGCCACGGCCTGGTGCAACAGCATGGGGAAGCCCCCCACCACACGTCCACCTCGAGCGGCGACGGCCTCGGCTGCCTTGGTGGGCCAGGGCGCGTAGACCACGTCGAACAGGTCGGCCCTGGACCGGGCCAAGGCTTCGACGTACTCGTCCGCGGCCCCGGAGGGCAGGGTGGAGACCACCAGGTCGGTGTCCAGGTACTCCTCCACCTTCGCCAAAGGAGCCACCCTCGTCACCACGCCCAGGCGTTCGGCGGCCGCGGCCACCTCCCTGGTCCGGGTCGTGTCGCGGGCCAGCACGGTGACCGGGCCCCCATGGCCCAGTTCGCGCAGGGCCGCCAGGGCGGAGGCCGCGGTGGCCCCCGCCCCCAGCACGACCGCGGCGCGTGGGGTGGTGATCCCCGCCTCGATCAGCGCGGTGCTGATGCCCTCCACGTCGGTGTTGTGGGCCGCCCATCCCCACTCCCTCCACACCAAGGTGTTGGCTCCGCCCACGGCGAGCGACAAGTCACTGACCCACGCGGCCGAGGCCATGGCCACCCGCTTGAGCGGCATGGTGAGGGAGAGCCCGGCCCACTCGGCCGGATCGAGCCCGGCGAGGAAGCCCGCCAGCCCCTGTTCGTCGCACTCGTGACGACCATAGGACCAGTCGGTCAACCCCATCCCGGCGTAGGCGGCCGAGTGCAGGATGGGCGAGAGGGAGTGGGCCACCGGCGAGCCCAGGACCGCGGCGCGTGTCAGTTTCCGCCACCGCCCCAGGTCTCCTGGAAGCGCTCCTTGAGCACCTCGAACTCCTCGTGGGTCTCGGCGAACTCGGTGACACCGTTCTCGGGGTCGGTGGCCACGAAGTACAGCCAGTCGCCCTCCTCCGGTTCCAGGGCCGCCTCCAGGGCGTCCTCCCCCGGCGCCACGAACGGGCCCGGGATCAGGCCGGTCCGGTGATAGGTGTCGAACCCGCTGGTATCGGCCTCGCAGGCGGCCAACTGGTCGTTGTTGAGCGCGATACCGTACTCACCGATGGCGTAGAAGCAGGTGCTGTCCATCTGGAGCGGCATGTCGATCTCCAAGCGGTTGTGGACCACCCGGGAGATCTTGGCCATGTCGTCGACACCCCCGCTCTCGGCCTGGACGATGGAGGCGATCGCCATGACCTCGTTGGCGTCGTAACCGAGTGCCTCGGCCCGTCCCTCCAGGTCGATGCTCTCCGTGAGCTGCCGGTGCTGGGTGACCATCGTGCGCAACATCGACAGGGCCTCGGTCTCGGGCTCGAACCGGTACGTGGACGGGAACAGGTAGCCTTCGGGTCCCTCTGTGGCGTACTCGGGCAGACCGAGTTCGTCGGTCATGGCGTAGGCCTCCTGAAGTTCCTCCAGGGACACGCCGGTGTTCTCCGCCAGTTGCTCCAGGATCTGATCGCCGCGCAGCCCTTCACGGATGGTGACCCGACCACCGACCCGATTGGCCGGGTCGGACAGGGCCGCCACGGCGGCCTCCCCGCTCATGCCTTCGGCCAAGGCGTAGGTACCGGGCACGACGCTCTGGCCCTGTCGCCCGAGCGCGTTGGTGAAGGACCGTGTGCTGGCGACCACGCCCTGATCCACCAGGGTCTGGGCGACGGCCGTGCCGCTCTGCCCCTCCTCGATCACCACGATGACCTCGCCCGAACCCGTTCCATCGAAGTCGGACGGGAAGAGGTAGGTGCGCATGACCGCGAAGCCACCGCCGGCGATCACCAGCATCAGCACCAGCGCGAGCAGGATCATGAGGCCCTTGTTCCCACGGCGCCGGGAGCCGCCCCTGGCGGCCTCCTCGCGTTTGGCCCGGGCCT
This sequence comes from Nocardiopsis alkaliphila YIM 80379, assembly GCF_000341005.1. GTDB lineage: Bacteria > Actinomycetota > Actinomycetes > Streptosporangiales > Streptosporangiaceae > Nocardiopsis > Nocardiopsis alkaliphila. Next base: position 5,561 of record NZ_ANBD01000131.1, on the reverse strand, counting down.
TCTTCGCCGCCTTGAGCCGTTTGCGGTTGGCACGGCTATCGCCATAGGAGGCGGCGATCTCCTCCAGGCTGGCCTCTTCGTACTCGTCCCCCTCCGGCTCCTCATCGACCGTTTCTTCGATGGGCTCGGGCTTGGAACGGCGGGAGCGACGGGCACGACGCCGACCACGGACCGGCTCCTCCTCGCCAGGAAGGGGGAAGGCGCCGGTGTCCGAGGAGCCCTCCTCCTCTCCTCCGGGGTCGCTCACGGAGGGGAAGGCGGCACTGTCCTGGTTCTCCTCCCGGGCCCGGTCGGACGCGGGAGCCGGCTCGTCCCCGGCACCACGCCGACGGCGGCCACCACGGCGGCCTCGCGGCTCGGGCTCGGCGAAGGCGCCGGTCTCCGACCCTTCGAAAGCGAAGGAACCGGCGTCGGTGTCCTCCTCCTGCGCGCCACGACGGGCGCGACGTCGACCGCGACGCTCGGTGGATCGTTCCTCCGACACGGCCTCGAACGCGCCCGTTTCCCGGGAACGCCCACGTTCCTCCTTGGCCCGTTGACGGCGGCTACGGCGGCCTTTGGGCTCGTCATCGGGCTCATCGGCGAAGAAGGCGGGGGTGGGCCCCTCCTCCTCGTCACCCCAGAACGGCGAACGGGCCTCGGGCCCGTCGTCGGTACGTGCGCGTCGACCCGTGTGAGGCGGTTCGCTCGCCCTCTGATCGGTTTCCGCCCGCCCCCGGCCGGGCTCGGTGGGGGCACCGGCCAGGTTGGTCAGCGCGTCGAGTGCCGCCTGGGTGGAGTCGACTCCGGAACGTTGGTGTTCTCCGGGGGCCTGGGGTGCGGGCCGAGGCGCTTCACGCCGTGTCCGTCCGCTGCGTGCGGCCCGGCTGCCACGCAGGGCGTCGGCGGCCCCGAATCGGCGCGGGGGCGTCGCGGACCGTTCATCGGCCGTGTCCTCAAAGGGCTGTGCCCTGCGACGGCGCCCTGGTGGTGAAGGTCGTTCGGAGAGCGGTCCGGCGTGTTGGAAATCACCGGCCCCCACCGGATCGTTCCAAGGACCCTGTTCCGGTTCGGGTCGCGCCCTGCGGCCGCGCGACGGAGGTTGCGCGGGGAGGGGGTCGCTCAACGGGTCGTAGTCGTAGCCGCCCTGACGGTCAGGGTGGCCACGGTAGGGACTGTCGGGGTAGTCATCCCTGTCGGTCATCGGATTCTCCCTGGCTGACACGGACGATCTCGCCCGGGGGATGGCCTGTCGACCGTTCCTGGTCCAAGGCACTCTGCAAGAGCACGGTGGCAGCCGCCTGGTCGATGACCGAGCGGCGGGCGCGACCACCCTTGGCCCCTTTCTTACCGAAGGAGGCACCGGAGAGCAGTTGACCCTGCGCGGTCACCGTGGTGAGTCGTTCGTCCACGAGCCTGACGGGGACGGGGTCGAGGATCCGGGCCAAGGAGTTCGCGAACTCACGGGAGGACCGGGCGGCCGGCCCCTCCTTGCCGGACAGTGATGCGGGGTAGCCCACGATGACCTCGCGGGCTTCCTTCTCCACCACGAGAAGGGCTATGCGTTGGGTGTCGCCCCGGCCTCGCGGCACCGTTTCGACCGGGCTGGCGAGTACTCCACTCGGATCGCTCGCGGCGACTCCGATCCGGGCGTTGCCAGGGTCGATGGCCAAACGGACCCCATGTCTCACGAGGACGCCTCCCCGGGGGCGGGGCGGGCGCGCAAAGGGGCTGTGCGGTCGATGGCACAGCACCGCTGTTGGGAAATCCTCAACACGGTGGTCCTGTTCATCAGCGGAATCGCGGGAAAGCCGCGCAGGCAGCCATGGGAATCGGCTGCGGCGCGCCACAGTATGCCCGATTCGATGCCGACGTGCAGCCTTGGCACCTCGGCTTGGACGGCCGCCCGTTCGGGGTTCTCCGATCGGATGGGAGGCCTCGTATCGGATTCGTGGCGGCGGGGCCCAGAGCGAACACGTACCGTCCGAGTGTAGGCCACCTGGGCTCCGACTCGAAGCGAACGCGGCGAGGATGACCGGTTCGACACCGCGACGAACCGAAAAAGATAATGAAACCGAATGAACACAGAGAGTCACGATGCAGGTGGTTAGTCCCTCGGGGCGCAGGGCGAAGAGACCGACGGGGGAAGAACGCCCCGCACGAGTAGAACCGTGCGGGGCGTTCTCAAAGGCTCAGGCGCCGGCCACGCGCGCCTCCACGGCACGCAGGGCTTCGCCGACCTTGCTCGGGTCACTGCCGCCGCCCTGGGCGATGTCCGGCTTGCCGCCGCCACCGCCGCCGAGGGCTCGGGCCGCCACACCCACCAGGTCGCCCGCCTTGATACCGGCCTTCTGCGCCGCCTTGTTCGTGGCGATCACCACGACGGGGCGGTCCTTGGGCACGGCGGTCATCGCGACGACCACGGGTTCCTCCTCACCCAGGCGTCCGCGTACGTCCAGCACCAGCTTGCGCAGGTCGTCGCCGCTCGCACCCTCGGNGGGTGCCGCGGTGGCCACGACCAGCGCCGAACCGTGGCGGCGGGCACCGGAGGCGATCTCACCGGCGGCCTGGAGCACCTGAGCCCCACGCAGCCTCTCGATCTCCTTCTCCGCGACCCGCAGCCGGGAGACCATGGAGTCGATCCGCTCGGGCAATTCCTCACGCGGCGTCTTGAGCTGTTCGGAGAGTTGACCGACCAACGCCGACTCCTTGGACAGGCGCCTGAAGGCGTCCACGCCCACGGCCGCCTCCACACGTCGCACGCCCGAACCGATGGAGGACTCTCCCAGCAACTTGACGATGCCCAGCCTGGCGGTGGAGCCCACGTGGGTCCCCCCGCACAGCTCGACCGAGTAGTCGCTCATCTCCACGACGCGGACCCGGTCACCGTACTTCTCGCCGAACATGGCCAGGGCGCCCATCTTCAGCGCTTCGTCCAGGTCCCGTTCCTTGGTCCGAACCGCGATGTCGCCGGCCAGGACGGTGTTGACCTCTTCCTCGACCTCGGCCAAGCGGTCACCGCCCAGGGCCTTGTCCGCGGTGAAGTCGAACCGCAACCGCCCAGGGCTGTTCTCCGAACCCGCCTGCCCCGCGGTGGGGCCGAGCGCGTTGCGCAATGCCGAGTGGATGAGGTGGGTGGCCGAGTGGGAACGCTCGATGGCGCTCCTGCGGCCGGTGTCGATGGACGCGTGCACGGTGTCGTCCAGGACGACCTCACCCGAGCGCACGGTCCCCCTGTGCACGAACAGACCGGGCAGGGGCTTTTGCACGTCCTCGACGTCCACCACACCACGCCCGTCCACGGTCAAGGTGCCGGTGTCGGCGAGCTGACCACCGCTCTCGGCGTAGAACGGGGTACGGTCCAGGACCACCTCGACCTTGTCGCCCGCCTTGGCCGCGGGCACGCCCACTCCGTCCACGACCAGGCCGCGCACGTGCGACTCGCTGTCGGAGTCGGTATAGCCGAGAAAATCGGTGTCGCCGGCCGTCTCGTGCAGGCGCCCGTACACGGAGATGTCGGCGTTGCCGAGCTTCTTGGCCTTGGCGTCGGCCTTGGCGGTGTCCTTCTGGCGTTGCATGAGCTCGCGGAAGGCGCCCTCGTCCACGCTCAGGCCCTGTTCGGCGGCCATCTCCAGGGTGAGGTCGATGGGGAAGCCGTAGGTGTCGTGGAGCTGGAAGGCGTCCGCACCGGAGAAGACGGTGCCGCCCTCGGCACGGGTGCGCTCGGCCGCGCGCCCGAACAGGGCGGTCCCCGCGCGCAGGGTGTCGGCGAAGTTGCGTTCCTCGGTGTCGATGACGCTGTGGACGACGTCGGCCTTGTCCAGCAACTCGGGGTAGATGTCCTTCATGGCGTCGATGCTGACGGCGGTCAGCTCGTGCAGGAAGAAGGAGTCGGTGCCCGAGAGCAGGCGCAGGTTGCGGATGGAGCGACGCAGGATGCGACGCAGGACGTAGCCGGCCTTCTCGTTGCCGGGCTTGACACCGTCCCCCACGAGCATGACGGCGCTGCGCACGTGGTCGGCGACCACGCGGAGCATCACGTCGTCGTCCTCGTCCGCCCCGTAGGAGGTACCGGTCAGTTCGGCGGCGCGGCTGAGCACCCGGCCCATGATGTCGGTCTCGTAGATGTTGTCGACGCCCTGAAGGACCATGGCCAGACGTTCCAGGCCCATACCGGTGTCGATGTTCTTCTTGGGCAGCTCGCCGAGGATCGGGTATTCCTTGCCACTGCCCTCACCCCGCTCGTATTGCATGAAGACGAGGTTCCAGATCTCGACGTAGCGGTTCTCGTCCGCCTCGGGGCCACCGTCGAGCCCGTACTCGGGCCCGCGGTCGTAGAAGATCTCCGAGCAGGGACCACAGGGACCGGGTACGCCCATGTCCCAGTAGTTCTCCTCCTTGCCCATGCGCTGGATGCGTTCGGGACGCACGCCCACCTCATCGCGCCAGATCCGGGCGGCCTCGTCATCGTCGAGGTAGACGGTGACCCAGAGCTTGTCCGGATCGATACCGAAACCGCCTTGGTCGACGGGGGTGGTGATCAGTTCCCACGCCAGCGGAATCGCCTTCTCCTTGAAGTAGTCGCCGAAGGAGAAGTTGCCCAGCATCTGGAAGAAGGTGGCGTGTCGAGGGGTCTTGCCGACCTCTTCGATGTCGATGGTGCGAATGCACTTTTGGACACTGGTCGCGGTGTCCCACGGAGCCGTACGCTGACCCAGGAAGTAGGGCTTGAAAGGGACCATGCCCGCCGGTACCAGCAGCAGAGTGGGGTCCTCGGCGATCAGGCTTGCCGAGGGCACCACGGTGTGTCCGTTCTTCTCGAAGAAACCGAGGAAGCGGCGCGCGATCTCTGCCGTCTCCATTGATGCCCTCCTGTGTTCGGCTCCGCCGCTGCCGAGGCGGCGGGGTTGTCCCTGGGTGGGACCGTGGTCACGCATGGTCGATAGGGGCCCATCGTAGAGGGAATCCCGGTACGTGCGCGCATGGTCGGTCATGGCCACCGAAGCCGGTCGCCTCGAAGGCGAGGACGGCGGCCCTGTCGTTTCCCAGGCTATCGCCGGCGAGCCGCGCCGAAGTCGGAGCCGACGGAGCTTTCGGGCCGATGTGCCGTTCGGCTCCCAGGTCGGCTCAGTGATCCATTCGGGGTTCGGGCGGTGTCGGCTCGTTCCCGTAGTAGGCACGTGTGGCGGGCAGGAGCATCAGAACGATCACGCCGACCGTGAAGAGCAGCGCGATGACCGAGACGAACTCGCCGGTGACCAGGACCAAGAGCAGGACCAGAGCGGCCAACGTCTGGAAGCCCAGCACGGTGTACAGGGTGGCGACGTCACGGTCCGGCATCCGAGAGGCGAACAGAAGGGATAGAGCCCCGTAGGCGAGGAAGAGCGCGCCCCCGGGAGCGAAGGCCCGTACCAGCTCGGCGACACTCCTCTGGTGCCCCGACGCGCCGTCCAAGAGGTCCCGGGCGATCTCCTCACTGTGGAAGGCCATCAACGCGCCGGCCCCTTGGAGCAGACCGAACAGCACACCGATGAGACCCGCGACGAACATCAGCACACGCACGGTGGCGACGCTGTCGGGCA